>JABHUV010000047.1 GCA_018658605.1 Planctomycetaceae bacterium | reverse complement strand
TCTATGGCCACCAATGGCGGAGTTGGCAAAGCACGGATGGTCGAGTCATTGATCAGATTAGCGATGTTATTGGAAACATCAAATCCAACCCAGACTCTCGTCGTCTGATCGTCAGCGCTTGGAACGTCGGCGACGTTGATAAAATGGCACTGCCGCCTTGTCACTTATTATTCCAATTTTATGTGGCCAACGACAAGTTGTCATGTCAGTTGTATCAGCGCAGCGCCGATGTGTTTCTCGGTGTTCCATTTAATATCGCCTCGTATGCGCTGCTGACACTAATGGTGGCTCAAGTCACGTCCCTTCAGCCTGGCGAGTTTGTACATACACTCGGCGATGCACACCTTTACAGCAACCATCTCGAGCAAGCCGAATTGCAGTTATCCCGTGAGCCGCTAGATTTGCCAACGTTACGAATAAATCCAGACATAACAAACATCTTTGATTTCAAGTTTGAAGATTTCACCCTAGATAACTACGACCCCCATCCGCACATCAAAGCCTCCGTTGCTGTCTAAGTTTCACCAAGTTCAAATAGTATTAGCGGTAGTACAATGGCCCTTTCTATTATTGTTGCCATTTCCCAAAATGGAGTTATCGGTCGAGAGATGGATTTACCATGGCACATCTCAGCTGATTTGAAAAGATTCAAGGCCTTAACCATGGGGCACCATATTGTCATGGGTCGTAAAACCTATGAATCCATTGGCCGCTTGTTGCCAGGACGAACCACGGTAATTATCACCCGACAATCAGATTACCAAATACCTGGTGCATTCGTTGTAAACAGTATTGAACGAGCCTTGACGGTTGCAGCCAACGATCAGGAGACGTTTATTGTGGGGGGCAGCCAAATCTATAACCTAGCACTGCCACTGGTTGATAGACTTTACATCACTCGCGTCCATGCCGACGTCGAAGGTGACACTCGGTTGGATGCCATCGACTGGTCGATCTGGAAATGTGAAAATAGCGAACGCCACTCGGCGGATGAAAAAAACGACCACGACTATTCCTTCGAAATCTACCGCCGCACATCGTAACCTTGGTGTGATTAGCCGCTAAAATCGGTACGATTTACGATAAATACATCGGCTCCCGCATGCTTTTAGCTTTTTATTGCCTGTGAATGAACCCCCTTACGCTATTATGCGTAAAGTTAATTAGTCATCATGCAAATAACACCGGTGTCACCCACTATGGGGAATGAACTCACTGACGAGCAAATAATGGCTCGTTATAAAAAAGAAGGTTGTCGAAACCTGTTTGCGCAATTGGTGCGCAGATACGAACGAGAGCTTTATAGTTATTTGCGGCGGTACGTAGGTAATGCAGAAATGGCGGAGGATGTTTTTCAAGCAACGTTTTTGCAGGTTCATTTGAAGTGCGACCGCTTTGATGACAGTCGCCGTTTTCGTCCTTGGTTGTACACTGTTGCAACCAATCAAGCGATCGATGCCCAGCGGCGGCAAAAACGCCATCGCATGGTGAGTTTGGATCAGACTAACAAATCACAAGATAGTGTTGATATCGGTTCGTTAATTAATCTGCTTGAAGGAAACGATGGGGATCCGCTAGAACATGTTGCTCAACTTGAACGTGGGCAATGGGTGCAACAAGCCGTTAGTGAATTGTCGCCACAAATGCGAGGCGTGATTGATTTGGTTTATTACCAAGGCATGAAGTATCGTGAAGCAGCAGACATATTAGACGTCCCCGTGGGAACTGTAAAAAGTAGATTACATGCAGCCGTTGTAAAGTTAAACGAAGTTTGGTCGCGTACGATGAATGAGCAGTAAGATATGAACGAAGACATTATTGGATTTGTGATGGGTGCTTTAGATGCCCAAGAACACCAACGCATCGAGAATTTGATACGTAGCGATACCGATTTACAATCACAAGTGGATTTAATTCGCCGCAGCCTACGCCCCCTCGAATCGTACCGTCACTGCGAACCCCCTTCCGATTTGCACAATCAAACACTCGCATATGTGTTTGACCAGGTCGATGCTCACAAGGTTGGATCAACGATCTCAATGGCGCAACCAGCATTTACCAGTAAACAACTTGTCACCAGTGCACGGCGATCGTGGCGACCTATGGACATCTTCGTAACAGGTATCGTGGTGGCAAGTTTGTTGATGTTACTTTCACCCGCGCTATTTAACAGTCGCTTTGCTGCAGAGTTGCGACAATGCCAAAACAACCTACAAAACCTCTACGCAGGTTTCAGCCAGTACAGCATTACCCACGAAGGTGAATTTCCAACCGTCCCCAATAATTCTGCTTTTGCAACCTCAGGCGCATACGCTCCCATTTTACTTGAACAAGGCTATGTTACCGACGAAGGTAATTTCTTTTGTCCAGCGGCAACCGAGTCCATTGCTTGGCGGCAGCAAGGGATTCCAACTAGGCAAACCGTGGCAAACGCTAGAATCGAAGATCTAGCGGCACTGCAGCAACGCATGGGAGGCACATATGGCTACAGTGTTGGTTACCAAGCAGGTGATCGCATCCGAGCAATTCGTAATCAACAGCGACCGAATTTTGCGCTCATTGCAGATCGCCCCAGCGGCCAATCCATCGATCGTTACAGCATGAACCACGGTGGTCTGGGGCAAAACATTCTCTTTGAAAACGGGCATGTTGCGTTCGTGCGTGGAACACAAACTGCCGGACTTGGAGATCACTATTACGTCAGCGACCGTGGCATCGTTGAACCGGGTATCCATCGTGATGATTCAGTCATTATGGAAAGCGGCATACCTCTCACGAATGTCTCCCAATAAAAAGCCGCGACACTCCATGATTGGATTGGCACTCGTTTGGTGTACAATACCTACAGTCTTGCCAGTTCCACCTTTCTTTTTATTAAGAGGCCCGTGTGTCCGCTGCTATCAACAATGTTCATCACATCGATTGCATCGAGGGCATGCAAAGCTTAGCAGCGGGTACTGTTGATCTTGTGTTCGCCGATCCACCGTTCAATATTGGTTATGACTATGATGTTTACCAAGACAATCTCGAATCGGGCGACTATTTGAAGTGGACCAGCCGCTGGATCGAACAGGTCGTGCGCGTCCTCAAAGACAACGGCACATTCTGGCTCGCGATTGGCGATGAATATGCCGCCGAAATGAAAGTCTTAATGCAGCGGGAATTTGGCTTAACCTGCCGCAGTTGGGTTATTTGGTATTACACGTTTGGCGTAAACTGCAAACGCAAGTTTAATCGCTCGCACGCTCACTTATTTCATATGGTCAAAGACTCGAAACAATTCACGTTCAACACTTCCGAAATACGCGTGCCATCCGCGCGACAATTAGTCTACGGTGACAAACGTGCAAATCCCAAAGGCCGCTTGCCTGATGACACATGGGTTCTGCGGCCACAAGATTTACCCGAAGGTTTCGCTGCAGATGACGATACGTGGTATTTCCCTCGAGTCGCTGGAACCTTTAAAGAACGTTTAGGTGTACATGGTTGTCAAATGCCCGAGCAGTTACTTGGCCGCATCATCCGCGCATCAAGCGATCCCGGCGAATTGGTAATGGACCCGTTCGCAGGTAGTGGCACCACACTAGCAGTCGCTAAAAAACTACACCGTGATTACTTGGGTTTTGAATTATCAGAACAATATATTGGCGCTGTCGAAAATCGACTCCAGCAAATCACGCCCGGTGACGACTTAAGCGGATCAGCTGAACCACAAATGAGTGCGCCTTCAACCGCCAACGGTCGCCAATTAAGCAGAAAACCCAACAATAAAACACAGACGAACACAGACCAACCATCGTTACCAGGTATTGACGTATGAAGTACGCTATTTGCAATGAGACCTTTCAAGAATGGCCTTTTGAAAAAGCTTTTGCCACTGCCAAAAGCCTGGGCTATGACGCTCTGGAATTTGCTCCATTTACTATCGAAGAAAACGTGTTTGATATTTCCGCCGACCGCAGAGCTAGCATTCGGCAACTTGCAGACCACCATGAGTTGGAAATCATCGGCTTACATTGGCTCCTCGCAAAAACCGAGGGACTCTACTTAACGAGCCCCGACGCAGATGTCCGTCGACAGACTGCTGAGTATCTAGCCGAATTAGCAAGGCTATGTAGCGACTTGGGCGGACACGTAATGGTACTTGGATCTCCACAGCAACGGAATTTATTGCCGGGAATCGATCACGATATGGCACTCAATTATGCCGCAGATGTTTTACAGCAAGTTGTACCAATCTTAGACGAGCACCATGTTATTATTGCCGTGGAGCCTTTATCACCATTAGAAGGTGATTTTTTACTGACTGCTGACCAAGGTGCTGACCTGTGCTCACGCGTTGATGCCGAAAATGTGCAATTGCACTTGGACGTGAAAGCAATGTGCTCGATGGGTGAACCTGTCGATAGCATTATCCGCAAACACGCAGATATTACTGCCCATTTTCATGCTAACGATGAAAACCTACAGGGGCCGGGCATGGGCGATGTTGATTTCTTGCCAATAATGCAAGCACTCAAAGATACCAACTACAGCGGTTGGATTAGTGTCGAAGTATTTGATTACGAACCGGGTGTAGAAACTTTGGCGAGTGACAGCATCCGCCATCTACGGAAAATCGAATCACAACTCGTTTGACCGAAAGTACTATTCATGGAATTTGCTTGGCTGATTTGGATCACAGCATTCCACGTACTGGCCATCACAATATTCGAAGGCCTAGCGCATTACTCGTTATCATCTTTACCTCCGTTGCGCGACCAGAGCATTCCTGATGACGCACTATGGCCCAGCGTTACCATCGTCGTAGCGGCGCGCAATGAAGAACGTGGCATCGAACCAGCCGTCCGGTCAATGTTGAAATTAGATTACCCAAACCTGCAATTCACAGCAGTCAATGATCGTTCAACCGACAACACAGGCGCCATTTTAGATCGATTAGCACATGGTGATCGACGACTGCAAGTTGTTCACGTCGAGGAATTACCGTCCGGTTGGCTCGGTAAAAACCACGCTTTGCAAATCGGCTCGGACGAATCACAAACAGACTACCTGCTTTTTACCGATGCGGATGTCTCCTTTGACCCCCTCTGCTTGCGTCGCGCCATTGCCTACAGCGAACAATACCGAGTCGACCATTTGACGATGTTTCCGTGTATACCGATGCCTAATTTATGGCTGGATGCGTTCATAATTTTCTTTTTTCGTATTTTCATGGTGTTCTATCGGCCATGGCAAGTAGCCAATCCACGCCGTACTGCATCTTTGGGTTTAGGCGCCTTCAACCTGATCCGCAAAGAGGTTTATGAACAAATTCAAGGGCATCACAAAATCAGCATGGAAGTGATTGATGATTTGATGATCGGGCAGATCATTAAGCGACAAGGCTTTCGTCAACATGTCCTCCAAGCGCGCGAGGATATAAGTGTTCCTTGGTATCAGTCAATTTCTGAACTCGTCGTAGGCCTAGATAAGAACGCCTACGCCAGCGTCGGATATAATTTGGGGCTAATGACCCTCGGCGTATTAAACTTAGTCCTTGCATTCCTCTGGCCATTCGTCGGTGTCTTTGTTTTACAAGACACCCCCCAGATGTTGCTCGGCATCGTTTGTACACTGCTGCTAGTCTCGTCAGCCGTCATGGCATGGCGTATTCGAGTGAACCCAATCTGCGCACTATTACTTCCGTGGATTATTACCGTGTTTGTTTTTACAATAATTCGCGCTACCGTTTTATTTTATATCCGCGGTGGCATAAAATGGCGTGATACGCTGTATACCCGTAAAGAACTAATGACCAATCGAATCAAGTGAGAAAATTATGCGATTTTGCCTAGCGATACTGTTAGCCAGTATGTTTGTCTTTAGCTGCGGCGCCACAGACAATGCGGAATGGGAAGCTGGTGTAGCCAAAGTTAAGATTACACCAAGCCATTTTATGTGGATGTCCGGTTACGGCGGACGCACTGTTCCCGCAGATGGAAAATTGACCGATATCTGGGCCAAAGCTCTAGTATTACGAGATCCAAACGGCCGCGAAGCGGTTCTCATTACCGCTGACCTAATTGGCATTGGAGTGGAATCCACCAAGGTAATTGCCGCGGCCTTGCAGAAAAACCACGGGCTGAGTCGAGACCAGTTTGCAATCGCTACCTCTCACACTCACACCGGCCCAGCCTTAAGTGATAACCTTGTGCCACTGCATTATTTGCGCGCGCCAGCAGCCGAAGCCGCTAGAATTGCGCAATATACCATTCAACTACGCACAATGCTCATCGATGTTGTCGCTGACGCATACAAAACCATGCAACCCGTATCGCTAACTTGGGGCAACGGGAACTGTACTGTCGCGGTGAACCGCCGCACCAATACCGAAGCAAATGTGCCACAGCTGCGGTTAGCTGGTGAACTAAAAGGACCGTTTGATCACGATGTGCCAGTGCTCGCCGTTCGTGATGCCAATTTAAAATTAAAAACTGTCGTGTTTGGCTATGCCTGTCACTCAACGGTTCTCTCGTTTACACAATGGTCTGGTGACTACCCTGGATTTGCTCAAACAGCACTTGAAGAAACCAATCCTGGGGTAACCGCAATGTTCTGGGCTGGCTGCGGAGCCGATCAAAATCCATTGCCTCGTAGAACGGTCGAGCTTGCCAAGAAATATGGCAGTCGCTTGGCTACCGCTGTAAACAGTGTTTTGCAAGGTCGCATGCAAAAAGTCGTTGGTCCATTGCGAACTCAGTATCGTGAAATCCAAGGCCGCACGATTGCGCCTAAAACACAAACGGAGCTTGAAATAATACAACGCGACGGGAACCAGTATGAAAAACCATACGCTCAATATCTGCTCAACCAGCTCGATAACAAAAATGCTTTACCGCAAACATATGCCTACCCAATTCAAACATGGCACCTCGGTAACAGTGTTCAGTGGATTTTTCTTGGCGGAGAAGTGGTGATCGATTACGCAATTAAAATCAAACAGGGGCCACAACCGACAAGCCCCTACCGCAATCCAGCAATTTGGGTGGCTGGATACAGCAACGATGTAATGGCATATATTCCTTCGCTACGAGTTTTGCGGGAAGGTGGATATGAAGGGGGTGGATCCAATACTTACTACGGTTTTCCAGCCCTGTGGCATGAAGAGTTTGAGTCGCAGATTCTTACCGAAGTACGTCAGCAAATGGGCGGCACAATTACCCGTTGATCAGGAGAATAGCTATTCCGACGGCCCTATCCAATGATTCAATTAGTCGGAATCTGGACAAATTCGTATTGTGTTAGCTAACGTCATTAGCCGCCTGCGCGAAGTTCCGCTAGATGCTGAGCCGTGCCAACGAGACGGTCCCAGTTCTCATAAATATATTCTGGTGGGCCGCCAATTTGAGCAACAACAGTTGCAACGTGTTCCGTGGGAACCATTTCGATCGCATCCCAGGGACAAACGACAAGCTCATATGGATTTGAAGATTTCGTGGGAATATGCACACAAACTTCACACCCAACACATGCTTCTAAATCAATCTCACACCAACTTTGATTGCCCTTCGTACCTAAGCCGAAATGCTTCATTTCAATACAGTCCACCGGACATACTTCAAGGCATGACTCACAACCTGTGCAATTATCAGCATTGATGACCGCCAATGTCTTGGGTACTTTTTTTCGGGCGGTTTTTTTTGCGGCCATTAAAGGCGTCCTTCAGAAATTAAACTCGACCTGTTTTTAGGTTGTTGGTTGTGTGGTTGATTATAAATACTAATCGGCACGGAGCAAATAGGTTAGCCAACGAAAGTCGCCATTGCTGACGTCTTTGGCGGCACTTTTTTATGCGTCCACAACGCGTTCGTCGACCATCAAAGCGTCGTATGTCTGTCGTACTCGTATCAAATGCGGTATTCCATCTTGAATCATTACTTCGGCAGCAAGCAATTTCGAATTATAATTGGACCCCATCACGCTGCCGTAAGCACCAGCACACTCAAGCACTAAGTAATCACCAACTTGTGCCTCTGGTAAACTCCGCGTGCAAACGAAGCCACCCTCCTGTTGAGTAAATATATCGCCCGATTCGCATAATGGCCCACCGACGACAACATCAATATGTTGGCGATTCTCATCCTCTTCAACTGCAATTGAAATCGGGTGATAGGAGCCGTACATAATTGGTCGAGCGAGGTTATTGAAACCAGCGTCAACCAAATAAAATTGTTTATCCGAAGTCGTTTTTATCGATCGAATTTGAGTTACTAAGAATCCGCTTTCCGCCACTAAGAAGCGGCCAGGTTCGATTTCTAGGCACACCTCATGGCCAACTTGGTCTGCAATTCGCTGCCGCGTAGCATCCCACAATGCATAGAACTGCCGCAAATCAATATATTCCTCTTCTGCACGGTAAGGAATCGGCAAACCACCACCGGTACTAATCGTACGAACCGTATCTCCAACAACGGCAACCGCTTTCTCCAACGCCCCACAAACTTGCGACAAATGTTCCATGTCACATCCTGAACCAATATGCATATGCAATCCGGAAATGGTAATATCATATTGAGCGGCGAGTGTTTTGCACTCCACTAATTGCTCGTGCCAAATTCCATGTTTTGATTGAGAGCCACCCGTATTTGTCTTTTCGCTGTGGCCGTGCCCAAACCCCGGATTGATTCGCAACGTAATTTCGGCGCCAGATGACACCTTGCCCAACTGTTCGATCATATCCACCGAACCACAATTCACGTGAATGTTATGTTCCTGCACAAGCGCCAACGCATCCTGATCAAAAATATCTGCGGTGTAAACAATTTCATGCCGCCCACTAGCATCGCTACCTCCTTGATATCCAACACGTAGTGCCCGATGGATTTCACCGGCACTGACGGCATCAAGAACAACTCCGTGCTGTTTCATTAACGCTAGAACTGCTAGGTTCGAATTGGCTTTTTGAGCGTACCGAACCACATCGAATTCACTGAGCTCCGCGATGCGTCGCAAAATAACTTCCGCATCATAAACAAACGTCGGCGTATTGAACTGAGTTGCAATTTCTTTAATTGAAATCGCCGCGATATGAGTGCGAGTGGTTGAAAATACATTTTTGGAAGTAGAGCTCGACATCGATAAACCTAAAAGTCACAAACTGGGGTTGTCTGGAAAATAAAAAAGCGGTGTCAGGCTGATGACCCGACACCGCTTTTATCATCTGGTCAATAACTTTGCTTAGAAAGGGCTGTCATCGAAGCCATCAGTCAGATCAGCGGGTCCTTGCAAATGCTGTATAGATTTAAGCACACCAGCTTCGAGCTCCATGCGGAAACGAACACCATTCTTGATTGCGGAGAGTTCCATACTAGCGGTATCCTTACCGGCAACGGATGCGGCAGCCGCAGCGGCTTGCTGCATGCTCAAATCTTGCGTCATCTCTGCAGCATACTGCAAAACCTTAGTCATCGAACCCTTTAACAAGGCGGCTGGCACTTTTTTGCCTTTGTTCGCCGCGGATGCATCGATTGCCGCAGACAATCGTTTAAGACTGTCTTTGCCAACACCAATGTAAACTCGGTCAGGACCCACGCCGATACTAATTTCAACAGCATCGCCAAAAGCTGACCGCGCATCGGCTTCGTACTCAGGAATTGGCATTCGAATCACATGAAAAGAAGTGTCCCCCTTTTTCTGTGCGTCGATTTCCACGTCAGGAAAAGAAGGATCTTGTTCCGTTGCGATTTTTACAAAGTCACGAACAATTTGATCAAGCTGTTCGGCTTGTGGCACGACCGCGGCAGCGACTACTGAAGTAAAACCATCGGTCAAATCCACACTGCCCGCTAAGTCGATTTTGCCAGAGCTCAGTGTAGCCTTGCCAACATCCATAAAAGTAGAAATCGCCTTGATCGCCAATGCCCGCAATTCTTCACTAGGAATCGTTGGGTCATTTTGAAGTTGATCAATCGCCTGACTACGCAAAGCTTCGAGCGATATATTAATTTGCTCTGCTTGAGCCGTATCAAACGACGATGATAAATTCATTTGAACGGCAGCTGCGTCCGTTAGAAAACCAGCCAGTTCCGTGGTTGTGTCTTCGTAAGCAAACTGCTTTGCTGTGTCAGTTCCCTCTTTGGCTGTAATACCAAAATCGAGATAAACAGATTGACGCGTTTGATCGATATTAAATCCGACGGTAATTGATTCAAGCTCGTTAATCATTTTTTGGACGTCTTCCATACCTTGTTGAGCAATTGCCCGACGTGCTTCAAATGCATCTTCCGATTCATTTGGCAATGGCTGCTGAATCGACTGTTGCATGCCAACTTCGATCTGACTCATCATCAATTGCTTGAATACTTCAGGAATAGCATCAATGTTCCCTTGAATAGCAACGTCATATTGCTTATCCAAGCCACCTAGTAATGCGGCGGGGGCAGCAGGTGGGGTGGCAAGAGCTTCTTTGGTATTGGAAACAAATGCCCAGCCGGTGCCTTGTTTGATATAAATAGGTGTTAGGCCAGCATCAATCTTAGTTAAGCCTTCGGGTGTCGATTCAGCAATAATGCCAAAACCTGCCAACGTTTGCAAAATTATATCGACGTTATTTGTTGGAATAAATGCCAGCATTTTATAGCCCAATATTCCATCCGGTTGAACGACCACGCCAATTGGTTTGGTCGTGTCCAACATTTCCGCAAATCCCGCTCCCTGTAGCTCCATAAGTTGACCGGTTCCCGGAGGTCCAACTAGGTCAAGTAAATAAACAAGGTCCTTTGATAAATTGTTGTAATTATTAATTGCCACAATCGCCATCGGTTTTTCGGCTGCAGTTTGAGCCTCAACTTGCATTTGAGGCAAAACGAGCCCCAACAACATTGCTGCAACGAGCGTTGTTTGTTTGAAAATTTTCATAATAACCTTCTCCAAAAGGGAAGTGATAAAATAAGGGGTAGGAAGCTAGCGGTGACGTACTATCGTGCTAATGCTGGCTTACCCACGAAAATAACTATTTCCAATCCCTTAGAAGCTATTCGACAGAGTCCATTGCTGTCATTGATTCAATACTTATTCGTTTGCAATCGTAAATTATTACGACTACCGTTCTCGAAACGTAATACGGCCTCTAGTGAGGTCGTACGGTGAAAGTTCAACTCGAACCTTATCGCCAGGTACGATACGAATAAAATGTTTTCGCATACGACCAGCAACATGGGCTAGAACTTCTGATCCATTATCCAACTGCACGCGAAACCTAGTATTCGCTAATGCCTGTGTAACAGTGCCTTCTATTTCTAGCGCTTCTTCTTTCTTCTTATTCATATAGCCTTAAACCTAATAGCCTATTATGTGTTTCGATTCGTGACTAAAGTTACCTAATAAAAGCGAACCAATTCCTTGATCCATAGGTTTCTCTATTCCTTGAGTTTAAGACACGATATCGTTAATAACCAGTCCTGTTTTGGTTAATTTGAACGAATCTATTACCGCTCTAATGCCACTTGCAACCGCTCGAGGATAAAATCGCTCTCTTCAATCCCCACAGACAGCCGTATGGTGGCGCCATTAACGCCAAGTTGTTGCTGTTGTTCCAGAGATAATCCTCGATGGCTAGTAGAAAGAGGATGGCTTAACGTCGTTGTCACATCACCCAGTGATGGGCAAAACGCGAGTGCGGGGCTCGCTACCACTTGATCCGCCGCCGCTCGACCACCAATCATCTGAAACGTAACAACATGACCGCTGCCTTGCATAAACTGCCGTTGTGCCAATTGGAAATCATCATGTGATTCCAAGCCTGGATAAACGACCCGTTCTACCGCGACGTGCTCGTTCAAGTATTCAGCTACCGTAAGTGCCGACTCACACGCACGGCTTATTCTGAGTGCCAACGTCGCAACACCACGACATGCCAACCAGCATTCCAACGGACTACTAGCCAATCCCCACGTTGAGTTCACCGACTCTACCCGTTCCCAGTTGTCATGATTCCCAGCAAGCATGCCTAGCATGATATCACCATGTCCATTCATAAACTTACTAACACTTTCAAGCACTAAATCAGCGCCCAGCTCCATGGGTTGACATACAATCGGTGTCGCAAAAGTATTGTCAACGAGTAATTGTGCATCACGACCATGCGCAATCTCTGCCAGTGCCTTGATATCGGCAATCCGCAACATCGGATTAGAGATAGTTTCGGCGACAACTAATCGAGTGTTGTCTGTCATTGCATCTTCTACAGCCTGCAGGTCACAACTATCTACTAACGAGTGTTGGATGCCTAATCGCTGCAATTCACCACCGAGCAAAACGAGGCTACGGCCGTACAAGCGATTACAAACGACTACGTGGTCACCCTGTTCTAGTTGGGACAGCACCGCCAGTGACAACGCCGCCATTCCAGAAGATGTAACCGTAGCGTGCTTAGCATTGTGCAGTGTCCGACACGCCTTCGCGAATTGATTCGCATTGGGATGGCTATCACGTTGATAAACAAATCCAGATTGCTCGCCAGCAAGAATTGCATCCGCTTGTTCAGTAGATTCACATTGCCAAACCGAGGTAAGAAACAGGGGCAAATTATTTGGTACAGTTTGACCCGTAGCACGATATTCATCCCCAGCGGGCACCGAGCTATCGGGTACCTCATTAGCGTTTAAGCGACGTTTATCGAAATCTGACATTTTGTATTTCCTTGCAAACACCAGCAACAACTTGCAAGTACCGACTACAAAGATCACCAACCGTTCAGCCACCCGCCAAACAATGGGAGTAAACCGTCCCTGGTTTTACAACTTGCCGCACCGCTTTCTTCCCTTAGATCTTAAATCAGACCAGCTAATTCTTGTAGCACGTGCCAGTTATCAAGGCGTTCTTGTTGGGCAGCAAGCAATATTTCGGAGGGGTTACCATCTTTATCAAAATGTTTGGCAAAGCGACCTTCACTACGACAAAAGTCAATAAAATTAACTTCTTCTTTCGTTTTCGGATTGGTCCACCAATCATTCTTCATACCCGGATTTCCTTGTAGCGACATACGTTCCTTAATCGTAGCACCTGCTTCAGGATCATACGTCATCATCGGAAATGCGCGCGAATCCACTGCTAGTCGTGCTTGATCAGCTGCCATATTATCGGCCACGCCATGCTCTGGCTGACACGTCGTGTAACAAATGACAACCGACGGTCCATCGTACTCGAGAGCTCTAATAACACTCTTATAAAAGTGATTGGTATGAGCACAGGTCGTTTGGGCGACGTAGGTATTGGGATGCATGATGGCAATTTGTGCCATTTCTTTACGACGCTCTTGTTTCCCTTTGTATTTCTTCCCGTGCAAACTCATCTTAGCATTTTGACCCATAAAGGTTGCCGTCGAAGCTTGACCGCCGGTGTTCGAATAAACTTGGGTGTCGAGGATAAAGGCATTGATATTCATACCCGTCGCTAACATTCGCGACAGTGATTGAAAACCAATATCAAACATCGCACCGTCACCACCGATGCACCAAATAGGTTGCTCCTCTTTGCCCATTTGATCCCAACGCGCTCGTACCCCCATTGCATCAGCTGGAGCATTTTCGAACAGCGAGTTAGTCCAAGGAACGAGGTAAGGATTATATGGATAGGTCGATGTATAAACGGTATTACACCCAGTAGCTGCAACAATCCCCCATTGATCACCGTGCATAGCACCTGTTGCCGAGCACATCATTCGCAGCGCGGTACCTTCACCACAACCCGCACACGACCCAGCTCCACCAACATAGATATGTGTTTCTTCTTTAAGCATCATATCAATCAACAATTTATCGTTGATATAAGTATCATCTGAAGGCCCAAATTCTTTGAAAAAACGATGGCTCTTCCGAATATCATCCATGGTCTTTTCAGATTTTGGAATCATCTCTAATGCTAAGTCATCGCATACCGTGACGCATTCGGCACAACCTTTACATTTACTCGGGTCAATCAGAATCGCAAAACGGCCACCTTCATTACCCTTTTTCTGAGGAGAATCGTAGTACTTGCGTGTCTTGGCCCACTGCTTGGAAAACATCTCCCGATCGGCTTCGTCGTCAATGCCTTCGAGCTTCGTATTAAGATCCGATTCCGATAACACCTTGCCTAAAATTGCCGTGTCCGGACACTGCGTTACGCAATCCATGCAGCCCGTACAATTTTCAGTAATGTAGTCTGGAATTTCCGGTGCCACGTAGCTGAAGTCACGGAATGCGGCAGTACCTGCTGGGACTAGCGAACGTGCTACGGAAAGATCGGCATCAAGCGATTTCTCCGCTCCACCGGATTCATAGGAACGAATAATGCGTTCATTAAAATCTTCAACGTTGAGCACTGGTAGTTCAAGTCCCTGAGGTGCGGAATCAACCAGTGTGCCGTAGGAATTGTTGTTATGTGGATCGCGATCGTTGGGTTCATTAATCGACGGTTTATCGGCTGTAGCCATGTTTATCTTTCGTGCTATCGGTACAAAACCGGTAGCCTTAAAACTATGCCCTGCAAGTTTTTTGCCAGCAAAGCACTTAATTTATGATTGAATTAATTCTGCGGGAACCTGCTGCATTTCACTGTAACCACGCTTAACACACGTCAGGTTATCCTGCACAACTTGCTCGCCACGTTTACCAAAATATTTACGCAGCGCTTTTTCAACCCCCGCATAAACTTCCTCATCACTCATGCCACTATCCGTGGCAAAAGGTGTTAACTTTAGGAACGCGCCTAACAGCACGATTCCTTGCATTCGCATTTCTAGGTCTGCAACCGAAGCAACCTCTCGGGCAATGTCCACCATATCTGCAAAATACAAACGTAGTTTCTTTTCTTTAAAGACTTGTTTGAAGTCTGCGGGAATTCGTTCCCAAACATCAGCGGGGTCCGCAAAATTACTTTGCATAAAGACCGCACCACCCTCGACCAACCCGTTTAGTGGATTGCCCGTAAGAATGGCGTTGGTGTCATTGAGCACAGCTAGATTGACGTATTCCAATTCCGAGTGGGTATAAATATGAGAATCGGCAATCGTGAGATAATAGGTTGTAGGCAAACCTTTCTTTTCCGATCCATATTTTGGATAGGCTTGAACGTCTTTACCAAACACTTGACCAGCAATTGTGGCAATCACCTTGTTTGTCGTAACACTTCCAAATCCACCAACCGAATGGCCTCGCATGGAAAATGCGCCCGGTGGACGCAAATCAGGATCTTCTTTAGGCGCAAGTGCTGTGGCATGTTTAATGCCAATAGAGAAGAAATCCTGCCCATCATTAATCATGTTGTCATAAATCGCGCTAATATCACCAGGTCGAACATCACGACTTCCCAAGCCAGCAGCTCCATGATAGATGCGGGGCATGTTATCAATTTTAGCACAACCATTTTGGCCGTTCACTGCATCACAAAATGCGGCCTTGATTTCTCGCGTCAGGTGGTTACCGGTTGTCGAAAGTGGATCGTCCATTCGTTCAATAATGGTAATCGCTTTACAATCCTTTAATGCATCCACAATGCGTGCCGCTGGAAAAGGACGGAAACAATAAACATTCAAACAGCCGGCTTTAATACCTAGCTCTTCACGCAAATAATCAACCGTTATCTGCGCCGTTTCCATGAACGACCCGATGCCAACAAGAACATATTCGGCATCTTCACAGCGGTAAGGCTCGATTAAATCGTAACGTCGTCCAGTCTGTCGATAGAATTCTTGAAAGGCTTCTTCGATGGCAGGCTCCACTTGATCGTAATACCAACGTTGAGCAATCTTGCCCTTCATATAGGAGTCTTGATTTTGAACCACGCCAGACATCAATGGGTTTTCCGTTCCCATGAGATTCATAATCTTATCTTCCGGCTTGCCGACATAGTCCTTCATGAATTCCTTATCAAGTAAACGTACCGTTTCAACCGTATGGGTTGTCAAAAATCCATCTTGTACGTTCAGAAATGGCGTGCAGCTCGCTTCGGCAGCCCGACGAGAGATCAAGCATAAGTCTTGAGCTTCTTGAGCATTTCGACCAAACAATACACCCCAACCACAATCGGCAACACTCATGACATCATCATGACCCGCATGGACGTTGAGGCTTTGGCTAGTTAACGCTCGAGAACCAATGTTAAACACTGCTGGCAAACGCTTGCCAGAGATTGTGTAAAGCACTTCTTTCATCAGAACCAACCCTTGGCCTGAAGTAAAGTTGGTGACACGGCCACCCGCTAAGGCAAAACCTTCACAAAATGTGGCTGCCGAATGTTCACTTTCCGGTTCGACAAAAACAAGTTCATCACCCCACAGATTAGGAACTCCATTTTGGCGAGCAGCGTTGAAACCGGCACCCATGGTTGTCGAACTTGTAATCGGATATGCACCACTGCCCTGGCTGATGTTAGTTTCCACCCAAACCACCGCTTCCGCACCATCACAAGTGGTGGGCGTGCCGGGGTATTGGTACGTTTGTTCGTCGACAACAGGTGCATCGGTTGTTTTATCAATTGAATCAATAGACATTCGTCTCGATTACTCCTACTATTGTGTTCTTAGACTGCGGATGAGAATCGGGGTTTTGACCGCAGATTAGCTGGTTTTTTATAACTTCTTGACCTTATAATACCTATGCGCAATGTTATCAGACGCCTAAATATGTGTCAAACCCTGTTAAATTGACGTGACTTTTTATACATACAGAACTATCGGACATAATGGGATTAACATTCACAGTATGACCGCTTGATTCACCGTTAAGAGCTATAATCTTCTGTTTCGGTAACTTCCCAACAGGGACAATCGACGTATACTATTGCTATCAAAACAATATCTTGTCTATAGGCTGTCTTAAGTGCGAACACTTGATTACATACTTGATAAACGTGCCATTACTATCGCCCAACTAGCTGAATTATCTTCGTTGGATCAAGGGCGCGTGGAAGCAATCACCGCTGGCCGCTGGACCGCATCCCCACACGAACGACAACAAATTGTCGAGGCGTTGGATTTGACCGTCAAAGATGTTATTTGGGGGCATTATATGGAACCCCGCGTGCAAGAGTATCGCCGAGTTGGATTCAAAAGGGATTTTCAATGAATACAAAAACTGTTACCGCATTGTGCCACGAACAACAACTTACGCTGGAGCAATTGGTTGAACAATCCGGAGTGGACGAACACCGCATCGTTGCAATTTTGATGGGCCGGTGGACACCATCAACAAGCGATCGTGATAAAATTGCCGAGACGCTTGGCGTCTCGCGAGATGAGATTACTTGGGGTCACCAGACACCGATCCAACACATCTATGGAATCGGCCCCGGTTAACACAAAGGGCATCTGTACGTACCAGCTAATGACTTACCCGCAGCACTAATCGCCACAGCCAATGTCTTCACCATAGGCTTGCAAGATCAACATCTGCTCTTTCCGTTCATGGCTACGCAGCTGAGCATGAAATCCGTCAAACTCGCGGACCACTCCACGGAAGCCTTGTTTGAGACGTTGGCGTTCATTAAGGGTCCAAGCGAAATCAACTAACGCAGCAATCCGCTCGGCCAATTCGATATGTTCCAATCGCAATCGATTAGCGCGATCACTTAACCGCGGCGCAATGCCTATCGGTCCATCAAGATAACCAAACGCCTCTTCCAGAGAAAAATGTGTCGTTAGTTGGTCACGCAATCGCGCTAACCTAATGCAAAAACAGGTGCAACTCTCCTGATCCACCAGTCGCTGAGTACATTCAAGCGAAAGGGTTTCAAGTAGTTTCCACAAGTCCTGATTTAACTGCTTGATTTCTTCTAAAAATGCAGAGTTAACCGTTACTGTGCGCGTTTGGATTAACATCATTTTTGACCTCCATGAAAAACCTAATGGGCGTCTAGCTATAGCAATTCCAATGTTAACCAGCCACAATTTCGGATCGACCTCTATTCTTGAGTGGTGACCGGCTAACTAAAGTAAGCAATGCAAATGTGGGTACAAAGCAACTCATCGCTAATTACGTTGCAACGCTATTGAACAATACAAAAAAGCTGGGATAGATGCGGCTAAATATAAGCCCAGTGCCTTTTCCACGCTGCAAATGCGGTGAATACCGAAGGAAGCGAAAATCTATTGTGGAAGATTGCTGTGGTTGCCCACTTCATCAATTACTGCACTCATCCTGAAGTTTTATGGGATCGAATTCAAGAAAAAAATAATTCGGACACCAAAACAGATGGGCTCCGCGTGGTTTGCTGGCAAACCTTAATCACCAGCAGAATCATTTTTCCGCGAAATCAACGCCACTATCAAGCCCGATGACACTACAAATACGGTCGCAATGCTCAATCCCATAAAGAAACGGTTGCCGAGCAACTCCATCGACTCAACCATTAACAAGAAATAATCCGCAGCACGATAAGCAATAAAACCACTCGATAACACAAAAACTAAGGGCAACATAGGAAACAACGGGGTGCGGTATTTATCTCGAGACACTAATCCCTGAAACCGAAACAGCAGCATTGCGATCCCAAGTAGCACAAAAAAACTCCACATAAATGGCGAGACAAAAAGCACGAGCAATTCGAATCCGTTAACTTGCCAGCCAAATCCAATAACCATCGCTAGCGTAACAATCGATTGAACCACCAATGACCGCGCCGGAACTTGCAGTCGCGAATTCCATTTTCCCAGCCACGAAAAGGCTGACACTTGGTTGCCTAAAGCATGGTAAATTCTCGCGCTGGTAAACATCATCCCATTCACTGCCCCTAACGCTGTAACACAAATCAACAGCGCCATGATTTTCTCAGCGGGTAGGCCAATCGTTACTTTCAGCATCTCAGTTGCTGGCGTATGTGATGCTGCTAAGCCCGCATGCCCTAGCGCCATCAGCATCGCAATGTTGATAAGCAAATAAATAACGGCTACCGCACAAACACCCAGCACTAACGCTCGCGGAATATTCTTCGCCGGGTTTTTTATTTCTGTCGCGACAAATGACATATCATTCCACCCGCCATAAGTAAACATGACGAGCACCATCGCTAACAAAAGTCCATCAAATGACTGCCCCCTTATGCTCCCAGCAGTTTCCGCTGTCGTCGGAACTATGAGGTCCGGTGACAACCCAATCGCAATCACCGAGCCAACAACGAGGATTAACAAAGCCAACACCTTAAGAACCGTGAGTACATTTTGGGTCAGCTTACCCGCTCGCAAACCAAATAGATTGACAGCTAACAATGCCGTTGTTGCCAAAACCGCATAGAGCATTTCGCCCATCAATGGATCGAGCGCCATTTGAAAAATCGGGAACAGTTTGTACGCGTAGGCACCAAACAGCATTGCCATCGGACCTGTACTGCCAGGACGGATGATCCAGAATTCAATCCAAGCAAAAAAGCTCCCCGTTCCTTTTCCGTAGGCTTTGACCAAATAAGCATACTCACCACCATCTTGGGTAACGGTCATTGCAAGTTCAACGTAGCACAATGCTCCTACGAGTGCCAAGCATCCACCCAACACCCAAATTCCCAAGATCCATTCAACTGAACCGCTATTTGCTGCGACCATCGGCGTCGTTTGATAGATGCCGGCGCCAATAATAATGCCAACAATAATACAAGCACCATCAAAAGCCGATAACGTGCGTTGGGGGGATTGATTATTTTCTGACACGAAGGATAAAACCTCTGACGGAGTTGGACAGCGACTTCGGCGAAATCCTCTAGGCCACTCGCCTCAGTAAAATCGACGACTGTTACTGCAATGCCGCATGTACGTTATCAACCCAATTGCCCTCAGCATCAAACGGCAATTCGTGTAAGTCACTAATAATCTCTAAATCACTCCGACTTTGGACTTGATCCCAAAATGCTTCGCTACAAACAAACTCAGCTACATCAAGTGTATTATGAATCCAAACAAATCGGATATTCTCAGGTGGAGTCAAGCCACAGGACTGTAACACGACGTCTAAAATTTCTCGATCGGTTTCATAATCCAACGGTGCCATCGCTGCAGTCACATGCCCGCCAGTAATGCAATTGATTCTGGTGATCTCTTTATCAACTTCACGAGTAACACGAGACCGGCAAAACTCCGACATACCTAAACCTGTCGCGTTCCCATGGGTTGCTTCCGTCAAACCGCGCACAGCGACAAACCGTACTCGTGGCGTCTCTCCCTCGCTCGCTTTATGATCATTGTATTTTCTTCCAATAGTATTGGTGTCCATACCAGAGCCACTGATATCTTTGCCGATTTGATCAATCGCAAGTAAGTCCACGTCTGCAAACGGAATGGTTGGCATCATCCTTTTCGCGGCGACCAATAATTCCTTTTCTCGCTCTTCAAATTCTTGCGGTTGCACTGCAGCAACTAGCCCTGTTTTATCTAACTGGTTTTCTACCAGCACTACGCCCGCAATCACTCCGCATTTATCTAATACCTCTTTTGCCACGCTGCGGACGATTTGGCCAAAACTAAAGTCCATGATGGCTCGATGATATATTTTTGCGCCGTTGTGTTTTCCAAGGCCGATCAACATCATCTTCATCAGCCCACTTTCAATTTCTCCAGTAAAGTGTGTGTGTGGTTTGACGCGGTTACACACCACAACATGATCCGCTTCCCAGGCATACTTGTCAAAATGTACGGGAAACCCCTCTTCGGCTTCACAAACAACAACCGTTTCCATCGAAGCGCGAATTGGGCAGCCCATCGTTTCTTCGGTAATCCCATAACCCGCTAAAATTCCCCGCTGGCCCTCAGCAGTTCCACCTCCATGGCTACCCATCGCGGGAACTACAAAAGGTTCAGCGCCTAGTGACTGCAAGTGTTTCACAATCGCCCCAATCGCAATATCAATATTAGCAATACCGCGGCTACCGGCAGAAATCGCGACCGTATCCCCCGCTTGTATTTTTTCTCCTAAGTTGAGTACTGCCAAACTCGAATCAACAGCATCTGCCACATCATCCACCTGCTCAACGTCAAACAACTGGCGAACTTTAAATACTCGTGGATAAACTGACATGCCAGCGGCCTTTATGCAAGTTAATTGTGTGGAACCTTTATCACCAAATTTTAACACGAATATTTAATTCGCGCAGCAATTTGTTCCATCTGCATGCATGCGAATTCACTTGCGATGCCGCATAAACTGCAACACGTTGGTTTTTATATCATTCCACGCCAGTAGTGTGTACAAACACGCACCCGCGGCAATTCCGACGAGCAGCCGCAAAATCAAGTGCCAATCATATTGCACCATCTGGTTACGAATAAACCAGACTGCCGCACCCATCAACAACGCGCGACCTAGCAGCCGAGCAAATTGGAACAATAACGTGCGCGAGCGCAGCTGTACAGATCGAAAACAAATCACGATATAGGGTACGCTCACGAGTAACAACACGGCAGAATAGCTCATAGCGATTGCAACTGCCAGCACCTGTTCCGGCGAAACGTCAAATTGCCCAGCATAATGAGTGGCTAAGAAATAGCCGCAACCATAGGCTTGCGCTTGTAAAAGCAGTAACACCAATGACACGCCGAGTAGCCGGCGAACCTGACCCATGCCCACTAGCAAACTACCAGATATGTTGATCATGCCATGCAAACATATCGCTGGCGCCAACGCAATTAACATGCCCACAGCCGGCTGCCATTTGTCGCCACCCAGTAGCTGTACGACTTCGGGTGCCATCACAAACAAACCAACTCCTGCGGGAATAAGCAAGGTTGCTGTGAATAAATAAAACCCGCGGGAAAGAGAAGCGTAATCTCCAAGCCGGTCGCTATTGCGGGACAAGCTAGGCAACATCACACTCGTCACCGGATCAGTCACTAAATACACTGGCTTCATCATCAAGTGATACATCGATGTATACATGCCCACAAATCGCTGACCCGAGCGCGTTGAGCCAATCATCGCAGCCAATAAAATCTTATCGAGGTTCTGGCCCACATAAAAAACCACACTACTCGTAGAGTAAAAGCCCCCAAAACTTAGCAACCCTTTGACGGCACCCAAACGCATCGGTCCGGGTTTCCATTTTGCCGTTAGCCATAAGCCAATTGTGTTTACCAACAACTCAACATATTCCATGACCAACAATGCCACGATCCCATACTTCGCGATTTGCTCTTGCTCCTGCAGTTTATATCCCACGACAACAGCGAGCATCACAGCAAGTGACTGACCGACTAGCTTGATCATGGCAATTCGACCAATTCGCATTTCTCGCTGCAACAACGTTTGATGTGTTAAACCAGTCGCTTCAACAAAACTCGTTGCCGCAAATGCCCAACAAATCCAAACCAACTCCGGCACATCATAAAGCCAGGCAAACAAATGCCCAGCGATCCCTGTCGCCAAGCTAGCGAGAACGCCCAATAACAGAGTCGCCCAAAAAAGCGATGTTTTTTGGTTTGCCGATAGGTGTTTTTTTTGGACGGCTGCCACGGATACTCCCAGCGTCGCAACCATCCGTGGCAACATCATCAAGGGAAACACCATGCCTAGCAAACCAAATGGCCCAGCATCTAACAAGCGAAACAAGATCATTGCGCCTATGACAGTAATAACTTGCCGCAACACCTGTAATAACAGCACTTTGCGGGTCTCATTGCCCGCAGTCGCCAGCGCCTGTCCAACATTTGGCGTCTCTTGCGGCGGTGGTTGTTTCACATTATCCATGAATTACTGGCTTTCGAGATTTATACATCCGCCAACTTTTTACCAGCCTTAGAAAGTAATCCATGTCGCGGGCAACGGCGAAAACCTTTAGCCGAAGAGCCCATACCAAAAAATGCAACGCAGCGCGCTGATACCATCCATCCATCCGATCTTCTTGCCTTCGGCATAGGAACGTCGCATATAAGTAATCGGTCGCTCATAAAATCGAGTTCCATTCTTCTTTGCTCGCCTCGACAATTTTGCCGTCATCTCTATCTCAATACCGAACCGATTTTCTTTAAGCCCGGCCGCGATTTCCTGAATCAATGGCCGACGAAAAACTTTGTAACACGTTTCCACGTCAGTGAACTGCAGTCGCGTAACTCGATTACAAAGCCAAGTAATAAACCCATTGACCGCCTTGTGCCAAATCGGTGAATCCGCTTCTTCGCTGATTTTAAACCGACTCCCATACACGACATCTGCGCGATCCTCGATGATCGGTTGCAGCAAGTAACGGTACTCGTCTGGGTCATATTCTAAGTCCGCATCCTGAATAATAATAACGTCGCCGGTGGCACATTCAAAGCCTGTTTTCAGCGCGGCACCTTTGCCTTTGTTGCGATCGTGGTACATCACCTGTAAATCTTCATTCGCTTGCATAGACTCTAAAAGCTCTCGAGTGCCATCGGTACTACCGTCATCAACTAACACAATTTCCAATGGCAAGCGAGTACCTCGAACTCGCTCCACTACTGACTCCAGCGTCTTGGCTTCATTAAAGACCGGGATAATCACCGACAGTTTAAAACCCTCTGGCAAAACGTAAATTCCACTACGCTCACAAAGCTCCGTGCCAAGCTCTGAAATGAGATCGCTATAGCTTGTCGAAATTGGATCGGTGATTTCGCAATCAACTTGAACAGCTGCCACTGCACAGCGCACCTGTTCTTTTTCTTCGGGAGAAAGTTGATCGCTTTGAAAAGAAGGGCGCATAAATATTACTGAGTGAGAGAAATCTAATAAGTAAAACGGGGTGATGCGTTGGAAAGGCGTAGACAAGGTTATCAAAGAACCATGCGTAATCGCTATACGAATTTTCGATTTTGATGTCAACCATGTCACAAAAAACTCTTCAATAAATCAATGGAAAAGAAAGATGAAAAAATATTGGGTCGCTCGCTTGACTTTTTTTTCCAATCATGGAGAATGTGTCCTGTTGAGCGATGGGGATAAAGTTATTCACCAAATTCTTGTCGCAACAACCGATAAAGTTGGTATCCGTTGCCAAGCCTTTTCAACTAAACGGATCATCAGCAACAACCGGTTTTTCTTCGAAATGTTTGTGATTTATTTGCGCCACCGGTACGTACCCACGGCTCACTAAATACACCTTTCTAAGAAAAGCCCTGGCAAAATAATTAAAGAAGCCTTGGGGGGCGACGACTGATCGGAGCGACAGTCGGCGATCTCAACTTCGTGGCCCGGAGGTCCTCCCCAATGTTTTTTTAATGGCCTTGCCGCACAGGGATTGTGCGGGTCAGCCAACGGCGGATGAGACAAAAACCTGGATTGAGTCTTCCGCCATTTTTTATGCGCTGAGAACAAGATTAGTTCATCAAAAACCTCGCTTTATTAGTTAAAATCATCTAATTCTTTCGTCATCCGCGTCTGTGCATTCATTTAAATCTCTTGCTTTGGCCCCTCCAATATGGCTACTTGCCTCATTTCACTCGGTGCAAATATCGGACATCGAGAGCAGGCCATCGAACAAGCGATTTCCTTGATCAACGCGTACAGTGAAATGTCTGCCTGCCAATGCAGTTCGTTTTTTGAAACGATCGCTGCCGGGGGTCCGCCAGATCAGCCAAGGTTTATCAACGCAGTCGCCCAGTTTGAAACCTGCCTCAAACCGTTAGAAGTCCTAAAAAAACTTTTCCAAGTGGAACAACAACTCGGGCGTACACGACAACAAATGTGGGAGTCCCGCGTCCTTGATCTAGATTTATTGCTCTACGACGACAAAATTCTAAACCACTCTGAATTAATTTTACCGCACCCACGAATGATTCTACGCCGGTTTGTCCTCGAACCCGCCTGTGAAATTGTGGCTGACTTGATACACCCACAAACAAAATGGACTCTGCAACAACACTTAGATCACTTAAACCGCTCCGCCAAATATATTTGTATCGCGGGTGCCGCCACAGCGCAGCGTAGGGCCGCCCTCGAACAACTGAAAACCGACGTCGACAATCAACAGATATCCATTTTGCAAAATTCTTTGGGCTTGCGAACATTAGACGACCAGCAAGCCGCTATCAAAGGTGCGCTTGCCGCAGCAACAAACATGGTCATCGCAAACTTTTGTCCGCGAGAAATTCTCGCGTCTGCTCCAGAACAACTTGCCCGTGTTGAACAACTGGAACAAGCTGTCGGTCTGCCAAGATTGATTGTTTTATTAGATAATCCAAACAAACCTATATTCCCAGCGATGCTCAATACCATGACGCCCAAAGGCACCGTGGTACCATGGCTTGTTGTACCGAGCGATGATAAAGAGCAAATCGCGCGTGAGCTCCAAGCCGCTATCATTGCTGCTGCCTGATTTATTCTCTCGTTCGCAAGCCCATCATGCCAAACTCGCCTGAACTTATCACCGACCTGACACAACTTGCGCAGTGGGTTCAAGCGCAATCCGCTGCGGGCTTAAGCGTCGGGCTAGTGCCGACAATGGGTGCACTACACGCCGGGCATTTGAGTCTCGTGGAATCTGCCGCTCAACATTCCGATTCGGTGCTTGTCACCATTTTTGTGAATCCAACCCAGTTCGCGGCAAATGAAGATCTGCAACAATACCCACGCGACCTAGAAGGCGATCTACAGCTTCTACAATCCGTCGCCAAGGTTACGGTTTTTGCGCCAACGGTGGCAGACATCTACCCCTTGGAAAACTCCACGGCTAGGAATGTCGAATCTAACAAACTTGATGATGTCGCCATGCGATGGGAAGGTGAACGACGGCCGGGACATTTTCTCGGTGTCACTACCATCGTGCACAAACTCTTCACACTCACTAAACCACAAATCGCCTTTTTCGGGAGAAAAGATTATCAGCAGTTGCGCGTCATTGAACAACTTACCGAAGAACGGCAACACAACATCAAAATCGTCGGGTGCCCCATTGTGCGAGAAGAAGATGGTCTCGCGATGAGCAGCCGCAATGCCTATCTAACGACCGCTCAACGAACGCAAGCAACGGCGATTTACAAAGGATTGCAGACTGCCTGTAACATGGCAAACAACATGGAGATGGCCGCCACGGAATTGCAAGATGTCGTTCGAAAACAACTTGCTAATGCGGAAATTAACGGAATTGATTATGTTGCTGTCGTTCATCCTAAGTCACTTGAGCCACTGGCACTTTTAGACCGCACTGAGCAAATCAAACAAATCAAGTTAGGCGCGATCATTCTCGTGGCAGTATTCGTAGGAAACACTAGGTTGATCGACAATATTTTCATCCCACCCAATAATTCTTAGTCTACTTGTATAATTGACCAATGCAGCAAACTCTAATTACAATACCGCACGAACTGGGTGGGCTGCCGGTTTTTGGCTGGGGGTGGATTCTAATTTTATGGGGAATCTACGGCGGCGTTTGGTTAACACGCTATTACACAACAACGAAGAATCCTGACGCAGCTCACCCCTTCATCCCAATCGTCGCCGTCGCCGCATTAATCGCTTTTGTATTGCCCTTTGTCGAACCTACTGATACCGAGGGCGTTGCGACGGGCCTGCAAGTTCGCGGTTATGGCGTCATGGTTTTACTGGGTGTCCTTAGTGGTCTAGGCTTACTGACCATGCTAGCACGGCGGCAACGACTTCCCGAAGATTTTGCGATGTCACTGATGCTCTATCTGTTTATTCCAGGGCTTTTAGGAGGTCGCGCCTGGTACGTCATCCAAAAATGGAGTGATTTTGCTACCTTCGACTTGCAAGGCAACGTTGCTTGGAATGTGACGTTACCTCGAATAGTAAAATTCACCGAAGGGGGGCTCGTCGTATACGGTGCCCTGATCGGTTCGATGCTCGGTTGCTTGTTTTATATTTCGCTACGAAAACTACCAAAATTAGCGACGCTCGATATGATTGTACCCGCACTAATGGTCGGTATGTTTTTTGGACGCATTGGCTGCTTCATGAACGGTTGTTGCTATGGTGGGCTTTGTGATGCCAGTCCACTAGGTGTTACCTTTCCTGCAGGCAGCCCGCCTTATATGCGTCATGTAGACGACGGCTTAATGTTTGATATTCCACTGCTAGACAAGTTAGGCCTAACCGCCGATGTTGCACCGCGACTCAAAGGACAATGGGCTTTGGCAGTAACCAATGTCAAACCGGAAGGTGTGGCAGCAAACGCTGGAGTTACACCAGGCCAAGCCTTGCTTATTAATCAGAAGCACATTGATGGGGCCTGGATTGAGTACATTCATCGTGGCCTATTCAGTGAAGACATGTTTTGGCTCCGCAATGCTAAAACGCGAGAGCTTATTGGCACAATTACCGTTGGCGATATGCCACCACGATCACTAAATATTTATCCTGCACAATTATTAAGTAGCATTACCGGAGGAATCATTTGTGTAATCCTCCTCGGATTTTATCGAATTAGAAAGCGCGACGGTCAAGTCGTTGCGCTGTTTCTCACCCTCTACGGTTCCGCTCGGTTCCTGCTGGAGTTAGTGCGGACCGATGAATTCGAGCAACTCAATACCGGACTAACCATCTCACAAATCGGCAGCATTATTGCGCTGTTGATTGCAGCACTGCTGTGGTGGCATACATCGCGTGGGAAACGCGAACTAGCATACCCGTTGCCACCAAACGATGAAACCTAATTGTATAATCCATCATCGCTAATTTTTACGTGGGCCGGTAGTCACGCTGGCTACTCCTACAGCTCGTTTTTCGGTGGGTTTGTGGTTGTCAAGTTCACTCCACCATTGTAATCTTCCAGCATATAAATTGACTTATTTCTGCCGTAATACAAAGATAATAACTGCTGGTTTGAATTCCACAGCCGCATTTAAGATAATTCTGGAACTTTTCGAGTCCCGCTGGTGTCAAAGGTATTGGTAGTATTTTGTCCGACGATAATAAAGAATTAATTCGGCAAGCGGCGGAGGGTTCGAGCCAAGCGTTCGAATTGCTCATAACGCCGTACACCGGTCGACTCTTTAATACTCTGATGCATATTCTGCGATGTCGCGAATCTGCGGAAGACGTTATGCAAAATGCTCTGTTTCAAGCGTATTTAAAACTTGATACCTATCGTGGGCATAGCGCCTTTTATACTTGGCTTTATCGCATCGCCGTCAACATGGCGCTGAGTTATCGACGAGCAACAAAGCCCGTTGTTTCCATGGACCAACAACAAGAAATGACCGGACAAGAAGTTATCGATCATAACGAAGCAGTCGGTGAAGCACTAGAGCGAGAAGAACGTGCCACTGTACTACACGCTGCGATTGGCACTTTGTCCGAACAATATCGAAGCATCATTATCCTCCGCGAAATTGAAGGTTGTAACTACGATACCATCGCCGAAATTTTATCGATCAGCCCTGGAACAGTCCGCAGCCGACTGCATCGAGCTCGATTACAACTAAAAGAAAAACTATTGCCGCTCCTGAACGAGCACCCTTCCCTATCATGACCGACCACATCAACCCAAATCATGAAATTGATGGCGAATTGCTGAGTGCTTATCTTGATGGTGAGCTCACTGCGAGCGAGCACGTTGTCGTCGAACAGGCGATCGAGAACAGTCCCCCGTTGCGCGAGTCACTACAAGAACTCAACGTCCTTAGCAAGGAAATACAATCCCTTTCTGTTGCGTTCCACTTCAATGAACAAGAGATGATTGACACCGTCATCACCAAAGTCCGCGATCGTAATCTAAGTGTCCATGGTCAAGCACCTTATTGCGATGTAAAAATGCCCGTCATGGACAAGAGCTGGAAACAACGACTACAAATTCCCGCCTTACTTGCCTTAACGGCGTGCGTGCTAGCAGTCCTAACGCTACAGTTTATGCCTAATGAGTCATCGATGACGCTGGTTCAAACGGACCTGGTTGATGCGACCCCGCCCCTAGAGAATTTTCAGCGCGCAGAAAATGACGCCCTTGAGCCTGAATCCGTTAGTGGCAATGGTCCGCCAATGGGGGCCATGGGTGGAGGCGTCGATTTAGCCGGCGAATCGGAATTGCCGAGAAACCAAGAATCTCATGACAATGCCACTCGTCTAGCCATGAGGCCATCTGCTGCCAATGACCGTTCTTTTGTACCAGCCCAAATTCTAGCGCGTTCCTTTCCCGGTGAAGGCGACATCGCTAATTCCACAGACCAACCGCTAGACCATAGACAAGTGGACAAAAAAACCGCCGTCGCCGACGTTACTTACCACATTAAAGTAAAAGAAAAAGACCTGCCGAAACTACTCGGGTTACTTACCGCCCATCAAAACCTCGCTCAAAACATAGAACGGAAGAAAGCAGTGGAACTTGCTGATGTTGAAAAAAATGCCGCTGAAGAGCAGCGACGCCGTGTGGCACTAGGTAAATCAATGGAAAACAATGTGCAAAAATCTACCGTTAATCAAATCGTTATGTTCCGATCAAACGCTAACCAACTAGTGGTGCTCGTAGACGCACTGCAAAAAAATCCCGCGTTCGCCCTCTCAATGAATCACTTGCAGCGGGGTGCACTCGAAAATGGCCGCATGGCTAAAAACAAAGAGGCGCCGAGTGTCGAAGTCAATGATCAAGGCGCAACTACTGTATTGTCCGATACTATCTTCTCCATCCAAGTCATCGTGACACCTTAAGCAACAACGGTCTCTTTATGGTTGCATAGTAAAACTCTGTTTTTTTGACGCTATCAACAAGTTATCCCCACGGGAGCCGCGGACGTTGACTAGGACTTAAGGCGATAAAAATAGCTATTCCGTGATGACTCCGGTGCGTTGCTTTTACTTTTGGCAACAACTGCTAATCTGACTGTTCTAAATCGTGGTGGCTTTTCGGCTGAGCTTTCTGAATTTGGTGACAACCTATGATTTTTCCCAAGAAACAACCGACCAAAACTATAAAACAGGATCTATATCGGATGATACAAGGCGCATTGTTTGGACAGGATGACGAGAATGATGACCCTCGTGAACCTAATGATTCTGAAAGTACCAACGACAAATCTAACGACAGTTTTAACGCTGTTGAATCTGCCGATGAAGATGTTACAAACGCAACTGATGAAGCTGCAGAACAAATCGAAGCTGTCGAGGCTATCGACGATGTTGCAGTCATCTCAGCTACGGAAAATGGTGCAAGTGTGGAAAATGAAATGGGTGATTCAAACGATGCAGATGATCTCTTCGATGCCGAATTAATGCGGACGACATCTGCACCCTTTGTCGGAGCGTGGCAAGCCCTTGTCAGCCAAACCAACTGGGAAAAAGGCAAAATCATTTTAGCTTGGCGTGAAACGCTCGTTGCCGCTGATGCTCCCGTCAATAAATATTCCGACGAAGCCTGGGCAACACTTGTGGAACACTCTGTCACTGGGCAACGTGTCGGAAGATTGCGTCGGGTTTATCAACAATTTGGCGCCGTTCAAAATGACTACGCGAACCTATCTTGGACTCACTTCCAGATCGCGATGGACTGGTCCGATGCAGAAATGTGGCTCGAGGGCGCTGTCCAAGAAAAATGGTCTGTTTCCAGTATGTGCGAAAACCGCTGGGAAGCGACTGGGGCTGCTGCTAGTGACAAGCCTCGAGAAAGTGACATCATTTACGCTGAATTAGACGAAGATACCGTTGCTCCGTTTCAACCGGGTTCCGAACAAAAGTCCTCAACCTACGCTCCTGGCGACAGCACCATTCGCGGGTCCTATGACCAAGCTTCTAGTACTCAAGGCTTCGAAGGTCCCGATTTTGGCGATGCCTCTTATCAACGATCCTCTGGTGCAATGCCTGCTGCCAATGCTCCTAGCGACAGTCTTGATGGCGCACCGCGAGTGGTTACTGATGAAGAATCCGCTGTAACGATACAACCATTTAAGGATTTAGCGGACCTGCCTGATGATCTACAAGAGCCGCTAGATAATTTAAAAGTAGCAATACTACAACACAAGGCGAGCCGCTGGAATTCCGTAAACGAAGAAACGGTTGTTGGCCATCTCAATGGACTCATCCAAATGATCCGATCCAACGGCGAGTCATAATACTATTTCGTGTAACCTGCCCTTACGATATCAGCGGTATATAAATAATGACTTTCACTATTCGTACCATGACCGGTGATGATCGACATGAAGTGGCTGAGTTGATTTATATTTCCATCAACCATTGGTACCAAGTTCACGGGATGCCGGCGATTTTTACCGGCGGTCCAGCCGTTTGTAATATCTTCTTTGACACTTACGAAGCCCTCGATCCACAGTGCGGTATTGTTGCCGTCGATGACGAAACCGATGTCATTATCGGATCCTGCTTTTATCATCCTCGCGACCACCACGTTTCATTGGGGATCATGACCGTACACCCCAATCATTTTGGGGCTGGGGCTGGCCGGGCACTATTGGATTGGATTGTCGATCTATCTAATTTACAGAACAAACCTGTTCGCTTGACGCAGAGCGCTTTGAATGTCGACTCGTTTTCGCTTTATAGTAAAGCGGGATTTGTACCGCGGCATGCCTATCAAGATATGATTTTGGAAATTCCGGCTGATGGATTAAATTTTGCTGGTGCTGCTGTCACCAACGTGCGGTCAGCGACAATGGCAGATATACCCGCTTTGGTGGACCTTGAAATGCAAGTCGCCGGGATTTCGCGAGCACAAGATTATGAATATCTGATTCGCAACGACGATGGCAACTGGCATTTATCGGTATACGATTGTCCTGATTCCAACAAACTGCTAGGATTTCTCGGCTCCTGTTCACACTTGGCAACTAACCTAATCGGCCCTGGAGTTTCACTTGACGAAGAAACAGCAATAGCTTTGTTAGCGAGCGAGCTTGACCGCCAACGAGGGCAAACACCCGTATTTTTAGTACCCGTCGAAGCGGAAAAGATCGTCCGCACAGCATATGCTTGGGGTGCACGCAATTGCGAAATGCACTTTTGCCAAGTCCTCGGAGACTACAAGCCTTTCGCCGGCGTCAACATGCCAACATTCATGCCCGAAACTGGGTAAACGTCTGTTTGTACAGTACCCAAAAGCAACAGATCAAGGCACCCACATACCAATTCACGTTTAGAAATTCCAGTCCACCCCGATATAGACTCCGTGCATTATCAAGCTGCCGTCGGAAGTCACGGCCTGCCCTTCAGCCGCTTCAGCAAAACTCGCTGGTATCTGATCCGTAGCAAATGCCATCCCAGTCACTCCCATGACACGATAGCCTGCGGTAAATTGGCAAGTTGGTGTCAACAGATAATCAAAGCCTAGCTCCAACTGTCCTAAAAATGACATGTCGGTTTTCTTGGAGTATTCATTGAAATCGTCGCGCCAGTTCATAATGGCCGGATCTTCAATAAACGCGTGCCCCGCTGCGCCAAATATTTTTGTGCGATGATCGATCGCATTAAAAAAAACACCTGTCTTAACACCAATATGATAGGTCAAGTTGCGTCCTTTTCGCTTGGTCCACAATGCCCCAACTTGAGCGCCAAACAAGTGATTGTCATCTGTCACACTATAGGCCACTTCATCAATATTTAAGTTGAACCGATCGTCCGCTTTGAAATACCGAAAACCTGCCAGTAACCGCACCGACTGCTTGCCATCTTCGCTAAGTATATCACTGGTGAAATTCCATTCGACGTTATGATATTCAAAACTACGTGTCAACGTCTGGTTTGCTGAACTATTAAAAACTGCTGACAGCGGATTGCCAAAGCCGTTGTAACTTAAACCAGAAATATTCAGCAACGTATTCAGTCCACTCCCTGTGTCACTAGCCACCGCACTATCGCCTCTAGTAAACAAGCCCCAATAAACCGTTTCTATCCGCTGAGTCTTATCTTCGAGCGTCTTGCCAAGCGTAATTTCTACTCCACCGGATGTATCCATATCGGCATCCCGTGTGCTCAATACGGTTTCACTCGCTGCGTTACTTGTTAAAGCGTGATTCGTAGCATTATCTCGCATCATTACCAAGCCCCTCACATTTAAATTCAGTGACTTGGGTAGGTTTTGAAATGGAACTAGGTTGGTGGTCCGCGACGATATTCGATCGGAGCGATTAGAACGATGAAAGCGGTCCGTGTTTCCGACAGGGGTATACTCTTGTTTGGTTGGCGGTACCACTGCCTGAGATGATAACGTACTTACAGACCCTAAAGATCGTTCATAGGGATTAAATAAACTCGGCTCACCCTGCGTTTGTTGTCCCACAACGTCACTACCAAGGCTATAAACAACCAAGAAAAACAGTGTTGCTGCTAGATTTTTAACTATCTTCATTTTTCATACCCATCATTTATTCGTAAGGCAAATCGAATTTGTTGATACTATTGCTGTAAGAATAAAAATCGGTATATTCCTTACCACTGCTAGCGTGGAATCAGCGACATTGGCAAGGAATCAAAAACAGCGCCCGCATAATCGATACGGCCGGAACTCTTCAAAAGTGCTCTGCTGTTAGAGAGAACTCAATGCCGACAATCCCTACAATCGTTAAGGTCGCCGAACCCCAAAATGGCTAGTCGTAAGAAATCCATTGGGGCTGTATAATATGACCCTATACTGCTACGGTGAACAAATAGCCAGCAACACTTTACTGCTAGCGTTTTACAATCATCTAGCAGTCAATACTGCTTTATGGACTTAGCTTAGAGGAGCAATGGGGCCCATGGCCGACAAATTTGACGCTTATCGCGAAGCGCTAGTACTCGAAGAAACTACTATTTGGGGCGATGAATACGATCACTTAGAAGCGGGAGAAAAGGCAGCCATCGCTACTACACTTCACGCCGACGCCGAGCAGTGTAGTGATTTAGCATATGTTCGTACCTTCACTGGTTTCTGTCGCCAAATCACCGTGACGCAAGAAGACTTACAACGAGTAAGTTCCTAATACCAACTGCCTCTACAATTGTGAGAAAGGCTCCTTCTGTGTCCGTTGAATCCACTACCGTATTTGTTGCCCTAGCAGAACGCAGCTATGAAATCCGCATTGGTTCGGACAACCTCGCTGACATTGGACAGTGGGTAGAATCGATCGGCAATATTTCACAAACCATCGTTATTACCGATTCCAATGTTCGCCAACTATATGGCGAAACCGTCCTGAGAACACTTTCAACTATCGACACTCGCATCGACATTATCACCGTTCCCGCTGGCGAAGCAACTAAGTCTATCCCCATGCTCGACGAGATATTGAATCAAATGTTGGCACTGCAAGCTGATCGAAAGTCGTTAGTTTTAGCGCTCGGCGGGGGCGTCGTTGGCGACCTTGCCGGATTCGCAGCCGCTACCTTTGGCCGAGGCATTCGATTTATTCAAATCCCCACGACGCTCTTAGCAACGGTTGATAGCAGCGTCGGTGGAAAAGTTGGCATTAATTTACCGGGTGCCAAAAACATGGTTGGTGCATTTTGGCAGCCCCAAGGAGTGCTCATCGATGTCAATGTCCTGCAAAGCTTGCCCGAACGCGATTACCGAGCAGGGTTAGCCGAAGTCGTTAAATATGGCGTGATCCAAGATGTTGAGTTTTTGGGCGAGCTTGAAGCACATGCCGATCTAATACTAGCTCGGGACCCCAAGTTAATGCGAGATATTATTGCTCGCTGTTGTCAGCTTAAAGCCGAAGTGGTTAGTGAAGATGAACGTGAAACAACAGGGCGCCGAGCGATCTTAAATTATGGTCACACATTTTGCCACGCGCTCGAATCGTGTACTGGGTACGGACAATTCCTGCATGGCGAAGCAGTCTCTATCGGAATGCTCTGTGCATCGCGTCTGGCTGAAAGCCTAGAGATGATCGGCGCCGAAATTACCCAGCGACAATTCCAGTTGCTCACTAAATTTGGGCTGCCCACCATCGTACCGGCAAACCTAAATCGGCAAGACCTTATCGAGGCCATGCAACATGACAAAAAAACTGAACACGGTAAATTGCGTTTCATTTTGCCGACTGCGATGGGACATGTGAAAACAGTCGATAACATCGACTCCAAATTAGTAGAAGCCGCTCTTAATTAATTTGTTTTAACAACGCCGATCGCTATCGAAGGCATTATATCCTCATGCGAAAATTAATTTCCTATCCTGCTGAACCACTCTTAGCTCAGAAACTGCATGCTTGGCTAGCCGTCAATCAAATCGACGCGCGATGCAAGCAAGTTGGTGAGGAATGGGAAATCTGGGTTCTCGACGAAGATCAACTTCTCACTGCACAGGAACTCACTGCCACGTTTAACACCAATCCTGATGACGCTCAATTTGCCACGGTACTCAACGAAGCCAACAAAATTGAGGTCGAAAAAAACAAACAGCAAAAAGCTCGCCTAAAAGAAGCGAATAAAATTGAACGCCAACAGCAACGGCGTTATTCTCGATCCGCCAAAAGCCTCACGCGATCCATTATTCTCCTCTGCTCCGTATTATTTGGCGCGTCGCTGGTCTTCCAAACTAGTGATAGCAACTTTATTCATGAATCACTTGGAGTCGTCCGCACGACATCCGTTAACGAATCTTACCGCGAGCGAATTCTCTCTCTGCAACAGTCCGAAGGCTTGCCACCGGAAACAGCCAAAACTAACGTGGATAAGATGTTAAGCAGTTCCTATAACTCACTGTTACTCGAAGACATCAAACGCGGCCAAATATGGCGAATGGTGACCCCTATATTCCTTCACCAATCTGGCGCTAGTTTGTCGAGCTTCTTGCACATCTTCTTTAACATGTATTGGCTTTTCGCTCTTGGTCTAGGACTGGAAAGGCTATTCGGCGCTGGAAATTTCGTCCTCTTGATACTCTTTACCGGTATTGTCAGTATTTTGTTACCCGCGATTGCGCCGGCCGATGGAATTTTCGGTTTAACGGCTCTCGGTGGCGCCCCGGTCGTCGGTTTCTCTGGAGTCATCTATGGCCTCATTGGCTTCGGTTGGATCAAAATGAAAATGCAGCCTCACTTGGGAACCATCATCCCTTCGTTCGTTTTCATCTTCATGATGATCTGGCTGGGCATCGGATTGGTAAGCCCAGAGGGTGGGTTTTTTGGCGCTATCAGTCACTTGGCACACGCAGCTGGCTTACTCGCTGGGATTGCCTTTGGATATGTCCACACTCAATTAGGTCACTAAAAAGGCAATCATGGTTCAGGGCAAATATGTAATACTCGTGATATTTGGGACCGCGCTTGCCATGGCCGTTTTTGCCTGGCAATTTCGCATCAGCGAAAGTGATGGCGTGTTAGAGTATTGGGGCGTAGAATCCGCCAACCTCCTGCGACACGCTAACCGTGTTGAATTCCTTAAGCTCGACTCCGCGGACGCGGCGGATTCAGATTCAACACTCACGATCGGCAGCGCTCAGCAAAACATTGTTTTTGTTGAGGACATTTCTTCACGCAAAGGACTTATCCACGCCCGGCATATGTTAATTGTGGATCATACGTATCTCTGGGAAGAGTCTCCGCCGAAGGATATTCAAAATTGGCATTTTGCCATCCGCTTTAGTGATGACGACAAACAAGTCACACTCGTATTCCATAATCAATCCCACACCGTACAGATGCTTAACAACAACAAACCCTTAATTATGGGTCCCATGTTTGACAACTTACTGCATTACCTAACGCCCATATTAGAGCCGAGAGAAGAGTAACCGAGGGAGTGTTATCTAGACCATCCACACTTACCTAACATTCACATTTGTAATGAATGATGTAAATTTGTGGTGGCGGCATCATCCAAACAATGCGGTAACCGGAGCAGCTTTGACCAATTCGCGAGGTTGATTGAGGTGGTTGTATTGAATCGTGTGGGGATTGATGCCAATGCTATGATACATCGTCGCGAGCATCTCAATCGGATGAACCGGATCACTCAACGGCGCTGAGCCCGTTTTGTCCGACTCGCCATGCACGTAGCCTTGCTTGATTCCAGCACCGGCTGCAATCGCCGTATAGCAGTACGGCCAATGGTCGCGTCCATCATCGGAGTTGTTGTTACCCGACGTGCTAACGCCACGGATAGGACTACGGCCAAACTCACCTATGGCGACGACCAAAGTATCTTCCAACATACCACGCTCATCCAAATCACCAATCAACGCACTCAGCCCACCATCGAGCATAGGACCCGATTCATTTTTCATACGCGCGGATAAGCCCGTATGAACATCAAACGAATGACGATCGGAATTAGCAACTTTTGGCCAAATCACTTCTACCACTCGAGTCCCCGCTGCGATTAACCGCCGAGCTAATAAACAACTTTGGCCAAACGTAGTACGACCATAGCGATCGCGTGTAGCTTCTGTTTCCTTGGATAAATCAAATGCATCTCGAGCTCGACCCGAACTAATAAGACTCATCGCGGATTCATAGTATTTATTGAGTCCATATTTTTCAGTAGCTCGATCAATCTGCGGCATCCCACTGTTGATCAAATCTCGCAACCGAGATCGACGGTTCAATCGACCCATCGAAACTTCTTTCCGTAATTGAAGATCGTCTGCATTAATGCTATCCATTTTTGTCTGGTTTAAATCGTCGCCTGCAGGAAACAGATAATACGGGTCGTAGGCACGGCCTAAGAACCCAGCCGTACCAGATTTGTTGACAACGTTGCTTTCTTGTAACGGCCGCGGCATCATCACAAACGGCAACATATCTTCTTCCGGCGGTTTAATGCGGATGATGTTCGAACCAAAATTAGGAAAGTCTTTTGGGCTCGGGGGTTCAAGCTGGCCCGATGGGCTTACTTTATCAGCCGTGTAGCCCGTGTGAATTTGATAAATAGCGGCAGTATGGTTAAATAATCCAACAGGCGTATAGCTCATTGAACGAACCATTGTCAGCTTGTCGGTAATCTGAGCAAGCTTTGGCAAATTCTCCGTCACATCCATCCCGGGCACTTTAGTTTTGATGCGCTTAAAGACACTGCGGACGTTATCCGGCACATCATCTTTCGGGTCCCATAAATCCAAGTGGCTGGGGCCACCTTGCAAATAAACCAAGATTATGCTCTTGGCCTTATTCCAGCCCGGGCCACCACCCTCAGTAGCTTCCTCGGCGTGGGCTTTGACCTCCATCATCTGTCCTAGCGACATCCCTAGCATCGCCGAACCGCCCACCCGCATAATATCTCGCCTAGAAACACCCAAGGTTTTATCACAAAGATCTTTTCCAGCTTGTCCGGGAATACGCAACATGATTTTGCTTCCAATAAGGAGGTAACTTATAAGTGTCAATAAAGTCGGAGATCAACGAACACATCTACCGTTCACAAAATATGATCCAGCGGTAAAGCATCCTGCTGTTATTATAATTCGTATCAAAATGCTCCGTCAATCGAATTAATTTACTCAATATGCGGATAACACACTATTAATTGTACAGCGCTAACGCATTTTTAATGAACGCCCTTGCTACAAACCCGTCTTTTTCAGTACAAATCTCTTCACGATCCGCCAATTTGGGTATTAAGTGGTCTACCAATAACAAACAAGCTTGCACGAGATAGTAGTTATGAAACGACGACAGTTCATCTTACATACAACGCGTGGCATGCAAGTCGCAACCATCGGACTGCTATCCTCACCGCTGATTCCAAATCTTGCACCACTGCGAGCTGATCAGAGCGCGCGACTAGTTGATCAACTGAATGCTGGTCTAAAAGTTCGTAAGCCTGCCGAAAAATCATTTATTGATCGCGTGGTTAGGCTGGTAGACGAAAAAGTGCTTCCCTTGTCAATGGTTCTCGGAGTTTTTCAATATGCCCGTAAAAAAGAGGACCGCTACCCCTTTTTCTACTTCCGCGAAGCGTTAAAAATAAGAGCTGCCAAAGAACTAGGTGTGAAGCTCTAGCCCTTTACGGTTCCTCGTCGGCTATATTGTGTCGTTGGATTGCTTACGCACGTTTTGTATAGGGATGCATAGGCATCAGATTGTGCAGTCATGAAGACACTAATAAAAAACGCTCAAGTCGTTCTCCCCACTGAAACGGTACAAGTCGACGTATTGATTGACGAACAGTCCATCGCGGACATTGATCCAGCAATCACCGCTTCGGCAGATTCGATCATCGACGCGACGGGGCTGCATTTAATTCCAGGCGTGGTTGATGACCAAGTCCATTTTCGTGAACCTGGATTAACACATAAAGAAGATTTAGCGCATGCGAGTCGCGCTTGTGCCAAGGGCGGTGTCACAACATTTTTAGAGATGCCCAATACGATTCCCAATGCCATCAACCAGTCGCTGCTAGAACAAAAGCTCGCGTTGGGTGCGGAACACAGCTTGGTTAATTATGGTTTTTACATTGGTGCGACGGGCAACAACGTGAAAGATTTACAAACAGCCACACGAACCCCAGGAATTAAAATATTCATTGGTTCGAGTACCGGCGACTTATTGGTTGATGATCAAGATGACCTAGAACGAATATTCGCAGAAACCACTTTACCATTAACAGCTCATTGTGAAGATGAAACAACCGTTCAAGCAAATCGTCAGAAATGGACGGCCACCACTGACGTCCACGACCATAGCCGCATCCGCGATCATAAAGCAGCCATGATTGCCACGCTGCGTGCCATTGATTTAGCCAAGCGTCATAATCACCGTTTCCATATTTTACACGTTTCCACTGGGGCCGAAGCCGATATGTTATCCGCTGAGGGGCCATTAATTACTGCAGAGGCATGTCCGCATCATTTGTTTTTTAATGTCGACGATTACGAACGACTTGGCACGCTGATTCAAATGAACCCCTCCATCAAAAACCGTGAGGATAACCAAAAAATTTGGGCCGCATTACACGCTGGACGCATCCAAGTTATCGCCACAGACCACGCTCCTCATACACTCGAAGAAAAACAACAGCCCTATCCCTCGTCGCCCTCGGGGTTGCCAGCGGTGGAAAACTCGTTGGCACTAATGCTCAATGAAGTTCACCACCAACGGTGTACTCTGCAACAAGTGGTCGCGTGGATGTGTGACGCGCCAGCGCGCGTGTGGGATATGATCGGCAAGGGTCGGATTGAAGTTGGATATGATGCTGACCTCGCACTAGTCGACTTAAATCGCGACCATGTGATTCGTAACGGCGAACAAGAAACCAAGTGTGGCTGGTCCCCATGGGATGGCGAAACACTCGTCGGTTCGTGTGTCAACACTTGGGTGATGGGTCATGAAGTATACCGCGAGGGCAAATTTAATCTAAACCACCGAGGAAGCGAAGTACAATATGACCATAGCCGCGGTGGCTATTGGGGCTCGGAGTAAATAACTGCCACAAATTTACTCTCATGTGAAAATTTAATATCGGTCTTGCAACGCTTGCACTTCCATTTCTTCTTCTGTTAGTGCTTCCATTGCTTTGACGGCAGCTTCGGCAGCTTGAATCGTCGTAATACAAGGCACGCCATGTTGCACAGCGGTCGCTCGGATTTTACCTTCGTCCGTCCTAGCGCCTTTGCCATTGGGTGTATTCAAGGCCAGCATTACATCACCATCGATTAAATGGTCAATTAAATTAGGATGGCCTTCGGCGATCTTTTTCACTCGCTGCACCGGAATGCCTGCTTCTTCGATTCGAGCCGCCGTGCCCTCGGTTGCCATCAACGTATATCCCATCACGTGTAACCGCTTTGCCAACTCCTTGATCTGTTCCTTATGTCGTTCCGTTACACTCAAAAAGATATTTCCTTCTTTGGGTAATATGATTCCCGCACCAAGTTGGCTCTTAGCAAAAGCAATCGAGAACCGATCACTCGATCCCATCACCTCACCGGTCGACCGCATTTCTGGGCCCAAAATAATATCAACACCAACAAATTTACGAAAAGGAAATACACTTTCTTTAACAGACACACAACTCGGTATCGGTGCTGACTCAATGCCCAGTTCGTCAAGTGTTTTGCCCGCCATCACTTGAGTGGCAATTTTTGCTACGGGAAAACCCGTCGCCTTCGCGACAAATGGAACGGTACGGCTAGCCCGCGGATTAACTTCGAGCACATAGATCACGGACTGACCGTCTTCTTTTTTGACGGCAAACTGAATATTCATCAGCCCAACCACTTTTAATTCCTTTGCCAAAGCAACCGTCGCTTTCTTAATCTCTTCAACAACAGGGCCTAGCAAGCTGTACGGTGGAATTGCACAGGCCGAATCGCCCGAATGGACACCTGCTTCTTCGATGTGTTCCATAATGCCTGCAACAACGACTCTTTCGCCATCGCAAATCGCATCCACATCGACTTCTGTCGCGTCTTCTAAAAAACGATCGATTAATACCGGTTGCCCTTGGGCCACAACAAAGGCTTCTGCTACAAAACGATCTAGTTGTGTCATGTCATAACAAATTTCCATCGCTCGGCCACCCAGTACAAAACTTGGCCGAACCAATACCGGAAATCCAATCTCGGCAACTTCACGACGAGCTTCATCCATCGTACGAGCAATCCCATTAGCGGGTTGCCTCAACTCCAATTTGTATAATAACCGCTGAAACTTTTCGCGGTCTTCAGCAGCTTCAATCGTATCCGCGGATGTGCCAATAATCGGGAGTCCAGCGTTCTGTAGCCCGCGAACAAGATTTAATGGCGTTTGACCACCAAACTGAACAATAACTCCATCAGGTTCAATATAATCCGCGATATTTAATACATCTTCGGTAGTCAGGGGCTCAAAAAAGAGCAGGTCGCTGGTGTCGTAATCGGTGCTGACCGTTTCTGGGTTGGAGTTGACCATGACGGATTCAATGCCCATTTCACGCAGGGCAAAACTAGCGTGGCAACAACAATAGTCAAATTCAATTCCCTGCCCGATACGATTGGGACCGCCTCCAAGAATCATTATTCGCTGCTTCCCCTCGGATTTACCCGGAGCTTCGTTCTCGTCTTCGTAGGTCGAATAATAATAGGGCGTGTAAGCTTCAAATTCTGCCGCACAAGTATCCACCGATTTAAAAACAGCGACGACGCCTAGTTTTTTTCGCCACTGACGAATCTCGATTTCATTACTATCAAGCATCGTGGCAAGTTGGCGGTCCGAATAACCAAACTGTTTGATCTTCTTCAATGTGGGAGCGTCGATTGCTGCACAACTGCCGAGGGCGACAATGCTCTCTTCCATTTCTATCAGCTCAAATAATTGATCAATAAACCACGGATCTATTTTAGTGATCGCGAATATTTGTTCGGCAGTATAGCCACTTTTGATAGCGTAGCGTAAATGCCAAATTCTATTTTCGTTGGGTACAGAGAGCTTTGCACGAATCTCTTCGTCGGCTGGCTGTTCTTCGGTGCCCCACAAATCTTTACTATCACAGCCAAAGCCGAAATGTCCTGTTTCCAGTCCGCGCAGCGCCTTTTGAAAAGACTCTTTAAACGTACGGCCGATTGCCATCGTTTCACCAACACTCTTCATTTGAGTGGTCAGTGTGGCATCCGCTTCTGGGAATTTTTCAAAGGCGAACCGTGGGATTTTTGTAACCACATAGTCAATCGTAGGTTCAAAACAGGCGAGTGTTTCGCGCGTGATATCATTGTTTAGTTCGTGCAGTGAATATCCTACTGCCAATTTTGCGGCAATCTTAGCAATCGGGAAACCAGTCGCTTTGCTGGCGAGCGCGCTTGATCGACTCACGCGTGGATTCATTTCAATAACAATCATCCGGCCATTCTCTGGATCGATGGCGAATTGGATATTAGAGCCCCCTGTTTCCACGCCAATTTCGCGGATAACCGCTAGCGATGCGTCGCGCATCCGCTGATATTCTTTGTCCGACAAAGTTTGAGCGGGAGCAACCGTAATGGAGGCGCCAGTGTGAACACCCATCGGATCAAAATTCTCGATGCTACAGATAATAACAACATTATCCGCATGGTCTCGCATTACCTCCATCTCATACTCTTTCCAACCAATGATGGATTCTTCTACGAGTACTTCGGTAACTGGAGATTGGTCGAGACCATCTCGGACTAGCACGTCAAACTCTTCTCGATTATAAGCAATTGCCGAACCAGACCCGCCCATGGTGAAGCTCGGTCGAATAACCGCTGGCAGTCCGATCGTATCCAAAAAACCACGAGCATCTTCGATGGTCCGCACTGTCTTACCAACACAAACGTCCAAACCAATTTTATTCATGGCTTGTTTAAATTGTTCACGTTCTTCCGCTTTCGCGATCGCATCTATCCGCGCACCGAGCATTTCGACATGATACTTTTCCAGCACTCCTTCTCGATCTAGGTCCATTGCAAGATTCAGACCAGTTTGACCGCCGAGCGTTGGAAGTAACGCGTCAGGACGTTCTTTGGCAATAACTTTTTCGATGATTTCCCAGGTTAACGGTTCTATATAAGTTCGATCCGCTGACGCGGGGTCCGTCATAATAGTAGCTGGGTTTGAATTAACTAATACAACTTCATACCCTTCTTCACGCAGCGCTTTGCAGGCTTGCGTTCCCGAATAATCAAATTCACACGCTTGGCCGATTACAATCGGGCCTGATCCGATAATCAATATTTTTTTGAGGTCGTCGCGTCGCGGCACGCTAGTTAATTCTTTCTATGTTCTAAACGAACACCCTAATGTAGCTCTGAAAAATAACTGCAGAAAAAATCCCTGCTGTGTTGCAATATGATATTTTTGGCAGCAGGGAAGCGATCACAGTTCGTGTATAAAATTTCCTGATTTTATCCCCCCGCCCCCCTTTTTCGCAAGTAGCACGCCTGTTGAATTGTCATAATTTTGACGTATTCCACCGTTACTCAACCATTTGCACTGTTTCACATCAAACCTTGATCACATTTGACACAATCAATATTTATTGACAGCCATCAGTACCGTCTCTAGCATAGAAAGACATGCGAGAGCAAACTCACTGCTTTCAAACTCCTTTCCGTTGTGCGTATTCAATACACTCAACACAACAAGAAGAAGAAAAACTCTGTGGACAGTCCCTCCCGATCCGGTGTCTTTGACGCTGCTGCTGATAATCGTGTTGCTTCGTTTACCGAAAGCATTAGTTTTGATGCGCGGTTATATACCCATGACATCCGCGGCTCCATTGCCCATGCGAAAATGCTTCAAGAAATCGGCATTCTTACTTCCACTGAAGCCGTTGCTATCGAAACAGCCCTGCTTGAAATAAAAGCACAAATAGAAGCTGGTGACTTTCAAACCAATATCGCGCTTGAAGATATCCACATGCATATCGAAACTCTATTAATCGATAAGCTCGGCGATGTTGGCAGAAAGCTGCACACTGGGCGAAGTCGAAATGATCAAGTCAGTACCGATTTTCGATTATGGGTACGTGATGCCCTAGATAATGTCGATCAACAACTGCTCAACCTACAACAATCTTTCGTCAATCGCTGCAACAACGATCATGATGTGATCCTGCCTGGATACACACATTTGCAACGAGCGCAACCCGTACTGGCCTCCCACTATTGGTTGGCTTATTGTGAAAAGTTTCAACGCGACCGACAACGAATCGCGGACTGCCGCAAACGAGTCAATGTGTCGAGCCTAGGCGTGGCCGCCGTCGCCGGAACCTCTATCCCAATCAATCGTGACACAACAGCGGAGCTTTTAGGTTTTGACGCTGTTGCTGCAAACAGCCTTGATGTCTCGAGTGACCGAGATTTTGTGCTGGAGTCGGCTTTTGTACTTTCCACAATCGCAATTCACTTAAGTGGCTGGGCGGAGGAATGGATCCTTTGGAAGACCGCCGAGTTTGATTTTCTCGACTTACCACACGAATTCTGTACGGGCTCATCTATCATGCCCCAGAAAATCAACCCCGATATTTTAGAGTTGATCCGCGGGAAAACTGGGCGGGCTGTCGGTTCACTACAAACACTGTTGATGATCATTAAGGGGCTGCCATTAGCGTATAACCGTGACCTGCAAGAAGATAAACCCGCGTTGTTCGACGCGTTTGATACAGTTACCGCCTGCCTAAATATCGCAGTACCATTAGTTGCAGGTGCGTCGCTTAACCGAGAGAAAATTGCCGCTAGCCTTGATAAAGGTTTTCTGGATGCAACAACCTTAATGGAGTATTTGATCCTACGAGGAACTCCCCAGCGAACTGCGCACCACCTAATCGGTTCACTCGTTGCCGTCGCAACTAAGCAAAATGTTGCATTAAAGGACCTTCCGCTCGAGGAGTTCCAAAAGCTAGACGCTGATTTGGACGAAGAGATATATGGAGTACTAGGTGTTCAAAATGCAGTTGCTGCATTTACGAGCTTTGGTTCTACCGCTCCAGATCAGGTCGCTGCTCAAATCACCGCCTGGAAAGAGCGATTAGGGCTTTAAATTACCTGCGTTTAAAGCCACTTTACATATTTGCTAACACGCCTAGCTCCAGTTAAGTACCATCCAAATATGGATTGGTTGTGATCAATAAAAATAGGTTAACTAGGTAATGCAAGTGATATTTATCGATTATTCACCTTCGGGCCGCGTTTCTAAGCCACTTAGTAGATTCTTTTTCGGCTTTTTTTTCCTCGCCAGTTTCGTCGTTAGTTTAGCGATTGCGCCTCAAGCTGTGCTCGCTCAAGCCAATCCATTTGGTGCCCCTGCAAAGCCAGCAGGCGGTAACAATGCCGTAGCAAACCCCGCCCAGCCAGCAACCACATCTAATCTTAGTCTCGACCCCAATCTTATCATTCGTCGTTATGGTGAGCTGCGGCCCGGCACACCAGCAGAATTAGCAGAAGCCATCCTAATTTGCACGCAAATATCTCGGACTGATGTTGCTCGAACCTTTATCCAAGACTTTGAAAAACTCAATGTCTCACCCGCTCAAGCGACCGCCGTTCAAAAACAACTTGGTTCCGCCTTTTTGTTTGAATTATCACTCAACGCAAAAATTCAGCCAGAGGGTGCTCAATTTGCTACCATCGTGAATAAAGGTGCTCTCGCCTACATGCAAGATGATGCTCGTATTAAATCCCTCATTACGGACTTAGCAAGCACTGATGAACTAACACGTGTCCGCGCTCGTGACACGTTCAAAACCCTAGATATGAAAGCGGCAGCACTGCTCGGAGCCGCTCTTGGCGATCCTCAGCACAACGAAAACTACCGGGAAATCCAACGGGCTATCATTGCCATGGGAAATGTTGCCGTCGAACCTATCATTGGATATTTGGATGTCACTGACGAAAGCCATCAAGCGCGAGTGATTGAAGTGCTCGGTCACCTACGAGCTACACGGGTAGCCGATCGGCTTGTCGCTTATGCCGTTTTAGAATCCCCTGATTCCACTCTTGGGTCTGCAGCCCGACGATCTTTAATTCAGCTCGTCAAAACACTACCAACTAAACGGGATGCGATGGCATACTTGCAACTTCAATTGAATCGGGTGCTCCGTGGAGATTTAATGCTACCTGTTGATGAATTCAACCGCATTACCTTATGGAAATATAACGCCGAGCAAGCGATTGTCTCTCCCACCACACATGACGCTCGAGTCGTCTCTCTGTTATTAGCCACGCGGGTTTCTAAAAACCTATATAGCCTCGACTTGGCAAACGCTCAATATAAACGTCAGTTTCTACGAAGCATTTTAGCCTCAAGTAAAGTTCTTAACGGAATGAGTCAGCCTTTGGCTGATGGCACTCTGCAATTGGTCAGCCAAGAATCACCAGCATATGTTTTATCGCTATTAGAGCATTGTCTTGCGGAAGAAAATTATCCGGCAGCGATTGGAGCAGTTGAGGTGTTGGGCGCCATTGGTAGCGAGGCATTAGTTTATGCCCCATCGGGGAAACCAACGCCGCTTGTTAGATTACTCAACCACGCCGACCGCCGCGTGCGATTTGCGGTGGCTAGTGCGATCTTCAATATTAATCCTCAACGAGCTTTTCCGGGATGTACGTTTTTAAGCGAAGCTGCCGGGTATTACATTAAAACAGCAGGGACTCGTTCTGTACTGACAGGCGACGTTAAGCCCGAACGCAGCCAAACATGGTCTGGGTTGTTGGCACAAATCGGCTTCAGTGGTGACCGTGCCAAAAGTGGTCGCGACCTTGTTCAAATGGCACAACAAAGTGCTGACTATGAGTTTATCATGATTGGCGAATCTATTGCTGCTCCTCACATTAATGATGTTGTTTATATGTTACGCCATGACCCACGAACTGCTGGGATACCGATTGGAATCGTTGTTCATGATCTGTCTATTGGCCGAGCCAATCCGATTGCAGCGGTCGATCCATTGACTTTTGTTCTTACCGAACCCGTTTCGGTAGAAGGGTTGCTACAACAAACTCGTCCCATGTTATTAACAGCGCAGTATCAAGAAATCACCACGCTTGAAAGGATTGCTCAAGCTAAGGTCTGTTTAGCTTGGTTTGAAAAATTGTTGGCCAATCAGCAGCAATTTGAGTTTTTCAATGTGCAGCGACAACAACAGGCAATGGTTAATGCGTTGTTTGTTCCACCGCTAAGCAAGCCTGCCGCAACGGCCTTAGCGCACATTGGATCCGATCAGTCCCAGCGGACCTTGGCAACATTTGCTAGCCAAGATACCGAAATTCTCAACAATCGAGTGCATGCCGTTGCGGCTCTAAAGCAGAACATTCAACAATATAAAATTTTGTTAACACGCGCTGAGATACTCAAGTTGTATGACCTCTACAACAAAAGTTTAGAGTCGCCTCAAGAGAACATCGATGTCCTCTCTGACATCCTTGATGCAATTGAAGCACCCACAAAAACCGCCAACGCAAAACCATAAACCTGCTTGTCCACGATATGAAAGAAGCCGGTTGCTGCTACAATTGGATCTGCGGGCTTTTAATCGCCCAACAATCATCAGACGCATTGGTCACTGGGATCGTTAACCACCGGCCAAAGATAACCAGATAATCATGGCTACACTTGAGCCTGACGGACAATTTGGCGATTCTGGCGAACAACGCCCACACTCAGCGCTAGAGGTATCGGATAATTCAACGCCCCTAGGTAACATCATCGGCAATAGCTTGGCGATGCGAAAGGTTTATCAACTCACTCGCAAAGTCGCCAAGAGTGACGCTTCAGTGTTATTACTTGGTGAAACCGGCACCGGAAAAGAATTGGTCGCCAATGCTATTCATCAATTGAGCCACCGTTCAAACGGGCCATTTGTCAAAGTCAATTGTGGGGCCTTGAGTGAGAGCTTGTTAGAAAGCGAGTTATTTGGACATGTCCGCGGCTCATTTACTGGAGCTGTAAATAACCGCACTGGGCGATTTGAAGCTGCCCATTCAGGGACAATTTTTTTGGATGAAATCAACTCTACATCATTGGAATTACAAGTTAAATTACTGCGCGTGTTACAGGAACGAGAGTTTGAGCGGGTTGGTGATACCCAAACGATTAGTGTCGATACGCGTGTAATTGCTGCTAGTAATCGTGATTTAATGAGCGAAGTCCGCGCTGGGCATTTTCGTGAAGATGTTTATTGGCGATTGAACGTGGTACCTGTTGAAATTCCTCCGCTGCGGGACCGACGCGAAGATATCCCTCAGTTGCTTACTTTTTTTCTACAACAATATAACGAAGTTAATGACCGCTACGTTGTTCATATCCAACCAGCGGTAATCGAGGCACTGCAGCAATACACTTGGCCTGGAAATGTTCGTGAGTTACAAAACTATGTCGAACGGGCAGTGGTGTTAGCCAGTGGAGATGAATTTACAGCTGACTTGCTGCCACCATCAGTCTTATCAAACCAACCCGAATCTGTATCTGCGGATGGCAGCGCGGGCGAAGATCTGGCCGGACTATCTTTCCGGACGGTACAGCAAGCGTTGCGTGAACTCGCTGACAAAGATGGAAGCTTGCACAGCGAAATTATCGATCGAATTGAACGTGAACTCATTCAACAGGTTCTGGCTGCGTGCGGAGGTACGCGAACCAAGGCCGCCATTCAACTTGGCATCAATCGCAACACGCTCCACAAAAAAATCAACGATCTCGGAATTAACGAATAAAACACGGTCTCCGTTGTTACCATGCTTCTTTGATCGCCGAGCCGGCTACCTGCTCGAAAGCCCGCCAAATAACCGCAATTATCGGTGTAATCGTATCGTTCTCGTAATAACATATTGCTTCATCTTCGCCTAATTCAATTTTTGCACCCATTTGCGGTTCGCAATCACCGTTAAGTGGATAAAATAGAATCATTCGCATAGTTTTGGAGTCCTGTGTTAACTGGCCATGGAACCGGCTAACTCTCTCAATTTCTGGGGTGTTTCATAAGTTATTTCCATGCTCAATGTAACCGCTATGGCTGATTGGTTAACTCGCATTTCACTTTCGTGTTTTGCGCTTAGCTACCTAATTGCATTACTACTAGAAATATCTCGGCTGTTTTACCGAGTCTCGGTGCGCAGCATTGTTATTTTTATAATGATGCTCGCCGGCATATTTGCGCACACCATTTTTCTATGGGATAAATTCCAATCGGATTTTTCTGGCGGAACGCCCTTGGCTAGTTGGTATGACTGGTGCCTCGTGGTCTCATTAGCACTCGCCGTCACTTATACAATTGTCGCTTTACAACGAGTGCGCCATTCCGTCGGAATATTCTTTTTGCCTGTTATTTTAGGTTTGATTCTGTTTGCTATTTCCATTGAGGGGCGCCAACCATTTTCTGCCCAAGAACGTGGAGACCTGTGGGGCATGACTCACGGCATTAGTTTATTGGCTGGTACGGTATCTATGACAATCGCGTTTACGACAGGGTTAATGTACTTAGTCCAAGCTTCACGTCTTAAACGCAAGTTACCGCCTCGAGCTGGATTTCGCTTGCCTTCGCTTGAATGGCTACAGGTCTGTAATCGCCGCAGCCTATTTTTAGCAACCGGGCTTATTATGATCGGCTTATTTTCCGGCATCATCATGAACGTACAATTTCAAAACGAGCTTAAAAACATTGTACCTTGGAACGATATGGTTGTGATTTCTTCCTCGGTCTTGTTGTTGTGGCTCATCGTCATCTCCGTTTTTGAAATGCTTTATCGACCTGCTCGACAAGGCCGAAAAATCGCCTATTTGACCATGGCCAGCTTTCTTTTCTTAATTATGGTTTTGTGCTTTGTCGTTTTCGGCGAACACGCTGAAACACCCGCGGTCACCCTGCTGTCGTTAGGGGGTGGTCAATGAGAGTGCAGATGATTGGCTGTAGCCACCACAACACCGACGTGACCTTCCGAGAAAAGCTCGCCTTTCAGCCAACCCAAGCAACTGCGGCTTTGGCACAAATGCGCAATCTTTTTCCTCGGACTGAGGCTGTTTTGTTGTCGACTTGTAACCGCATGGAAATTTATACAGCCGCTGAAGATGAGGCGGATTGCCCCACCGCGGAACAGTTGATTAACTTTGTGGCGGAGTTTCATGGCTTAGTTCCACAGGATATCGCTGTTGAATTACATAATCTTCGTGGTGAGGAGGCTGTCCGACATTTGTTTTCTACCGCAGCAAGCCTTAATAGTATGGTTGTTGGTGAGGCCCAAATCCTGTCCCAAATTAAGCAAGCCTATGATTTAGCAAATGCTGGCGATAGCACCGGCCCCCTAACACACAGTACATTCCAAGCAGCAATTCGAGTAGCAAAACGAGTACAAAACGAGACCAGCCTACATGAAAAACGGGTTAGCATTCCCTCCATTGCCGTCGCTGATTATGCTAGTCGGTTTTTCGAGCGGTTTGATGATAAAGTTGTCCTAATAATTGGCGCTGGGGAAATGGCACAAGAAACCCTGACCTACCTCGTTGATAAAAACGTTGGCAAAATAATTATCGTTAATCGTAGTCGAGAACGAGCAGACCAACTGGCTAAACAAACCGGCAGCGAAGCTGCGAACTGGGATCAATTAGAAGATTTGTTAGTCGAAGCAGATTTGGTCGTTAGTGCGACTGCGGCAACAGAACCGGTGGTTACTGGTGATGTTTTTCACCAAGTGGTTGAAAAGCGATATCAGCGTCCTGTCTTCATTTTGGACCTGGCGGTTCCACGTGATTTTGACAACGCTATTTCTGAATTCATTAATGTCTATCTTTATTCAATTGATGATATTCAGACGGTTTGTGATGCCAACCTTGCGGCTCGTCAACTGGAGTGGCCTAAGGCGGAAAATATAATCGCTGAAGAAACCGAGCTGTTTATGAAGGTTTTGTTTCAGCGAATCACTGGGCCTTGGATTGGACGGCTAAAACAACAGGCAAATGAAATAAAAGCGGCTGAGCTGCAGCGGCTACAAAAGAAGCTTGGTGATTTTGCCCACGATCCCACGATTGCCAAAGAAATTGAAATTACGCTAGATCGCCTAGTTAATAAGCTGCTACACCCACCGTTAGAATCTCTGCGTGAAGATGTTTCTCCCGACACTGGTGCCGGTTTGCTAGATGCGCTTAAAAAGCTCTTTCAACTCAAAGATTGATTCGCTATTAAGCAGCTTCTGGTAATTCCAGCTGCATGGGGATTTTCATCGCTGGCAAGTCATCTATTGACCCTAAACCGAACAGCCCGAGGAATATTCTGGTTGTAGCATATAAATAGGGGCGCCCAAGCTCTTCACTGCGGCCTGCAACTCGAACAAGATCTCGTTCCATAAGTTGCCGAATCACTTCCCCACACCCAACTCCACGAATCGCTTCAATTTCTGCTCGCATTATTGGTTGTCGATAAGCAATAACGGCTAGTGTTTCTATAGATGGTGTGGAGAAGCGTTGTGGTGCTATCGTGTGTTCGAGCCGCTTGAGCCAGCTTGAAAACGCTGGACGGCTCATCAATTGATAGCCTCCTGCGACCTGTTCGATTCGGTAGGCACAATTGGTTTTGTCGTATTGGATATTGAGTTGTTCTATCAGTTGTCTTGCCTCTTTGCCATTATGTAAACGCGCGTATTGCACTAGTTTGGTCGTCGTAATTGGTTCGCGCGCTATAAAAATAACCCCTTCCGTTATTTGCATTAATACTTGGACATCTTCTTCACTGCGTAGTTGAGAAGGGGGTTTGGCTTGTTGCTGGCGTAGCCGACTGTTTCGTCTACGTACAACTAAGTTAATAGGGGATCTTAAGCGATTTGTTTTCTGCTTTGGTTTCATCAAAAACCTGATTGGAAGACATGGCTATCTCTACAGATATTACCCTGTAGGTGGTAATTGATGAAAGGCGAGTTATTTATCCCATAAAATATCTGTGGAGTGTGTATGACGTTTTCAAAAAAACCGACTAAACTGACGAACATGAAAACTATTTACTTTGACAACAACGCCACCACCCCGATTGCTGACCAGGTCGTCGAAACACTGACCAGCGCTTTACATTTGGGCCTCAAAAACCCAGCTAGCCAACATGACCTGGGCAGGCAAAGCCGCAAACAACTAGAGATAACCCGCAGGCGGGTTGGTGAGTTGTTGGGGTGTAGTCTGCAAAGTTCCGACGAGGGGGCGATTGTGTTCACATCCGGTGGAACCGAGGCAAATAATTTAGCCTTGTTGGGTATTTGTGCATCCTTCCCTCAGCGTGGTCGGTTGATTATTTCTGGTATTGAACACCCCAGCGTCACAATGGTAGCGGAGGTGTTGTCAAAAGATGGTTGGGATTTACAGACCGCCAACACACTACCTAACGGTAAAATCGATCTTGAACACCTGGGCTCTCTGCTTAATGATGAAACGAGGCTTGTATCGGTGATGCTCGCCAATAACGAGACGGGGGTAATTCAACCAGTCGCTGATGTTGTGGATCTATGTAAAAACCATCGTGCCCTTGTACACACAGATGCTATTCAGGCCGTTGGAAAAATGAGGGTTCATTTTCAGCAGTTGGGTGTAGACGCCATGTCTCTATCCGCCCATAAAATACATGGTCCGGTTGGAGTTGGCGCACTATTAATCAAAGCGGATTGTCCTATTACTCCTGTTTTTTATGGTGGGTTTCAACAGAACGGATTACGGCCTGGCAGCGAAGCGTGTCCGCTACCAATTGCGTTTAGCAAGACGCTTGAGCTCTATCTCGACCACCAAGACGCGAACATCTCACAACTGCTTGATCTGCAAAAAAGACTAGAATCTGGTGTTTTGGGGCTATTTCCTACCGCCATTGTTATTGGCCATGACTCCCCTCGGTTGCCCCAAACCACCTGTATTTCTTTTCCTGGCGTTGACCGGCAGGCATTAATGATGGCTTTGGATGTGGCTGGGGTCTGCTGCAGCACCGGCTCTGCTTGTGCTTCTGGATCTAGTGAACCCTCGCCTGTATTAACTGCGATGGGGCTGACTGAGGGTGTAATAGAGGGAGCGATCCGTTTTAGCTTGAGCATCTTCAACTCGCCAGCAGAGGTGGATGCAGTCATTGAAATATTATCCGAGATTTTGCCGCTTTTATCGGACTAACAATCTCCCGCTATTCATCTAATTTTCACCTCGCCTCTGCTCGATAATGTTATCAAAAAACCCTATAATAAAGCCTGCGTTAGATGTGGTTATTGTCTGTCTTTCGCATGTTTCTCTTCCTCTTTTTTTTGTTGGTTTTAGCATTGGCAAACGGTCTCTTTTCTATTCCGGTTTCCCCCTCTTCAGCCGCCTCCACTTTGGGCGAGCAGTTGGAGTTGTTTCCGCACGATAATCGCTGCGCTGGGGTTAAAGAATATCAAGATCCTGGTGGGTTAGGTGCGTTTGTTTTCGGAAATGAAAACAAGGTGTTACAGTCTGTGTTGCAGTCGGTGCTAGAACAGCGTTTTGCCGATAGTCCGCTCGTGTTATATGGTGACCGGGGAACAGGAAAAACCGCCCTTAGCCACGCCTTTTTGGTCCAGTGGAGATCCAAGCACCTAAACTTAAAATCACTGTACACTAACGGCATTGATTTTGCCCGAGAACACGCTCGAGCGGTGCACACCCACTCGCTTCCAAGCTTCCGAAAGAAATACTTTTCGTTTGATTTGCTCATTATTGATGACATTCAAGTCTTAAAAACAAGGGCTTCGGCGCAACAAACGCTCAGCTTGATCATTGATACCTTCTGCGAACAGGGTCGTATGTTATTGGTGTGCACAAACGAGCTGCCGCTAGAATCATCTGGCCTAGACGCCCGCTTGGCAAGCCGCTTGATGGGTGGTTTACAGGCTCGAATTGCGACACCTGGAGAAGCTGCCCGCGAAGAACTTGTGCGTTTGTTGTCCGATCAACATGGCGTTGCATTAGACAGCGCAACACAAAAGTCTTTAATCAGTGAGGTTGGTCCAACCGGCCCAAAGCTAAAAACCGTTCCTCAAATGAGAAGCGCTGTGTTGCGGCTTCGCGCACAGGCTGACCTTGAGGCTCGAGATGTTTGCCGAGATGATGTTAAGCGGTTCTTTGCCGATGAACCAACCACCGTGTTATTGTGCCAGCGGGACATTGCCATGGCTGTTTCTCGCCAGTTAAATATACGCCTCTCAGACATGAAAAGCTCCTCCCGGCGTCGGTACGTTGTTCGCGCTCGTAACATTGCCATATATTTGTGCCGCTTACACACCAATAGTAGCTATCGCGAAATTGGAGAGTACTTTGGCCGTCGTGATCATTCCACCATCATGTACGCATTTAATAAAATAAAGTCTGATCTTACGTCCGATAGCTCTGTTCGGCTCGTTGTCGAAGAGGTTAATGCCAAGCTGTCGATTAAATTTAACCCCGGGACTGTTGGTAAATAATGAATATCGATGTTCAACATACTGGTGGTGGAAAAGATGTCGACAGGCAGTCTGTTCCCAGCCACTGGTTTTAGGATTTGAACATCCGTTTGTTGATTATGAACCTTTTAGTCAAATTGTTGACTGTTGTTGGTTGTTGAATAAACCCCCTTTCAACATGTTTTCCGCCACCCAAACATATCACTTTAGCTCAACTTTGTCCGTTTAATACTGCTCTACTGATGCTTGTTGTTCGTTTTATTTACAATCCGTGACAAGCTACTTCTACTACTACTTTTTATTTAATTTATATATATACCATCAACACACAACAGTTAATCATCGCTCGCTATAGGATGCTAAAGGACTCATTATGAAATTTACTTTTGATCGCGAGATGATGCTGTCATCTTTTCAGCCCGCTGCGGCGGTTGCTCCAAGTCGTAGCCCAAAGCCAATCTTGCAGTCGGTTAAGCTCATCTGCACAGAAGGGGAAAGCGTGTTGATGGCCACCGACACAGAGGTAGGAGTCCGGATAGGTGTTGAAGGGATAAGCGTCGAAGTGCCTGGGAGTATCGTCTTGCCAGTGGACTTGTTTGGTCAGATTTTGCGGGAATGTACCGATGAATCGCTCACCGTTGAAATGAAGGACACTGAAATATCGGTAGACGGCGACACCAGTTCGTACAAAATACCATCCCAAAATCCCGATGAGTTTCCCGATGTTTCCAGCGTGGACAATGATTCTTATTTGGAGATTCCAGCTAGGTTGCTGTCAGAGTTGATTAAACGAACTTTCTTTGCAACTGACAGTGAAAGTAGTCGCTATGCCTTGGGAGGACTATTGCTTGAGATCGACGGCAGCAACTTGATCGCCGTAGGGACAGATGGGCGCAGATTGGCAAAAATGCAGGGCCCAGTAGAGATTAATGGGAGCGTCGAATTGGGCAGTTCCTCGACAATCGTGCCCACGCGCTCAATGACGTTGATTTCGCGGGCTATAGTAAACCCAGAAGCGACGGTCAAAATAATAGTTAATGACAATCAAGTTGTATTTGTCAGCGATAAAATAACGCTAACTTCTCGGCTTGTAGAGGGACGCTACCCGAAATGGAAAGATGTTTTTCCAAGCACCTCGGAAGCGAAATCGATTGATATCGGCTCAGGAGATATGCTTTCCAAGCTGAAGCAAGCAGCGATTGTAGCCAATGATGATAGCCGAGGGATCAATTTTACGTTTGCCAACGGCACTCTTACGATGGATGCCCAAGCGGCGGAACGTGGGCAATCTCATACAGAAATGCCCATAGCTTACGAAGGCGAAGAAATATCCGTGACGATGGATCATCGCTATGTATCGGATTTTCTAAAAGCATTAGACGCGACAAGTCAATTCTCCATTTTCATTGAAAATGCCCAAGCAGCAGTGTTATTTACTACTCAAGACGGCTATTCATATATCATCATGCCACTTGCGACAGACAGGTAAGGGCAGGTGGGATAATGGATAAAGCAAAAGCAGAACAGGTTTTACTGGAAGAGCTAAAACATAAGCAACGGTACATACCGCTGCCAGCAAAAATGGACCGCCTAGTAAGCGAGCTATTAACTCGACGAGGATATGCCAGAGTCAAAGCAGCTTCTCAATTAGCAGATATCTGGAGTGATGTTGTAGGGGAGCGGATTGCGGCAATGACAACAGCAGGAACAATCCGCCGGGGCATATTGGAAGTGACTTGTAATAACTCCGCAGTAATGCAGGAACTGGCATTTAAAAAACATGCGTTAGTAACCAAGCTGAATCAAAAAAAGGGCAATCGAGAAAACCAACAAATCAAGGATTTAAAACTCCGAGTAGCCGCGATGTAATCGAGTAAATCAACCGAATCAACACAAACTAAACAATCGCCTACAACGCACAAAACACGATTGGCAGAGAAAAGGGACTGATATTAGATGAGTGAAAACAATAAAAACAATGAATATGGTGCTGATAATTTACAGCACCTTTCCGACCGTGAGCACGTACGCAAACGACCAGGGATGTACATCGGGGACACATTTAACCGTGGTCTACATCACTTGGTTTATGAAGTTGTTGACAATTCGATCGACGAGGCTATGGCGGATTATGCAACATTAATTATCGTAGTTATTAATCCAGACGGGAGCATCACAGTAGAAGACGATGGGCGAGGAATACCTGTCGAGAAACACGAAGCACTGTCGGAAGAGTTTGACAGAGAGGTATCAACGCTTGAGGGCGTGATGACCGTGCTGAAATTTGGTGGCAAATTTGATAAAGGAGCGTATCAAACATCAGGTGGGCTACACGGTGTCGGCGTGACAGTGGTAAATTTTTTGAGCCAATGGTGTAAGGTTGAGGTTGGCAGAGACGGCTATATTCACCGCCAAGAATACGAATATGGCGAACCGACGGGATTGGTTAAACGTGGAGAAAAGTCTAATAAAACAGGGACAAAAACGACGTTTAAGCCTGACGGCGATATTTTTGAAACAACAAAATACCAATTTGATATTCTAGCGAAAAGGATGCAGGACTTAGCATTTCTGAACAAGGGTGTGACGATTGAAATTAGGGACGATCGATCTGACCAAAAAGAAAGCTACTGTTATGAAGATGGAATTATAGATTTTGTACGTCACTTAAACAGAGCCAGCGATGTTTTGCACGAAGACGTGTTTTATGTTGAAGGCAACGAGACGATAGAAGAAGGCAATATCGTCGGATATGAAATAGCACTGCAATATACAAATGATTATACCGAGCACTTGCATTCATATGTCAACAACATTCACACACACGAAGGTGGGACGCATGAAACAGGTTTCCGCAAGGCTTTGACGCGAGTGTTAAATGCATATGGGCTCAAAGAAAAAATACTAAAAGACAGCAAGGAAGTGCCCACTGGCGATGATGTCCGCGAGGGAATGACGGTGATATTGTCAGCCAAAGTAGCTCACCCGCAATTTGAAGGACAAACCAAAACAAAACTAGGCAACCGCGAAGTGGAGTCAATAATCTCGTCGAACTTCGGCAAAGCACTAGAAAAATATCTAGAAGAGAACCCAAAGAATGCACGTATTATTATTCAAAAGGGGATCATCGCGATGGAGGCTCGAGAAGCCGCCAAGAAGGCCCGCCAGTTGATGCGCAAGCGAAAGGATGTCCTTGGAGGCGGAAGCCTGCCAGGCAAGCTTAGGGACTGTATCAGCAAAGATATGGAAAAGTGCGAACTGTACCTTGTCGAAGGTGATTCTGCTGGTGGAAGTGCGGAGGGAGGGCGACTGAAGCAGTATCAGGCGATTTTGCCGCTGCGAGGTAAAATTATCAATGCCTACAAAGCTCGGGTCGATAAGGTATTAGCCAACGAAGAGGTCCAGGCGATGATCAACGCAATCGGTTGTGGTTTTGGTGATGATCAAAACCTTGAAAAGCTGCGATACAACAAGATTATAATTATGACCGATGCTGATGTAGATGGTTCTCATATTAGAACGCTACTGCTCTGTTTTTTCTATCGGCAAATGTATTCGTTAATGGAACGCGGGCATGTCTATGTTGCTCAACCACCTCTGTTTCGAGTGAAACAAGGAAAGAATATATATTATATCCAAAGCGAAGATGAAATGAAAAATCAGCTTTTGGAAAAGGGTTTGGCAGATGCCGTGTTCATAACAGAAAATGGTGATGAACTGGAAGGCGATAAAATGGGTTCGCTGTGTCGCACATTGTCTAGTATGGAAGACGCATTGCTCGCACTAGAACGCCGAGGAATAAACTTAAAAATACACGCGCAACGTCAAAACGTTGAAACGGGTAAACTGCCCATGTTCCATGTGTTTGAAGGAACAGATGACTTTTGGTTTAGCGAACGGGATGCGGTTGATGCGTTTATTGAGGAGCGAACCCCCGACGAACCAACACCAACGGAACCGGCAGAAGAAGGGTCGGAGGAAGATGTCCACGAGGATTTATCCGCGAGCATACACATCGTGGAATTGCATGAGGTACGGACAATTAATGCCGGATTAAAAGAGCTACAACAGTATGGACTGGACGTACAATCACTGCTCCCAGTGGAACGAACGGGTGTCGAAAACCCACGATATATCCTAAAGCGAGGAGACACAGAAATTCCTCTGAAAGAGCTTCGAGGATTACTTAACGCCGTTCGAGCAGCAGGCGAAAAGGGCCTCCAGTTGACCCGCTTTAAAGGTCTTGGTGAAATGAATGCTGAGGAACTGCGAGACACAACGCTTGATCCAAATCAGCGGACACTAGTTCGGGTGACGATGGATGATGTAGCGGCAGCGGACGAAATGTTCCGGGTGCTCATGGGTGACAAGGTTGAACCGCGGCGTGAATTTATCGAAAAACATGCACTCGATGTGCAAAACCTCGACGTATAAACAATTTAAACGCGGCTACTTTTGTTGTTGATATCTATCAATATATGGCTTAAATTCAGGGCGATTTTTCCACAGTGGAAAATAGGCTTGATATTTAGGGAGCGAAAGCCAAGAAATCTGTTGTTTTCGGCCTAGCGGAAGAACGTAGCCCTCAGGGTAGTCGGCCCCTTTTGCACTGCGATCAACGGAAGCGGTCCAGGATTTAAAGCGGCGAATGATTTCCATGTGCGCTATCTCTTTTGAGCCGGCAAGGTTTTTTGTCTCCGATGGGTCTTTGCTGAGGTCGTAGAGTTCATATTTGCCACTGCCGATTTGTTGTGTTACAAGTTTTAGATTGTTGTAAATCATCGCCCCACGCTTAGTGTGACGAAAGCCGATAGGTTCTTTGCGGAGGCTTTGTTCACTATCGAGCAACGGCCCCTTTAGCGAGATACCATCAATCACCTCAGAGAGAGATCTTGTATCAAGGCCCGCAAGTTCGACCAGTGTAGGAAAAATATCCATCGTACAACTAGGGAAATCAGAGATGCGCGGTGTTATTTTGGTGGGCCATTCAAGGATGGCGGGCACCCGCAAACCACCTTCATACACGGAGTTTTTATAGCCACGCAAATGAGCGACAGTTGTGGGTTTTATGCCCGACAAACCACCATTATCACCGTTAAACCAGAGGATTGTGTTGTCTGCGAGGTTAAGTTCTCGCAAGCCCGCACGTAAAGCGCCGATGGAGCGGTCCATTGCGACAAGCTCACCATAGTGTTTTTTAGATCGATCATCGAGGGAGGGAAATGGGCGTTGGTCATTTTGGTTGGCCATCCAAGGACTGTGGGGAGTGCCGTACCAGATAATGGTAAAAAAGGGCTTATCTTTATCCGCTGAGCTGCGAATAAACCTTAACGCTTGCGCAACAACAATTTCGGAAGAGTCCCCAGTATGCTCTTCAAATTCACCATTGCGACTTAGAATAGGATTTAGGTCAAAGAAATTAGTTACGCTTAGCCAAGTGTCTATCCCAAAAGCCGATGGGCTGTGATCATCGTCTTTAAAAAGAGGAGCACCTGGCCCAGTGAACCCATTGAGGTGCCACTTGCCAAAATGACCCGTCGCGTATCCAGCCTTTTTGAAGGCAGCCCCAATGGTTTTTTCTTGTAGGTTAAGCGCGTACCCATGGTTTAGGACACCGGTACGGTCATTGCTGCGGCCAGTCAGGACAGTTGCCCGCGTTGGCGAACAATTGGGTGCACCGGCATAGAAGCGATCAAAACGAAGCCCGTTTTTTGCCATCGCATCTAGGTGCGGTGTTTTTAGGGCGGGGTGATCATAATAACCCGTTTGTCCCCATCCCATATCATCAGCCATTACCAAAATGACGTTTGGTTGTTTAGCGGCTAGCAAAACAGACGGAAAAGCAAGCAGTAACAACAGGAGGCGATATGACATAAGAACAAGGTTCCCTTAGAACAGCACAATAATAATCTGTTATTATACATTAGTTGCCGACGCAACTAGGGCTTTAGCTAGACAAAGACACTCACACGAAGGATGGATAGAGATGCCGATTAACCAACCGCCGAACAAGTCAGCAAGCAAGCTCACACTAGTGCTCGTAATTTTTTTGTTGACCGCTAGCCTGCTAGCACAAGATGGACAACAGGCAACAGGCCGAGTCTACCACGATAAAAATTTCAACAACCAATATGATACTGACGAACCCCTGTTGTCAGGAATTCGAGTGTCAAATGGCGAATCGATCGTTACTACAGATAGTACTGGGTCTTATAAATTACCAATCTCTGATGACACAATCCTGTTTGTCATTAAACCCCAAGGATGGCGAACACCGGTCAACGCGGACCAAATTCCACAGTTTTATTACATCCACAAGCCGGCTGGATCGCCGGCTGGATATCGATTCAAAGGCGTATCACCAACAGGCCCGCTGCCCAAGTCGGTTGATTTTCCACTGTACCCACAAAAGGAACCAGACAACTTTAAGGCGATTATGTTTGCGGATCCTCAACCGAGAAACCAACAAGAAGTGGATTATGTGATTCGCGAAGTGGTTGAGGAAATAATAGGTACAGACGCTGTTTTTGGTGTGACGTTAGGCGACATCATGTTTAACAACCTAGACCTGTTTGGGCCTCAAAACCAGGGAATCGCGCTGATCGGCATCCCTTGGTATAACGTGATTGGCAACCACGATAACAATGCAGAAGCGCCAAGCGAGGAATTAAGCGACGAAACGTTTGAGCGGATTTATGGTCCAGCATACTACTCCTTTGATTATGGGCAGGCACACTTTATAGTGCTGGACAATGTTGAATGGTATCATGACAAGGCCGGCAAAAAAATGAGCTATCGTGGTGGTCTCGGCAAGCGACAGATGACGTTTTTGACAAACGACTTGGCCGACGTGCCGGCTGAAAAACTGGTTGTGCTGCTGATGCACATCCCACTTCCGAGTACGCGAGAGAAATCGAAGATATTTCGTTTGATTGAACAGCGGCCCTTTACACTGTCAGTTTCAGGACACCAACACTACCAGCGACATTTATACCTAGACAAAGAAGACGATTGGCAGGGAAAGAACCCGCACCATCACGTGATTAACGTGACTGCAGGAGGCAGTTGGTGGAGCGGGATGAAGCGATACGGTGGTGCTCCTCACGCTTATAGTCGCGATGGCACACCAAACGGATATTCAATTGTGACCTTTGACGGCAATCAATATGCCTTTCAGTATAAAGCAGCGGGTAAACCGGCCAGTTATCAAATGCACATCTCTGCACCTGTAGAAATATCATCTGCCGCGGAACCGACCAAGATATATGCGAATGTGTTTTCAGGCTCAGCTAAAACCCAGGTGACCGCGGTTTTACGCAACAATAAAGAAACACTTAAAGCACTTAAAGTAGAGCATGTTCCTGATCAGCGAGATCCGGACCTAGTTGCTCTGGCAGAGGCGGAAGACCAGTTTCAAACAGCACTGGGCCAGCAGGCAACATGGTCTAAAATGTCTCAACCCATCGCAGCGCACCACCTCTGGGCAATAGAGCTTCCTAGTGGGCTCAAGGCAGGGATCTATGCAATTCAGGTTACTGCTATGCAACCAGATGGGACACGGCATACAGGCTTGAGGACCTTGCGAGTTGTCGAAAAGTGATAAAGCAGTCTAAGTTCGATGTTTTGTTTATTCGTAAAGCGCAAGTCATTGTGCTGATAGTGTTGGTGATTGCTATTGCATTGCCCTCCAACGGCATGGGGATGCCGCTTTGTATGTTTAAACGTTTGTTTAGCCTGCCCTGTCCAGGTTGTGGATTAACGAGAAGTGTGTCGAGCATACTCCATGGTGATTTTCTGAAATCATGGAGTTATCATCCACTAGGTGTTTTTTTTGTGGCTACCGCGCTGTTGTTTGTGTTTAATTTAGTAATGCCTCGGCAATCAACCGCCGCTGTGCGACGGTTTTTCAAAAAGCACAACGACCCCCTAGAGATTTTATTAATTACCTTTGTCACATTCTTTATCGGTTTTGGCGGGGTTCGCCTGATGACCTATATAGTGACGGGTGTGAGTTATTAAGTAACGTCGACTACGGTTGGCCCATCGATATTAAGCGGCGTGTTCTATGATAGCTGGAACCAAAATCAGCCAGCTCGCCTATTTGTGGTTGAAGATGGTTGGCGAGCCAGTGGCAACTTGCATCACCTCTTGTGGTAAATCGACCCGTAATCGCAGTTGAGTGAGATCTAACAGGGTGTCTAAACAGGTGGCAATTAGGTTTGGTGTACGGATAGGTGTAGTTGCGGGAGATCCCCCATCTTTTGCCGATTGCCCGATGATGTGTCCCCGGGGTATTCCTGCACCGTATAGCAATAGTGGTGTGAGGCCGCCCCAGTGGTCACGTCCACCGCGAGCATTAATTTTGGGCGTGCGGCCCATTTCACCAGTACACACCAACATGATTTTGTCTTGTAGTCCACGAGCTTCAATATCTTCAATTAACGCAGCAACAGCATGGTTAAATGGACTGCCCACATAATCCATGCCGCGGACCATGCCAAGATTATTAACATCAGCATGCATATCCCAAACAAACGACGTCGTAATCGTAATAAATCCACAACCCCGCTCAGCCAAGCGCCGCGCTAATAAACAGAGCTTACCAAGGGAATTAGAGTTGGCCTTATAGTGGTTTCGATTGTTCATGTCTTTCCACTGCTCGAAACGAGTCAGTGGTGAAGTATCATATTTGGCAACCGTTTGTGGGTCTTCTTTGCTGAGATCAAAAGCATCAGCTACGCCGCCGAGCACGACATCAAATGCTTGTGATTGAAAACGATCCAATCCATCGAGGCTACCATCAGAATCTATTTGACGTCGGATATTGTCAAGCTTCCCAAGAAGCCGTTTTCGATCACCGAGTCGTAAACGACTAATGTGCAGTTTGAGATTATCTTGAAACGATCCACCACTACCCGGAACGAAAGGTTCATAACCCTTGCTAAACGGACCAGAAGAGGCTACACGGCCAAATTGATCAAAAGCCGCGGGCTCATCTTCAACCACAGAATTAGGAAATGCCGCCACATTCGTTGGCATCCCATTTAGAGGATTGTTTGTACCAACAACCCGTGAAAAGAAAGAGCCGATATTGGCCCCATGGGTATCGGCACTAACGATGGGCTGAATTTTGTGTGCAGAACTGCCAGTTTGGTAAGAACGAACAACAGTAAATTTATCTGCTAAGTGAGCAAGCTTTCCCATGGAACCACCAAAAAAGGTTCCTGGCACACTAGTGGAGATTGCACCTGTCATGCTTTGAATGCTTGTAGGCGCATTCATTTTTGGATCAAAAGATTCAAATTGACTGGGACCACCTTGTTGAAACAGGAAAATAACAGCCTTACCAGAAAACAATTCCCAAGGATCAGCTGCACCTGCTGCCTGAGCTAAATTGGATAGCCCAGCTATGTTCAAACCAGTTAACCCCAAACTGCCAACCTTTAAAAAAGATCGTCGATCAAGATTATCATGTAAATTTAGCATGTGGTTATTTTGCGGTGCTTGCTTTTGGGTTCCAAATCGGCGTATCCCACCCAGCGATATCTGCGGGCTTAACTTTTTTACGGAATCCCCCAAAGCTAAAAGTGGAAGGATGATACGGACCGACAAATGCAACATCCATGTCTGCTTTAATGTGGTTTTCTAGTTCCATACACCAAAAAACACCATTGATGATACACCGTCGCACACCATCACTGATGATATCTTCTGATGCACCTTGGGTTGTAGCAAACACGCGGCCTTCTTTGCCCGACGTTGATTTATAAGTCCGCACCCATATAGCAGGCTGAGGGGGTTTGTTCTCCACGGGCTCGGCATCGGGTTTCATGGTCTTTAAAACTTCGTTTGTTGCTAGAATCACGGAATTAGGTAAGGGATCAGCACTATAGGCACCGGCCATTGCGTGCATATCAGTAACGCCGCTCATGACTGGATGCTTAGCCTGGGATGGAACGACATTCATGCGAGTACTAAAAACATGGTTGCGCCCATAGTGGCCAGCAGCTGGAGGTCGCCAAGTTTCACCGAGTATTTGTCGGCCAAAGCCATAGCGATAATTTTCATCAGATGAGTTGTAGTTATATTTACTGTTTGTACCTTTTAGCCCATTAAAGGCATGTGTTGTTGTGCGCAACCCAGCCACTGGTCCACCGCGGCCAAGGTAGTCGATAATGTGTTGCATAGATTCATCATTAGGGGCAACAAATCGTAGAAAACAGAACATCATATCTGCATCTTTTAAGGCCTCTAGGCCAGGAATTCGCGAAGAACCAGCCTCAATGTACCCTTCAGCATCGAGTCCAAAGAGGACGGTGCATTTGAATCCATAGCGATAAGCTAAAATCCGAGCAATTGCTGGACAGCTTTCTTCACCCCGATATTCATGGTCAGAGGCGATAAACACGATATGCTTACCCTTGCCGGGGCCGTCTTTGCCTTCGTAGATTACGCCAGCCTCGTCAGCGAAAGACGACAGCGGGGAAACAAGAAAAACCAACAATCCAAGTACAGCAAACAAACGCATACAAACAATTCCTTATGAAATTAAGACATCCGCAAAGAGGCTTTTGCTAAGTTAGCCTATGTTAATTTTTGCACCTCTATATTTTGTACGAGGAAGCCCATAAAAGCTACCTCATTTCAATACCTTTTATAGCACTATCTTGTCGGTAAATTACTACTAACGAGCCAATCTTTAAGACTTATTCAACGGCAGGTTTCATGCCACCGCGAAGCGCCCCAGCTTCGACAGCCCCATAATTAGCAAGAAAAGCGAGGTCAAGTGGCCGACTATTCGGCATGGCGAGCCATATTCGCAAGAGATGTCGCCGCCGCGCAATGTTTTTATGATCTTGAAAAGCACTGCGGCGGTGATAGGTAATCCAGTTATTTAGTAGTAATATGTCACCAGGTTGTTGCCGGAACTCTACATGCATTGTTTGCCGCCCACACACCTCTTCTACAAAATCCAATGCTTCTTTTTGTGACGCAGTCATTTCTGGTGTATTGTGATCAGCATAAGCGCGATCGATTAGCACACGCAAAAACGCAGAGGCAAACCGACCTTCACAAAAAGAAAAAATGGGCTGTTGGCAATATGCGTTTGTATTACCAGCGTCCACATTATGCCGCTTATAGTAAAAGGGTTGTGTGAGAATTTGTAGCAAATCTGGACGTTCCGATAGTATTTGATTATAGACAGCCACGCTACTAACGAGCTGATTTTCTCCACCAGTGATTGCTTGTTGTAGGCACAAAAATGCTATAACGTCACAACGATCCGTATGAAAGCTAAGCCGCTTGCTCGTATTTGGTCCGCGAGTTTTAGTGTCTTCGGTTTTATACCCTTCATCGCGGACATTAAAAATAATATCTCCAGCGCTGCTTTGCGAGACAGCGGTTCCCAAATGAGCGGTTAGCCCATAGAACATCCGTTGTAACTCTTCTGCGGAAAATCGTTCAACATCACATCCTTTGATTAAGATTGCGCCACAACCCTCTTCCAATTCGGTTTGCAGCGCGGCTAATTTAGGTGCCAACTGAGGAAGCACAAAATTATCGCGCGATAAGACGGCTAAAGGCAGTGCTGCAGTGTTGGATGCGGCAGTAGTTAATTCATCAAGGTCAGCATCCGTAAGACGCATTGGCCACTGGTGCGTCTCGAATAACTGTTGTCCCTGCCAGGCTGCTGGCCCACCAATTGGCTCAAAGTGCATGGTCTAATTTATTTCCCGATGCAATATAATTCTTGCGATGTACGAATGAGAATTTTTCCATCTACAAAAACGGGCGTCGCCACAGCAAAGGCTTCTGGCAAAATGTTTTTAGCAACGATCTTGCCGGTGTCAGCATGTACAACAAAGGTTGCGCCGTCTTCGCGGGTTAAATAGACATGGGCCCCTGCAAGGATTGGCGATGCCGAGAACGCGAGCCGGTTTTTCTCGAGCTCTGTTTGCCAAGTTGTTTTTCCCGTTTTAATATCGATTTGAGTTACTAATCCGCGATCCGTAGTGAGAATCGCTTTGTTGTTAATGGCAATTGGTGTGGGAACATCCGCACAGATATTGTCGACCGTCCAACTAACTGTAGGTGTGGATGTATTTAGATCAATCGCTGTAAGTGTTTTACCTCGAGCATAAGGCGCTAAAATAATCCCATTACTGATAGCAGGGGAGGCGATGCTGCGCCAGTATTTTTCACCGTTAGGATTTAGCGTACCAATTCGCCAGAGCTCTTTGCCTGATTTAGCATCATGAGCGGTGACAAAATCCGCTCCCAGCACAACAATAGATTCTTTATTATTGATGGTTGTTACGACTGGCGTCGAATAACTTTGAGCTGCTTCTAGCGGGGCATCGAGATTGCGCTCTTGTTGCCAAGCAAGTGTTCCGGTGCTTTTATTAAGCGCCAATAAGTAACTGGGCCCCGTTTGCATTACAGCAATTATCACATAATTCTTTGTAAGCGCAGGTGAAGTGCCAAGGTCCCACCACAGAGTGTCCGCGCCATATTTTTCTTGAACATTAAGCTGCCAAATGATTTTCCCGTTGAAATCTACGCAAGCCAGGTCCCCGCTTTTAAAGTAGACATAGATATGCTTCCCATCTGTTATTGGTGAAGAGTTACTACCACTCGCTTTTTTATGTTTGCCAGCCGCAGCCTTACCTGTTTCGCTGCGCCATTTTTCTTTTCCACTACGATCTAAACAGAGAGTGAGGTTCGCACCGTTTTCGGTTGTTGTAACAACGATGTTTTTGTCCCACACAACAGGCGTTGAACTGCCAATGCCGGGCAACTTTATTTTCCAAGCAATGTTTGAATCAGCTGACCATGTGGTTGGAAAAGGCCCGTTAGAACCAACACCGTTTTGATCAGGGCCTCGCCACGATGGCCAGTTTTCAGCGAGGGCAGCGGTGGAAAAAAACAAAACAACTAACAAGCTAATAAAATGTTTCATAATTAATCTCTTGCGTGAAAACACTTAGTCTATTCGAATGATGATTACAATGACACGATAAAAATGTGGATGCTACTAAGGGTGAGTACCCTCGTGGTATGCTTCAATATACCAAATGAGAATCCACCGCTGTGTACGAACGTCCATTACACTAAGTAAATAGCTAGCCAACCCAAAGGCCCTTTTTAACGAGTAGTAAAACTTCTAATGAATAAATTAACACCGTTTTTATTATTGTTATCGATCGCATTTTTGTATGGCTGTTCAGCGGATACATCAATTGAGGTCGAACCTTCTGCCTCAGCAACACACCCGAGCAATGAAGAAAGCCCAAGCGAAGCGCTATCCGGCAAAGGCAAAATAGGCTATTCGGCAATGAGCCTCAAAAACCCATTTTTTGTTGTGATTTCACAAAGCTTGACATCCGCAGCCAAGTCGGAAGACTATGAAGTCATTACGATGGACGCCGATTCTGACGTAAAACGGCAGGCGAACCAAATAGAAGATTTTATTAGTCAAGGTGTAGCGGCAATCGTATTAAACCCGACGGATCGATTGGCAATAGGTCCGGCGATTAAACAAGCCAATGAAGCGGGAATTCCGGTTTTTACGTGTGATCTACAATGCGTGGCGGATGGCATTGAGATTGCAGGGCATATTGGTACCGATAATTTTCAGGGTGGGGAGCTTGCAGGCCAAGCAATGATTGAAACCCTAGGCGATGAAGGCGGGGAGATATTAGTTTTGGATTTCAAGCAGGCAAACTCTTGTGTATTAAGGGTGCAGGGCTTTAAAAAGGTAATCGCCGGCCACAACGAAGGCCGTGAATCGGGACAGATAACAATCGTTAGCGAAATTAACGGTGGTGGTGATCAAAGTATCGGCTACCGAGCGACTGTAGATAGTTTGCAGGCTCATCCGAATCTTCGTGGAATTTTTGCGATTAACGATCCATCAGCCTTAGGTGCGTGGGACGCGATAGATGAAGCACAGAAAGCGGAGTTGATTTCGATTGTAGGCTTCGATGGCGCATTGGCTGGTAAACAAGCGATCGCTGAGGGAAAAATATATGCAGACCCGATTCAGTTTCCGAAGAAAATGGGAAAAGTCATTATGGAAAAATTTACAGCTTTTCAAGCTGGTGAAGAATATGAACAAGTCGAGCTCATTCCCACATCCCTGTATCGCCAAGCCGATGCAAAATCCGATCCGGACTTGCAGTTGGAACAATAAATGTCAGTCACTCCACCGCTGCTGGAAATCAAAGGGTTAACAAAGAGTTATCCAGGCGTACGGGCGTTGTCCGACGTATCTTTAACCCTTGCTCGTGGCGAAGTATTGGCATTGCTGGGTGAAAACGGTGCCGGTAAAAGTACGCTTATAAAAACGCTTGGCGGGGTTCATCAAAGTGATCGCGGTAGCTTTAGACTTGACGGTGAACGCGTAACGATTGCCAATCCACGCGATGCTCGACAATTGGGGATAAGTGTTATTTATCAAGAATTTACGCTGATCCCAACATTGAAAGTTAGAGAGAACATCTTCTTAGGCCACGACCGGCAATGGCTAAAACCAATTTCACAAAAAGCTGAATGTGCGCGAGCAATAGCATTGTTGAATCGGATTGGTAGCCAATTAGATCCAGATAAGCTTTGTAGTGAGTTAAGCGTTGCGGACCAGCAAGTGGTAGAGATAGCTAAGGCCTTAGCTTTAAATACAAAAATCATGGTGATGGATGAACCCAGCGCAGCCTTGTCACCCCGAGAAGCCGAGGGCTTGTTTGGTATCGTTGAGGAATTACGAAGTCAAGGAATTGGCATAATCTATATTACCCATCGCCTCAACGAAGTTGAACAACTGGCCGATCGCATTATGATACTGCGAGATGGCGAGCATATTACAACGCAACCAGCGGCAGATTTGAACCGCGATAAAATCATTGAAAATATGGTGGGGCGTTCGCTTGACGAAGAGTTTCCGCCGCGGTGCTCGGTGATTGGTGAGCCACGATTGCAGGTTGACGGATTAACCCGCGGTACGGCTGTCGAGAAAGTGTCCTTTACGGTTCACCGAGGAGAGGTGCTGGGCATTGCGGGCCTAGTTGGCGCTGGGCGAACAGAAGTTGCTCGAATGCTATTTGCTGCTGATTTACCGGATCAAGGGACAATAACGCTGGACGGCGTGGTGCTGAGCTTGAAATCCCCACGGCAAGCGATTGCCGCTGGGATTTGTCTGTTGACTGAAGATAGAAAGAGCCAGGGGCTAATCCTGAGTCAATCAACGCAGCACAACTTTGGGCTTCCGAATATGGGCGACTTTTCATCAAAAGGGATGCTGGTTCACCGCCGCGAGCAAAATAGGTTTCAACATTATTGTGAAACGCTAAACATTCGCATTTCAGATGCTCAGCAACGAGCGGAAACGTTATCCGGCGGAAACCAACAAAAAGTGGTGCTCGCAAAATGGCTGCAAAGTACCGCGGATGTCATTATTTTTGATGAGCCAACGCGGGGGATTGATGTCGGCGCCCGCTATGAGATCTATCAATTGTTGAATAAATTGTCAGAACAAGGCAAAGCAATTGTTATGATCAGCTCAGATTTACCAGAGGTGTTAGCTATGAGTGATCGAATTGTTGTAATGCGCGAAGGACAGGTAACGGGTATCCTGGATGTTAAATCGTCGCCGCAAAATGTTACTCCAGAAGATATCATGCGTTACGCAACTAGCTCCCAACCACTAGAGCAGCCGATGGCGGTGCAATCATGATGGCCCCTAAAATCGCACCAACAAGAAAATGGTCTATTAAGAAACTAATCGTGGACCACGGAATGCTGTTAGTGTTGCTGTTGCTTTGTACAGCGATTAGTGCATTGACGGTAACGGACATACACCCAGAAGATTCAGCGGCTGGCCGGCAGCTAGCTAAACTCTCGCTACAGAAATATGGAACGGAGCCAAGAGTCTTAATTGTTGTACGTGACACAGCGGCGGATCGAGCATTTGCGCAAGCGCTTAATGATGAGCTGGTTGCGGGGGGTGGAAATGTTATTGGCATAGCAAGTGGCACGCCGCGACGTGTAATCTTGCAACTTACTCAGGTTTTGGCTGCGGGGGACGATGTTGACGTAATAGCGACTCACCAATTTGCTTCGCAATGGGAAGTTTTGAGCGCGACAAGACTGGCGAAGGTCAGCGAAAAACCGATTAAGGTAATTAGACCACCGAGCTACCGCTGGCCATCCTTTCTGACCAAAAATAATTTGTTGAGTATTTTGAATCAAAACGCTCCAATTGCGATAATGGCGATTGGCATGACTTTGGTTATTATCACGGCCGGCATTGATTTGTCGGTGGGCAGTTTGATGGCACTCGCCGCTGTGGTAACAGCAGTCAGTTTGCGGGATTATTTAGGCGGCACAGAAGCGCATGGTGGTTCAGTCGCACTAGCCTTCGGAATTGCAATGTTGGTTTGTGCCTTAGTCGGCGCAGTGGCCGGTTTGTTAATTACAGTTTTTAAGATCCCGCCGTTTGTGGCCACGCTGGGGCTGATGATGGTTGCTCGGGGGGCATGTTATATTTTGGCTGGTGGAGCGGACGCCGTTAAGATAGATGCGCCAGCAATTAGCAGTCTTTATGATGCTTCTGTGTTGGGCGTTTCCAGCCAGATCATTTTAATGGTAGTTCTGTTTATTACCGCTCACGTTGTCATGACACATACTCCATTTGGAAGGTATGTCTACGCCGTCGGCGGCAATGTGTCCGCAGCGCGACTGTCCGGAGTGCCAGTGATGGCCGTGTTGATCACGGTCTATATCGTGTGTGGCTTGTGCGCAGGTATCGCAGGTGTGTTAGACTCATCCCATTTTTTGACTGGCCGGCCCAAGGCTGGCGAGTTCTACGAACTGCAAGTGATTGCCGCCGTTGTGGTTGGTGGTACGAGCTTAATGGGTGGCGAGGGCAAGATTATTGGGACGTTAATTGGCGCCTTGATTTTGGGTGTTATCCAAAATGGGTTGAATATGGCTGGAGTGGATTCATATCGACAAATGGTGATTTACGGAGCATTGATCTTAGTCGCCGTTGTGGTAGACCAGCTTAAGAAAAAGGTTATAAACCCAGGCATCGCAAGCCAATAATAAAGGATTTGAACAGTTTCTCTCAAAACTCAATAAACTATCTTCACAGGTGGTTGACAGGCACTAGTATCGGCAAGTAGTTTATTGTTTTGCCCCATAGTTAGTTTGTCTTAAAAGCACGATAAGTGCATTTATGTGGAGCGGCTTTTGGAAGGTGAAAACAGAAAATAACAACAATATATTTGGCTTGCAGTAACGACTTGCTGTAAAAAAGACCACCTCTAGACTTTAGATTTTGTAGGAGATAGTTTCGTGAATAAATTTGCAAAAATTGGAATGTACAGCCTTGGTGCTGTATTAATGATGGCAGTACCTGCTTTTGCACAAGAAGGCAATGGAGCTACGGATGTAGCTGCTATAATGGGTGGCCTTGGTGCTGTTGGTGCCGGACTTGTTTGTATCGGTTCAGGCGGCGGGATTGGTAGACTAGCAGCCTCAGCCTTTGAAGGCATGGCTCGTCAACCAGAGGTGGCAGGCCAAATTCAGACTGCGATGATTATCGCCGCTGCTCTGATTGAAGGTTTTACGTTCTTTGCCTTGTTTATTTGCATGAGCTAAGTAGCGGAGGACTTCGTGTCCAAACACAATCTACTAAAACGACCTGTTTCGGCGGGTCGTTTTTTATGCGCGGCTGGGACTGCTACGCTCGAGGTTAATCCGGCATAGAAAATTCGACTTTCCGCCCTGAATCAGTCATACTGTTAGATGGTCGTTTGCAGGGCCTATCAAATATGGAGCCCGCAGAAAAATAGACGCACAGTTTTTGTGGAAGATCTAGTCATATGGCATTAGCCGACAATCGAGCTCAGCGAATTTCCACTCTCTGTGCGCTCTATCTAGCTCAGGGAATACCCTGGGGATTTATGACGATCACGCTGGCAAATTATATGTCTAGCAATGGACTGTCGACGGCTGAAGTGGGTGAACTAACGGCTTTCACATTATTACCATGGACGTTCAAAATTATCTGGGCGCCCGTGATCGACTCATTACAACTCAAGTCCATGGGCAAACGGCGCCCGTGGATTTTGCTCGCCCAGTTGCTGATGACACTTAGCTTGATAGGGATCATTGTCATAGAGCCTTATCTAGCGGGTGACAATATGGACATAAAAGTCTCGTTTAAATATTTGCTGTGGATTTTCTTTGTCCACAACATTTTTGTAGTTTTGCAAGACGTATGTACAGATGCGTTGGCAGTGGATATTTTACCGACCGAAGAACAGGGCCGAGTTAACGGCTTGATGTGGGCGAGCAAGATATTAGGGTTGTCTGCTGGTGCCGCGATTTTAGCATCCGTGATGGACGAATACGGAATCCGTGGTGCCGTGCTAGCTCAAATGGCCGTGTTGTTTGTCATCATGCTGTTCCCACTATTTTGTGTCGAACGAAAAGGCGAAAAGCGATTTCCTTGGAGCAAAGGTGGTGCCACAGAATTCACGCACGAGCCAAAAATGTCACTCCACTGGCATACCTCAAACAACTGGCATGGAAAGGGCACAATTGTTACTCGGCCCATCAGCGAAATTGTGCGAGATTTACTGCTGGGTTTTTCTTTGCGCACCACATTGTTTTATTCCGCGATGATTCTCATCAGCTTGATTGGCTGGGGAGTGATGGAAACGACGCTGAAGACGGTTTGCAATCAGCAGATTGGTTGGAGTTCTATCCACACATCACACGTTATGGGACTTGCCGGAATACCAGAATGTCTGATGGCAGTGTGTGCTGGGTGGCTTGGTGACCGCTTCGGCCGAAAACCAATGATGGTAATCGGATTGATTGGCTATGGTTTGTTGTCGATCGGCTTTGCTTTAAGTGTGGATCATTGGGGTGATGGGCTTGAAACACAATGGGCAGCAGACGGGACGTGGGATAATTATATTGTTTGGTGTTATACGGTGGGATATAAACCGTTGTTATCTATTTTTGTTGTGAACTACATTGCGGATTCGATGAAGATGTCATGGACAAATTCTTCGGCCACCATGTTTACGATCTACATGACACTATCAAATATTGGTCATGTTATTGGCAATAAAATAGCCGGAGACGTAGAAACTGCGTTTGGCGTGCCAAATTCCTTTCTGGTAATGGGCATCGTGACCGCAGCCACATCCTTGCTGCTGCTGTTCGTTAATGCCGACGATGTTGAGAAGCGTAAAGCGCAATTGTTGGATCCGGGAATCAGCCAATAAAATTTATATCCGAGCGACCACCCTCAATCTCCACGAATTAGCACACAGCATCTGTTATTCTAAGAGATATGAAATCTCTGGTAATATTACTACTTGCTATCACACCATCCGTGCTCTGTGCGGACGAGCAGGATTCGTGGTTGCAGGACTTTCAAAATAAAGTTGCTCCGATTCTGCAGCAACACTGCTTCGCTTGTCACAATACCCACGACCATAAAGGCGATTTTTCCCTACAGTCCTATGAGGAAATCCAGGCAAGCGGTTTTATCGAAGCGGGCGATCCCGAAAATAGCCAGTTCATCAATGTTCTTAAAGCGGCAGAAATGCCGAAGGACAAACCGCCACTCACCAAAGAACAAATAACAGTACTGGAAACATGGATCACCAATGGTGCGCGGTGGCCGCAAGATTTCAAACTCAAAGCCCCAGCGGTCTCCAACAAAGATTGGTGGTCTTGGCGACCGCTAGAAACGGTGCCTGTACCACAAGCAGTGAATCCATTTGCCGACATATTTCCCAGTCGGTCCCCGATTGACCAATTTGTAATTCGCAAGCTGGTAGAAAAACAATTGACGCCCACCATCCCCGCGGATAGGCGTAGCCTAATTCGGCGGTTGACGTACGATCTGACGGGATTGCCACCGACGCTGGCAGCAATCACAGATTTCGTTGCCGACCGTGATCCGCTTGCCTACGCAAAACTGGTCGATCGGTTATTGGCATCACCCGCCTATGGCGAACAGTGGGGCCGGCACTGGTTAGATGTCGTAAAATACGCTGACACGTGCGGTTATGACAAAGACAAACTACGACCCAATGCCTGGCCCTATCGGGACTATGTTATTCGCAGCTTTAACCAAGACAAGCCATATTCGCAATTTGTGCAAGAACAAGTTGCTGGTGATGTGCTTTATCCACAAACGGCTGATGGGATATTAGGCTTAGGGTTTATCGCCGCTGGACCGTGGGATTTTATTGGGCATGTGGAAGTTTCCGAGGCCAAGCTGGATGGCCAGATTGCCCGCAATATTGATCGTGATGAAATGGTTTCGAATACACTCAATACATTTATTAGTACGACGATTCAATGTGCCCGTTGTCACAACCATAAATTTGACGCGATCACACAGCAGCATTATTACAATCTACAAACTGTGTTTGCCGCAGTCGACAAAGCAGACCGAGTTTACGACGCGGATCCGCAAGTTGAAAAAACACGACAGCAGCTGAATTCAAAACTAGCGACAGCCGCCGCGGAGATTAAACAGCTTGAGCAAGAAATAAAACAGGCCGCGGGAGCGGACTATACCGCTGCGGTCGCCAATCGCGATAAGTGGCAACCAGCAATCAAGCGAGCGGAGCGACCTGATGCATATGGTTTTCATAGCTCCATTTTGGATTCGCCTGCGAAAGCCCAGTGGGTTCAAGTTGATTTAGGAGAATCGACAACAGAGATAACTCGCATTCGACTTTATCCAGCGAGCGATGATTATGCTGGCGTTGGGGACGGGTTTGGGTTTCCTGTTCGGTTTCAGGTGGCGGTTTCCAATGATAAATCATTTAACACCAACACAATAATCTTCGATCACACCCAAGAAGATTATCCAAATCCGAAACTCGCGTATCTTGAGATACCCCACGGCGAAAAATCACCGATACGATATATCCGAGTCACGGCCACGAAGTTAGCCGAGCGCAGCAACGATTATATTATGGTGCTCTCGGAGATTGTAGCGTTGGACCAGGATGATGCGAACATCGCACACGGAATGGCGGTGACAGCATCCAGTTCGATTGAAGCACCGGTACGGTGGGCTCGGCAAAATGTTACCGATGGATTGTGGCCACGACCCGTTAGTGACGACGGAGCACAAAAGTGGTTTGCCGCAGCTCAACAAGTTCAGAAATTGTGGGCTCAGGCTAATACAGTAGAACGTAAAGCACGCCTGCAAAAATTACGTGAGCAACAAATAGCTTGGCGTTCGGAGCTAGCGGCAATTCCCGCCGGAGCTATGGTTTACGCGGCGTCCGCGCACTTTAAAACGGAGGGAAACTTTAAGTCGACCAATGGTAACCCGCGAGAAATCCGAGTGTTAGCGCGGGGCGATATCCGCAATCCCTTAGACCTAGCGCAGCCAGGGGCTATTGCAGTGTTATCCGAGACGGGGCGCTTCGAGTTAGCAGATAATCATGCCGAGGGAGACCGTCGCGCAGCGTTAGCGTTGTGGTTAACGCAGCGGGAGCAACCATTAACGTGGCGGAGCATCGTCAATCGCATCTGGCAGCATCATTTTGGCAAAGGAATTGTCAATTCACCAAATGATTTTGGCCGGATGGGACAACTCCCTACTCACCCAGAATTATTGGATTGGTTGGCGCAGCAGTTCAGAGACAACGGCCAATCAATAAAAAATCTACAGCGTCTGATCGTAACGAGCAGCGTTTATCGGCAGAGCTCTAAGCATGATACTAAGAACCATCTGATTGATAACAGCAATCAATATTTATGGCGGATGAATCGGCGACGCTTAAGCGCAGAGGAAATTCGCGATTCAATTCTGAGTGCGACGGGAGTGCTTAATGACACACAGGGCGGCCCTGGGTTCTACTTGTTTAAATTAGAGCATCCCCAGCATTCGCCGCATTATGAGTATCATAAATACGATCCGACCAATCCCATGTCTTACCGACGAGCGGTTTATCGTTTCGTGGTTCGTAGCCAACCGGATCCCTTTATGACGATTCTTGATTGTGCCGATTCTTCGCAAAGCACGCCAGTGCGTGACGAAACCATTACGTCGGTTCAAGCGTTGGCTTTTTTGAACAACAAGTTTAATTTAGCGATGGGCCAAAAGTTTTCGGAATCATTGCAGCAATCGTCGACAGATATTACCAGTCAAGTACAAACCGCCTTTAGCCGAATGATTGGACGACTGCCCACAGCGCAAGAACAATCTGAACTTGAACAATATGCCCGAGAACATGATCTAGAAAATCTCTGCCGCATCTTGTTTAATTTGAATGAGTTCATTTATTTGGACTAATTGAACCCCGAATGAATATATATAACACCCAACCTGCACTACCCTGCTCGCGACGTGATTTCCTCTGGCAATCTGGAGGTGGTCTCGGCGGTATTGCGCTAGCAGCGATGGGCGTTAACGACGCTGCGGGTGGAGATGGTGTGTTGGGTAAAAAATTACATCACCCACCGAAAGCCAAGCGAGTAATACAGCTTTTTATGTCGGGCGCGGCAAGTCATCTCGATTTGTGGGACCACAAACCGTGGTTAGATCAGCATCATGGTGAAGAAGCGGACTTTGGCGAAAAAATCGAATTGTTTCAGAGTGGTTTCGGGCCGTGGGCAAAATCGTATTTTAAGTTTCGACCCTACGGCGAGTCGGGCAAACCACTGAGTGACGCGGTTAAACCATTAGGTGATGTTGTTGATGAGATGGCGTTTGTACATGACATGGTTGGCAAGACCGGCGTGCACAGCCAAGCAACATTTTTACAGGCAACGGGGTTTCAAGACCCAGGGTTTCCTGGCATGGGCTGTTGGGTGAGTTATGGATTAGGCAGCATGAACGATAACTTGCCGACGTTTGTTGTGTTACCCGATCATCGAGGCTATGCATCCAATGGACCCAAAAATTGGGGTTCTGCATTTCTTCCGGCATATTCACAGGGGACCACGGTATTTCCTCAACGAGAGAACCCCATTGAAAACTTATTGCCACAGGCTGAATACATTACGTCAGGGAGTGAACGAGATGGAGCCGATTTATTAAGGCGACTGAATTCCAAATATAATTCCGCACGGCCCGGAGACTCGCGATTGGAAGCACGAATTCGCAGTTATGAACTCGCAGCAAAAATGCAACTCAGCGCCCCAGAGGCAATGGATTTGTCGAAAGAGACAGCCGCTACGTTAAAAGCGTATGGTCTTGACCGGCAAGGTACTAATTATGGCCCGGATATAAATGTTCCAGAAGAGGCCGAATATTTTGGACGCAAGTGTTTGATTGCTCGGCGGCTAATCGAACGTGGTGTGCGGTTTGTGCAAATTTGGTCGGGCAATGACAACGGTTTCCCTCGGCGTAATTGGGATAGTCATGAAGATATACAACGTGATCATGGCCCGCTGGCAAATGGAATGGCGATTGGTACCGCTGCGTTGATTAAAGATTTAAAACAACGGGGACTGCTCGAGGACACCATTATATTATGGACGACCGAGTTTGGCCGTATGCCCAGTAGCCAACGCAGTACGGGCCGAGACCATAATCCCTTTACATTTACGAATTGGCTATGTGGTGGTGGAATTCGTGGTGGGGTGACAGTGGGCGAATCCGACCAATGGGGGTTTAAGCCATTAGATCGAGATAATCCGACTCAAGTTTATGATATCCACGCCACCATGTTACACCTGTTAGGCATCGACCATGAGAAACTGACAGTACGAAACAATGGAATCGATCGCCGGTTGACGGACGTGCATGGCAAAGTGATCCAAGAATTGTTGGCCTAAAACAGCAGCACCGATATATAGAGGCGTACGCTCTTTGGCGATTGGAAATCAAATCGATCACGAATAGGTACTAAAATATTCCATTCGGTTATAGAAATCGGTTCGTCACGACATTAGGATGATATTGAGTAAACCGTAGTATCCTATTAGATCTTCTTTCGGAGTTAGAACGTTGAGTTTTTACAAGACCTTATTGTCGTTAGTGTTAGTCGCAATTTTTTCTGCCCCCACCACCGCTGCTGAACTTAATGTTCCACCGCAGGGATTCAAAGCGCTGTTTAATGGAAAAGACACGTCTGGCTGGTACGGTTGGAAAACAAAAAATCCAGAGGATCTATGGAGCCAATCTGCGGAGGATCAAGCGGCCTATAAGAAGGAAAGCCGCAAAGATATCGACCAACACTGGACTGTCGAGGATGGCGAGTTAATCAACGACGGTCATGGGCTGTATTTAACCTCTGAGCAAGAGTTCAGTGCCTATGAATTGATGATTGATTACAAAACAGTCGCCAAAGCTGATAGTGGCATTTATCTCAAAGGCGTTCCCCAAGTTCAGATTTGGGATTATACCGATGAAGCAAAATTTGGAATTGGTGGCGATAAAGGTTCCGGCGGACTTTGGAACAATAGCAAGGGCGCTAAAGGTAAGGATCCATCGGTCTTGGCCGATAAGCCTTTTGGCCAGTGGAATAGTTTTAAGATTCGTCAAATTGGTGCCCGCACGTCTGTGTGGCTTAATGGCAAATTAATCGTTGATGATGCAGTCATGGAAAACTACTTTGACCGTTCGCGTCCGTTGTTTCACCATGGACCGATTCAACTACAAACGCATGGCGGTGAAATTCGCTGGCGAAATATTTTTGTCCGTGAAATTGGCGCTGATGAAGCGGCTAAGGTTCTTCGTGAAGCAGAAGGTAGCAAAGGGTTCCAATCAATTTTTGACGGTAAGAGCTTTGATGGTTGGGCCGGATCTGTCGATAACTATCAAGTTGTTGATGGTGCAATCCAATGCCTAAAAGGTAAAGGCGGAAACTTGTACACGAAAAAGGTGTACAAGGATTTTATTGTGCGTCTCGAAATCAAAACACCTCCAGCGGGCAATAATGGCCTTGCCATTCGTTACCCAGGATCAGGCAATCCAGCTTATGCCGGCATGACGGAACTTCAAGTCTTGGATGTTGGTTACCCAGGCAAGCTTGCTCCCTACCAATACCACGGATCAGTTTATGGCTTGATTCCAGCGGCTCAAGGATATTTGCATCCCGCAGGGCAATGGAATTATCAAGTCGTGACGGTCAAAGGCTCAACCATTAAGGTTGAGCTTAATGGCTCGGTGATACTTGATGCGGATGTGGCGGATATTAAAGATGAAGGAAAACTGAAAAAGCATCCAGGCTTAATGCGACCCGAAGGGCACTTTGGATTCGCCGGACACAATGATGCGGTTCAGTTCCGTAACATCGAAATCAAAGAGCTAAAATAATAAATTTTATGCTCAAGAGATGTGCTTAAAATGGGAGCTGAAGATGAATTCTTATACAGGTGCCGTGTGCGCGGTGATATTACAGGCGTTTTTTGTTTCAGCAGTCACTTCGCCCGCCCTGGCTCAACAACGAGTTTATGCGGACGGTGAGAAACCGGCGGACAGTCGCTTGGGTGAACTACGGCACTTGAACAACTATTTTCCGTTTGATGTCCCCGACTCACTCGACGGTTGGAAGGCTCGACAAGATCAGCTCCGCCCCCGGATTTTAGTGGCTAACGGGATCTGGCCGCTTCCGCAGCGCACGCCTTTAAATGTAAAGATTTATGGGCGGGTTGAACGCAAAGGCTTTACCGTCGAGAAGGTTCATTTTGAAAGCTATCCAGGACACTTTGTTTCTGGATTGTTGTTTCGTCCGACCACCAAAGGGAAGCATCCGGCTGTGTTGACACCTCATGGGCATGGCGGAAGGATGCAGGACCACGGTGATAATATTGCGGCGTTGATTAAAAGTGGTGACGAGAAGCATGCTGACTCTGGAAGGTTCCCTAAACTGGCACGTTGCGCACAGCTTGCAAGAATGGGATGTGTTACCTTCATTTTTGATATGGAAGGATATGTTGATGCAGTGCAACTCCCGATGGAGGTATCACATCGTTTGACAAATCGACGGCCTGATTTAGAAAGCCCTGAGCGATGGGGCTTCTTTTCTGCTCAAGCCGAAATGCGACTGCAAAGTATTATGGGTATTCAAACGTGGAACTCAATTCGGGCGTTAGATTTTCTGGAAACTCTAGATGATGTGGACGCTAACCGAATAGGGATCACTGGAGGCAGCGGTGGTGGAACACAAACTATCCTGCTTGGGGCTATTGACGCACGCCCTGTTGTTTCATTCCCTCAAGGCATGGTCTCCACTGCAATGCAAGGTGGATGTACTTGTGAAAACTGTAGCTTGTTGCGAGTGGATACCGGCAATGTCGAATTAGCGGGCTTGTTTGCTCCGCGGCCATTGGCGATGACTGGTGCTAATGACTGGACGAAAGAGATTCAAAGCAAAGGGTATCCGGAACTACAAAAGCTGTATGGCCTCTATGGCAAACAAGAAGATGTGTTTTGTGTTTCTTTCTTGCACTTCGCTCACAACTATAACTATGTGACTCGGCAAGTTATGTATCACTGGTTCAACAAACATCTGGCACTGGGACATCAAGAACCTATTATTGAAGACGATTATGAACTACTAACTACGGAAGAAATCACCGTTTGGGACAAAGAGCATCCGCAACCGGAGTCCGGAGTGGAACATGAAGTGAAGCTGTTGCGCAGTATAGCGCTGTCATCGCAGCAACAGATTTCGAAGTTAGTGAATACGGCTGAGGACCCAGTTGCCAAGGTTCGAGAGATTGTTGGCACAGCGATTCAAGCAATAGTGATGCGAGGCTTGCCGGCAGCAGGAGAAGTGGAAGGCGAAAAAGTTGGTGAAACAGAACACGCTAGTTTTTTGGAATTCACACAGATATTGCGGCATCAGGCTACCGGTGAAGAATTGCCCACAATTTCGTTCTATCCGATCGCAGTTGACTGGAATGGGACCGTGATCATGTGGATTGATGGTCAGGGTAAGACGGGAATGGTAGGTGAAAATGGCCAACCCAACAAGGCGATCACCGCTGCACTAGCGAAGGGAATTGCTGTCATTGGCATTGATATGTTGTATCAGGGAGAGTTCTTGGCAGAGGGTGAAAAAATCGACAACCAACGCAGTGCGCCGACGACTAATCGTCAGGTTCCGGCATTTACGTTTGCCTATAATCACACATTATTTTCTCACCGAGTACATGATGTTTTGTCGTTGATTTCGTTTGTGGCCAATGATGACCACGGACCAGATAAATTGATACTCGTGGGTACTGGAGGCGCAGGTCCGATAGCCGCGACTGCTGGGGCGATTGCCGGAGATGCTGTGCAACAGGCGATTATCGATACACAAGGATTTCGCTTTGCTTCAATCACTTCGTACTTGGATCCCAACTTTTTCCCGGGCGCTATCAAGTATGGTGATTTGCCTGCGATATTGGCGTTGAATGCTCCTCGACCACTCGTTTTGATTGGTGAGGAAACCGTGCCAGGTAAAACGGGGTTTCTTTATAGTCGCATGGGCAAACAGGTTCGCTTAGCGGACTCCGTGTTGTCGGCATTACAGTTGAAATAAATTTGGTTAGATTGCTATGGGAGAGTTGTACAATGGAAGATTTCAATAGGAGACAACTTCTCGGAGCAGCCGCATCGATTGGAGGCGTAATGGCAATTTCCTCAACGACAAATGGTCAAGAAAGCCAGGATGTGACCAAGTCCATTCCGCGAGTAGCGAAAAAGGGCAACATCAACCATTCGGTTGTGAATTGGTGCTTTAGCAAATACTGGAAAGCCAACGAGCTGATTTCGATTGCCAAGCAACTTGGCTTGTCGAGTGTCGAGTTAATATCTCCGCAACATTTTCCAGAGATCAAAAAACAAGGACTCGAATGTGCAATAGCGTCGGTCGATATTGGCGGGCCGCCGTTTGTAAAAGGATATAACAATCCTAAGTATCATGAATTGGTGATTGCCGCGACTAAAAAATCTATTGATGCTTGCCACGAGTTTGGATTCAAGAAGGTGATTGCATTTACGGGTTTCGCAGAGGAGCTGAGCAAAGAAGAAGGTGCGGCAAATTGTGTGAAAGGCTTTAAGGAAGTTATCGGCTATGCGGAAAAACGTGGAGTGACGATTTGCCTCGAACATTTAAACACTCGGGATGATACGCACCCGATGAAAGGCCACCCAGGCTATCAGGGTGATGATGTCGATTATTGCGTGGACATTATTAAGGCGGTTGGCTCAGAACATTTAAAACTGTTGTTTGATATCTATCATGTCTCCATTATGAACGGCGATATTGTTCGGCGTATTCATCAACATGCAGAATATATTGGTCATATCCATACCGCAGGCAATCCGGGCCGTGGGGAGCTTAATGGCGAACAAGAGATACAATATCCGGCTTGTATGCAAGCACTTGTTGAAATTGGATATAAAGGATATGTCGGACACGAATTCATCCCGACAGGTGATCCGCTCAAGGGCTTGATTGAAGCGGTGCGTTGGTGCGACGTTTAACGCAGTATGTCGAGGTTTATGAGCTTTTTACAGGCGACAAAGCTGAATTTTTATAGTGAGATTGGCTCAGTAGCGTGGGCGCAGTTATAATAAAAACACTATGTTCTCCCGCCTTCCTACCTTCCTTCCTGCTACATGGCTTGCCGCACTCTTGGCAAGTTCTATCAGTGTTGGTACTGCTGCTCCAACCGATCTCACTTTTGAGAGAGATATACGGCCTATCCTTAAAGCCCACTGTTTTCATTGTCACGGAGAACTGGCAGAACATAAGGGCAAACTTGATTTACGATTGGCGCGACTTATACTCATTGGTGGCGAATCTGGTCCGGCGATCGTCAAAGGCCAGCCGGACGAAAGCTTGCTGCTGGAATATCTTCGTGACGGCACGATGCCGCCCGAGGATGTCACCCATCGGCCGACAGATGCCGAGATGACAATCATTCGGAAATGGATTGCCGGTGGCGCACTGACTACTCATGAAGAACCAGAAAGCTTGGGCGACGAATTTTATATCACACCAGCAGAGCGGGAATTTTGGGCCTTCCAAAAAATCCAGCGGCCGGAATTGCCAAAGCTATTGGGATCGCTGCAAGTAGAGAATGGCATTGATCATTTTATTGGTGCAAAGCTGGCAGTAAACGATTTGACATTTTCGCCGCGGGCGGAAAAAACAACCTTATTACGACGGGCGACCTTGGATCTAACAGGGTTGCCGCCAACTCAAGCCGCGCTGGGAAAATTTAATAATTCAACGAATCCAACCGCGTACGAAGAATTGGTTGATCAACTTCTCGCCTCGGCATCTTATGGCGAGCGGTGGGGTCGTCATTGGCTCGACGCCGCGGGCTATGCGGATTCCGAAGGCTACACAGATTCAGACGCCCAGCGCCCCTGGGCATTCAAATATCGCGATTATGTAATAGCCAGTTTCAACATAGACAAACCGTATAATCAGTTTATCATCGAGCAGCTTGCCGGTGATGAGATGATCGGTAAGCCGCTGGAAAATTTGACGCCGCAGCAACAGGAATTAATTATTGCGACGGGGTTTTTACGGAATGCTCCAGACGGCACGGGTTCGGGAGCGGCCACAGAAGAAGCTCGCAACGCAGTTATTAGTGAGACGATCAAACAGGTTACGTCATCATTGGTGGGGCTGACGGTTGGTTGTGCACAATGCCATAACCACCGGTATGACCCGATTTCGCAGAAGGATTACTATCGACTACGCGCGGTTTTTGAACCCGCTCTGAACTGGAAGGCTTGGAAGACGCCGGCTCATCGACGCGTTTCACTCTATACCGAATCTGATCGACAGCGAAAAGCGGAAGTCGAAGCACAAGTGAAAGAGATTGCAACTCAGCGGAGCAAAAAACAGGAGGCATATATTGCTGCAACGTTTGAAAAAGAGATTGCAAAATTGCCAAGTGAAGTTCAAGCCGAGGTCCGCACGGCTCACGGTACAGTGGAAAAAGATCGTAGTGATGCCCAGAACAAGCTTATCAAAAAATATCCTAGCACGGTTGTTACGGCGGGGAATCTGTACCTGTTTGACAAAAAGGCCGCCGATGATTTAGCGACGTATACGGCAAAACAAGAAAACTTGCGCAAGGCGATTCCTCTCGAAGAATATGTTAGGTGTTTAACCGAGCCGCACCAACAAAGCCCACCGACAACATTCGTGTTTTCGCGGGGCAATTTTGGTTCCCCTTTAGCAGAGGTTCAACCACGGGAGCTGGCGGTGCTAGATCCTCAAGGGACGGCGACCTATGTTGATCGGATAGAGAACATTCCCACAACCGGTCGCCGTTATCAATATGCCCACTGGCTGACTTCCGCTGAGCATCCTTTACTCGCTCGCGTTATTGTTAATCGCATTTGGGCGCATCACTTTGGCCGAGGTATCGTCGATACACCGGGCGATTTTGGTGCTCTTGGTGGCCGACCTTCGCATTCGCAATTGTTAGACTGGCTGGCTGCAGAATTGATGCAAAATGATTGGAGTATCAAGCATATTCATCGCTTGATTATGACGTCGACAACCTATCAACAGTCATCCAGTCGACATGAACTGGGCAATAAGGTTGATCACGAAAAGCGATTGTTATGGTCCATGCCTGTGCGCAGGTTAGAAACAGAGAGTATTCGAGATACGATTTTAGCGATTTCTGGGATGCTTAATACGCAAGCAGCAGGTGCGGCTGTTCCTGTCATGGCAGATCGCACGGGCCAGTGGGTTGTCGGTAAACAAAACTTAAATGCGGGCCGGCCTGGTCCCGTGATTGATATGCTCGGACAGCAATATCGCCGTAGTGTTTACATTGAAGTTCGCCGCAGCCGGCCTCTGGCGGTATTAGAGCCATTTGACTTGCCAACACTATCGCCGAATTGTAATCGTCGCGCATCATCTACCGTGGCACCGCAATCATTGCAGATGCTCAACAGTGAGTTTATTACTCAACAGTCACGTCATTTTGCCGATCGCCTTATGCGCCTTTCGGATTCCACCGAAGACCGAATCCGCGCAGCCTGGCGACTTGTTTATTCAAAAGAGATAACGGCAGAGCAGGTTAACGAGGCAATAGATTTTATAGGGACAAGTGAAAAAACACTTACGGGAGATTATCAAGACAAAGGCATTAAGAGCGACGCTGCGCGGGATGCATTGGCGTTGCTGTGTCAGGCACTAATATCGAGCAATCAATTTATTTATATCGAGTAATATTATGAGTGACCTTGGGACTATAAATAGGCGGCATTTTTTGTCTACGAATGCGACTGGTCTTAGCGGATTAGCGTTGGCATTATGGGCTCAACAGCAAGCTGCGCAAGCTAACCCTAAAAAACCTGATTTAGTACAACCAACATTTGATACCGTGCCCAAAGCACCGCATCGTTTTGGCCAAGCCAAGGCGATGATTTCGTTATGGATGCAGGGTGGTCCAAGTCAAGTCGATTTATTTGATCGCAAACCGGAACTGGAGCGACTTGATGGCGAGACGTTTCCGGGGGAAGTAAAATACGATAACGCGGCTCAGGCCAGTTCGAAAATATTGGCCAGCCCCTGGAAGTGGCGGCGATATGGTGAATCGGGAATGGAGCTTTCCGAATTGATTCCACATATGGGTTCGATAGCGGATGATATCACCCTGATCCGCTCGATGCGTACGGGCGTCAATAATCATGGCCAAAGTATTCGTGCTATGAATACTGGAACGACGATAGCGATGCAGCCGGCATTAGGAAGTTGGTTTTCCTATGGCCTCGGATCGGCTACTAACAGTTTGCCACCCTATTTAGCACTCATAGATCCAGGCCAACTGCCAGTTGACGGAATCGCAAATTGGAATAATGGCTATCTACCTTCTGTTTTCCAGGGCACGGTGATACGACCAACCGAACCACGGATTTTGAATCTCACACCACCCAAACGCCTTGTGGGTAAACCGCAACAGCAGCTGTTAAGTTATCTTGAACGACTTAATCAGCAACACCTGTCAAAAAAACCAGGTGAACGAGATTATCAAGCACGTATTAATATGTACCAACTGGCGGCACGAATGCAGACGTCGGCCGTGGAGGCCATGGACCTCAGTCAAGAAACTTCGGAAACGAAAAAACATTATGGTATGGACGATCCAGACACCAAAGATTTTGGAGCACGATGCTTGATTGCGCGACGGCTGATTGAGCGAGGAGTTCGCTTTGTACAAGTGTTTACTCAGAACCAGTTTTGGGATCATCACGGTCGGATTAGGACTAGTTTGCCAGCGGCTTGTAAAAAAGTTGACAAACCATCGGCCGCACTTGTCAGCGATCTTAAGCGACGGGGGATGCTCGATGAAACGATCGTACATTGGGGCGGTGAAATGGGCAGATTGCC
>JABHUV010000114.1 GCA_018658605.1 Planctomycetaceae bacterium | reverse complement strand
TTTCATGCTTATCTCGGATTAATGGTAAATGGGAGGAGTGAATTTGAATTGTATGCCGTCTCTGGGGTTTTTAACTACCTCAATATAATATGTTTTGGCGGTTTTGTCCTTCTCTTGATTGCGTTTCGCCTAAGGCAAAGACGATGAAAATGTAACAGTAGGGCCAACGGCTTTACCTCGTAGTCGAGATCTTAAGCACGGCCTGGATCAATGCCTCTGCTTCTTTAAGGGACTGGTCGGTTTTTGAAAAAGATCGTGACATCTTAACAATTCGTTGTTCCGAATAGACAAATTTGACTAGCGTTCCCTCGTCAAACAATAATTTGCTGGGACTGCGGCAGAGGGAAACGTCAATTTGCCTAAACTTGTATGCCAGTGCCAGCGTCTTGGTTTCAAAAAACCGCTCGGTGCTGAGGTTGGTGCCGCCAGAATCTCGCAGCGGTTTATTAATCACGACGTAAGCTTTGATTTCCGGATGATTCTGTAGCGCACGATCAACGATCTGCAATAGTTGCCAGACGTGTTTGTCTTCGGTCTGGGCGTAAATGCTGATAGTTTTTTCCTCTCGGTAGATGCCCGCTAGGCACGTGTTGTTTCCGTTGTGCTTGGGAAGTGAAGGTGACACGACGACCCAGGTCGTCGTTGTGGGAACATAATGCCCAAGATCTGTTCCCTTTTGCGGCGCGTTCACTGTTGGTTTTTCATCGGCGCAAAGCAGTGGTGCTGTGGCAAGGAAGACCAAGAGGCAGGTGAGGACGATTCGAGATCGTTGGTAGGACATGTTAGTACTCCATGATTTGATAAGGGTATCTTAACTGAATTTAACAGCATTGCTCAGGCAAGTCTCGCAAAAAGCGACCGACCAACTGTTTCCACGCCCACCAAACCATACCGAACCGATACATGCCGGTAAACCTCCGCATCCTTTGAATACCCAAGTGATGCATGGCCGGCAGAAAAAAACTTCGAAGATTCTGGTATAATAAAATATCTGGCTGACATGTTAAGAGTCATCATTTACGGCTGTTTATGTCGTTCGAGATTTTAGTCGGTATTTAGATATTTAATAAATAAAAGAGATAGTTCAATGCGTTATTTGGCCTCCCTGGTTCTTGTGCTTGTTAGTTTGATAGCCTTTGCGGGCGACTGGCCTCAACATCTGGGGCCACACCGGAACGGCATCTCGCAGGAAATAGGATTGATCTCCGTATGGCCCGAATCTGATCTCCAAGTCAAGTGGCGAGCGTCTGGGGGCGGGGGAATGTCGGGCCTCGCCATTCATGATTCATTGGTCGTAACACTCGTTCAAAAAGAAGGCCAACAGTTTGTGTTGGCACTCGATCGCGACTCGGGCAACATGAAATGGGAAACCGCGGTGGCTCCTGCATTCCGTAACTCGATGGGCAACGGACCGCGAGCTTATCCGTTGTGCGCAGCAGGAAAAGCTTTTGTTTTTACCGGCGAAGGCATCCTCGCCGCCGTGAATCTCGCTGATGGCAAACTGATCTGGAAAGTAGACACGGTGCGTCATTTTAAGGGTCGTGTTGCGGACTATGGGATGGCCTGTTCACCGTTGTTGGTAAATGACCATGTTGTTGTAACTACCGGTCATGCCCAGGGGTCGGCGCTCGCAGCATTTAACGTTTCCGATGGCGACTCGGCATGGGTACGTCCCTGGAGTGACACGATCGGGTATTCCTCACCTGCAGTTATCGAAGTGGCTGGACAGTCACAAATTGTGATCTATACAGGCAGCCATCTGCGTGGGGTTAGTTTGTCGGGGCAGGATTTATGGCGACATCCGTACGTGACACCCTACGATTGCAATATTGTGACACCGCTGAAAATTGGCAAGGACCTGTTTATTTCCTCCGGCGAAAACCATGGTGCGGCACTGCTAGGCGTGGAGAAAACAGGCGCTAAGTTTTCGGTTAAAAAGCGTTGGGTATCGCAGGGGTCGACCAGTGTATTAAGAAATGAGTGGCAAACCTCGATTCTAGTCGATGGCTATTTGTATGGGTTTGACAATGTCGGAGGAGCTGGCCCGATTACCCATTTGACATGCGTTGAAGCGGCGACCGGTAAGGTGGCTTGGCAACAGTCACGTTTTGGCAAGGGCAACGCAATGGCAGCCGATGGTAAATTGTTTGTAAGCATGATGTCCGGAGAGTTAATTGTGATTCAGATCAGTCCTGAGAAGTATATAGAACTTGGACGACAGAAAATCACACGTGGTACGCGGCAGTCACCGGCACTATCGGATGGTATATTGATTTTGCGGGATGACGAATCCATTGTAGCTGTTGATGTCAAACAGAAAGAATAAGTCCGGCTCACTTTAAAACGTTGAGAATCCGCAGCTCAGAGCGTTGCTGGAAGACCGAAACAAACTGAACAGCAGCGATCGCCCGAGCATCGACAAGAGCAGCAAGGAATTGGCTGGCACCGAAAAGGGCCTACGGGACCTGATTCAGGCCGTCATCGCTAGCGAAAGCTTTCTAAATAACTAAGAATCGGATCAAGAGGCTACTAATGCAGTGAATAAACCTACCGTAGTCGCATCACTTCTATTCAACTTCGCGAATTTTGATGTTTTTCCAGCGAACGGTAAGCGTCTCGGTTTTCTTGCCAATGCCATGTACTTGGAAACCCAGCCGGCCTGCGGCGAAGTGTGTGCGAGTATCCTTGCCGTCAGAAATCTTGGTGCCGTTTAACCATACCTGAATATGCTCACCTTGGGCGAGAACGCGATAGCTGTTCCAGCCATCTTTTTTGTAGACCTCGTTGGTGATTTCACTTTTAGGATCCAGCAGCCAACCTCCAACGCCTTCAAACCAGACGGCCGCCGCGTTGCCATTTGCTGCGATTTCTACCTGTGGTCCAAATAGAGATTTCCCATCGGCTTTTTTCTTTGCCTTCACCGCATCCTTCTCCGATAACCCAGTTGGGACTTCGTCCGCATCGGAAATAGATCGGATTTGCACACCCGAGTTGAGTGCTTCATCACACTGGACGTCGAAAGTTAATTCAAAGTTGCCGTACGTTTTCGGTGGGCACAAAAACGTATTTGGAGTGTTCGGTTTCGTGGTTCCAACTAGGCAACCGTCCTCGACCTTGTAGGTTGCATCGCCGCCCTTCTTTTCCCAACCTTTAATGTCCTTCCCGTTGAAAATTGTGGTCCACTCACCGGCAGTGGCGTTGTTTGCAAACGCAGTTACAGTAGTCGCCACAAATACAACCAGATAAACCCTCAATAAATTTCTCACAGGCATCTCCTATTCGTTCCAGATCTATACAAAATCGTTAATGGTAATCTACAACCATTCCCAAGATTCCATCATAGCGATAGTTTAGTTGATCTGATGGGTGGCCGTAGAAAATTCTCTAATTCTTCGGTAAGCTACCTACCGGCATCGTGCCCCCTATTAAAATGAGGTAGGGGGTAAAACCGTCAATCTATATTAATTAAATATTAATTAAATAAATTGTTCTAATTTTATGGAACGTTGTTGGTACCTTCCACGTCATAAGAGTTGACGGATCGATTAGAAACAAAGCGATACTTTCGGGTATAGCATTTAGATTCCTAGATCGCAGCGATGAAATCCTATAAATTCGTATATTTGCCATCGGTTATTTACACTAAGAAAGAACGATACCACTCATGAAGAATCGACGACTTGTTTTAATGGCTTTGTGTTTAACAGTGTTTGGCACGCCACAGTTGTTCCAATTGAACGGCGCTGAAAAAGACCAAATTCAGCGAGACTATGTGACTGGTTCAGTGCTGTCCAAGGACCAAGAGAAAATCGTGATCCAGTTGGCGGCAAAACGAGGAATTAAGAACGTCGCCAAGATCTCCACCTACAACCTCTACCCAACCCAGGCGCGTGGTATTCGGGTACAGGGAGTGGAGCAGGTCAAGGGGCGTGAAGTTTCCACCCAGGTGCTGAACATAACTTACAAGAAGTGGTGGCATCCTAATGTGGAGCCCAAAGAGGATGACTTACAGATAGGCGAATACTGGGCGGGAAAACCTGGGACGCAAAAACAAATCATACTGAAGGTGGATAAGAAAGAGTATCGTACTCGCACCATAAAGGGCCTGACTATGGAACAGGCAGAATCGATGCTGGGTCTGCTTTTGACGAGGAACTATATTGTCGAGCCGGCGGTAAACCAGGCTAATTTCGAAAATATAGCGTGGGACAAACCGATGGCTTTTCGTAAACAAGGTGAGAGTTTATCCGTCTCGTTTCCCCATGTGTCTCGCGGTGCGGGTTTCTTTGACCTACAGATACGAATTAAGAACAAGGAACTGATCATCCAACAGATGTTCCAGGCCGTACCCTAGACGCTGTTTAAGAGGTTTAAGTGGTGTTTTCCTCCACGAGCGGCTTCGACCTGCCGCAATATTTACCTTTCTTTAAACAAACATCTCGTTTAAACTTTAGTCATGAGAAATATTTTATACGCACTGATCGTGGTCTGTGTGGCGGATTGTCTGCCGCTCTTGGCACAAACCAACAAAAAGCTTGAGTTTTTTGAATCTAAAATTCGGCCGGTGCTTGTGCAACATTGCTACGACTGCCATGCCGCCGATGCGAAGATGCTTCGTGGAGGCTTGCTCGTCGACTCACGCCAAGGATTGCTCGAAGGTGGCGAATCGGGGCCAGCGGTCGTTCCGGGCGAACCCGAAGAAAGTCTGTTAATTTCCGCATTGAGACACGATGCCTTTGAGATGCCCCCGAAGCAGAAGTTGTCACAAGTCATCATCGACGATTTCAAAAAGTGGATTCGTGATGGCGCAGAAGAT
>JABHUV010000041.1 GCA_018658605.1 Planctomycetaceae bacterium | reverse complement strand
GCAATTACTCGTTCAATTGCGGACCAAGCTAGAACAATTCGTATTCCAGTTCATATGATCGACATTCTGTCCAAACTACGAAACCTGCAAACTCAAATGTTACAAGAATTGGGCCGGCAACCTACCATGATTGAAATGTCAAAACGGTCCGGTGTAGATGTCGAGGAAGTACGACGGATTCTTGATATTGGTCGCCATCCAGTTTCCCTAGATAAACCCGTAGGAGACGGCGCGGATAACAGTTTTGGTGAATTCGTCCAGGACTCCGGGCAAGATAATCCCGTTCAAAACGCAAATAACGCAATTCTCCGTAGACAAATCGAAGGCATTCTCAAAACGTTAACCTACCGGGAACGAGAGATCATTCGTCTGCGCTATGGATTGGGTGACGGGTACACCTATACCCTCGAGGAGGTGGGCCGCATCTTTAAGGTTACTCGCGAGCGCGTCCGGCAAATCGAAGCCAAGGCAGTTCGTAAACTTCAAAATCCAGTTCGCAGTCAGCAAATAGAGGGGTTCTTGGCAGAAAAATAGAAGTAACGGAACCAGTGGTCTCCATGTCGCCGTGTTCCTTTGGCTCAACGAACTAAAGTTGTCCGTCAAGAACGCCCTTGAGACAGTGCACAAGACCCTTTAAATTTGTTATCATCAAGCAACAAGAGAGATACTTAAACTCAAAATGCTTGCTCAGGTACGCCAATATGACCGCCACCGTAGACATCTTACGCGATCTACACCGAATTCACACGCAGCTAACTGATTTACGAGTTCGGCTTGAACGCTGTCCAAAGCAACTCGACGCCGCGCAAACACGCCTCACCCTAGCGGAATCTGCAAAAGAGCAACAAAAGGCCAAGATTCAAACCTTGACGCTAGCTTCCAAGGAACAGGAATTATTGCTCGGCGAACGAGAAGCACGCGTTGATACACTGAAAGGTAAATTAAAGGAATGTTCAAGCAACAAGGAATACCAAACACTTACTGATGAAATTGCTGCAATCAACGAAACCGTTAACAGCATTTCTGATGACATCTTGCAGCAGTACGACCATCTTGAATCCCAACAAGTAACTCTTGCGGAATTACATGCTGACGTTGAAACTTCTCAAATTTCCTTGACCGAGACGGCATCTTTCATCACCCAAGAAGAGTCTACATTGGAAACGGAAATGTCACGCATTGGATCGCAACTTAAAGATGCCGAGGGTGACTTGCCCCACGATTTCCGTAGCGAATATCGCCGCATGACCGAGGCCCGCGGTGCGGAGGGACTAGCCGAAGTTGTGGACAACTGTTGTGGCACATGCTTTCAACAAATCACATTACAAATGGAAAGTGAATTGCGCGTTGGAAAAATGGTTCAGTGCCAAAGTTGCGCAGCGATTCTATACACCGCACAATAGCGTAATGGACGACGAAGTCCGTTAGTCCATAACTCAATTAACCCCAATCATTGATTAAACATTCGAGGACTACTATGAGCAGCGTGCCGATGACTCGTGAGGCGTATGAACGTAAACGTACAGAGGTGGAAATTATGGAGGGCGATCAAATGTCGGCGATTACTGAAAAGATAGCCGAAGCTCGCGCAGAGGGCGACTTGAAGGAGAACGCTGAATACCATGCCCAACGTGAAGCACAAGGCTTATTGCAAGCTAAAATCAATCAAATTAAGGGCGAGCTGTCACGCGCGCAAATCATCGACATGGCAAATGTCCCTAGAGATGAAGTCGCGTTTGGCGCTACCGTTAAGGTCCTCGATCTTGATTTTGATGATGACGAAGAAATGACACTCGTAGGGGCCGGAGACGAGGATTACGATGCCGGGAAATATCTTATCACAAGTCCAATTGGACAGGGCCTCCTCGGAAGTAAAATTGACGATGTCGTTGAAATAGATGTACCGGCCGGTACAATGCGCTTTAAAATCCTCGAAATTCGCTACGAATAGTCCACCGGACCGTCCGAAATACCGCTTCACCAATTCCTCTCGATTCATGGTTGCGATTCTGCCGATACTAACGGCAGTAGACCAATATTTTCGAGAGTTTTATGAGCGTTCCATTTCAAATACGATCATCCCAGCCAGCCGATCAGGAATTGATACTAGACCTTATCAAACCTTTTGTCGCGCAGCAGTTATTAATACCGCGGACCTCTCAGGAAATAACTGCCCTGCTGGAGCATGGGTTTGTCGCGATGGATGGCGACGAGATTGTTGGTTTTGCGGCCATCGAAATATATTCACGGAAACTTGCCGAAATTCAATGTTTGGCGGTTTGTTCCCGGGTGCATGGTCTGGGAATCGGTACGCAACTCATTGCCGCTTGTATAGACAAAGCAAAAGAACACCAAGTCCTCGAGGTGATGGCAATATCCTCGTCAGGTAATTTTCTTGAACAATGTGGATTCGATTATTCTCTTCCAGGACACAAACGCGCACTGTTCTATAACACCGGTGGTAGTTAGAAACCACATTGTTCCGTCGATGCCCTGTCCAGCTCCGCGGAGCCGTATTTGCTGGGCCATTCTGCTATAATTTAGTTATGCCTCACAGGGCGCAGTTCCCCATGCAATTGCTAAACGCATCGAATATGAATATTGATTGAATTCATAGACAGGACAAGCTAATCATGAAACGTCGACGTCTGTTACAACACGCAACATCAGCCACTATCATGGCCTCCACTTCATCACTATCGACTAAATTTCTACAAGCTGCTGCCGAAGGTCCCAATAGCAAAATTCGGATAGGAATGATAGGTACGCATGGTCGTGCGGGATTCTTAATGCGAACGTTTGCCTCTCAAAAGGATGTGGAAATGGTAGGCTTAGCCGACATCGACACCCGCAAACACATAGCCGCAGTAGAAGTCGTAAAATCAATAACCAATCACGCACCTTACATTACGTCCGACTACCGACATTTGATAGACGACAATAGCATTGATGCCATCGTCGTCGGTACCCCCGACCATTGGCACGCCATCCCAACCATCCAAGCATGTAAAGCTGGTAAGGACGTGTATGTCGAAAAACCTGATGGTCACAATATGCTTGAAGGACAGCGGATGGTCCAAGCTGGAGCCAAGTATAATCGCATTATTCAAATGGGAACGCAATCTCGCACCAGTTCCCATTTTCAAAAAGCCATGCAATGGATTTCGCGTGGAGAATTGGGAACCGTACTTGTCGCCAAAGCGTGGGAAAGCGCCAAACAATCCAATATTGGTAAGCCAGTGGACAGTCAACCCCCCGCGGGAGTCGATTACGACATGTGGCTCGGTGCCGCTCCAACACGACCGTTCAACGTTCGCCGCTTTCACGGAAATTGGCGTTGGTTTCTAGATTATGGTTCAGGAGACTTGGGAAACGACGGAGTACATCGAATCGACGTTGCGAAATGGGCGCTGGATACGGCTGGTCGTGCTCAGGGTATGCCGCCGCTATACATGCCAAATAAAATTTCCGCTCTAGGTGGCAAATGGTATTTTGATGATCTACAAGAATGGCCCGACACGCTACAGGCAACCTACCAATTTGATGGATCGGATATGACGCCCGGACGATTACTCAGCTATGAGATGAAAATCTGGACACCCTATCAATACAATGGTGAAACTGAAGGCGTCGTGCTCTACGGAGACAAAGGCTATATGATCCTCGGTAATCGACGCTGGCGAGCATATGATGCGGCTAACAACATCATCGCACAGGATAGTGGCGAAAATGACGGAGTATCACATATTCGTAATTTCCTCGACTGTATGCGGTCTCGAAAGAAGCCCAATGCGGATCTGGCTACGGTTGGTCACCCTTCGAGCGTTCTCTGTCACGCAGCAAATGTATCATGGCGTCTGGGTAGACAAGTTAATCTAGACATAAAGACTGAGCTATTTATTGATGACGTGCAAGCGAACACATTACGTAGCAGACCCGAATATCGCGAACCATGGGTTCTTCCAGAAGTTTAATTAACATTCAATTCGCGTAAAAACTCCCCGACCCGCCGCTTAATGGCGTCACGAGTTTCACGAAACGCAATCATTCGTTCATCACTGCTACCGCTGACATCGGCAGGGTCCGGAAATGGCCAGTACAACACGCATTCCGCTCCGACAAATACGGGGCATGCCTCAACAGCATCATCACAAACCGCAACCACGTACGTCCAGTCTTCTGTTATTAAACCCGCCAGCGACTTACTCGTGTGCGATGTGAGATCTACAGCGTCTTCGCCCATCGCTTTTACTGCAAAGGGGTGGACGTATCCTGTGGGTTTAGTCCCGGCTGACTCGCACTGCCACTGTCCATCGGTAAACTTTCGAAAATATGCCTCTGCCATCTGGCTTCTGCATGAATTTCCCGTGCAAATAACAAGAACTGAATACGCCAACAAATCACTGCCCCTAAAGAAACCAAATAATGGGTCTATAAATAAATTACGACTTACGCTTCTGATCAAACTGCCGCAGCGTACGCTCTAAAGTGTCGAGCAACCGCACCAATTGGGGCGCCGACATGAAAATCCGGCTGGTTACTACCGACTTTGGAAACAAATTCGAAACAAAATCTAATTTAAACTCTGCATTGGTATGGCCAATAATAAGTCCATTGGCATAAACGCCCACCTGCATTTCGTCAGGCACAATTATGTCATCGTATAAGTCCATTGGATTCTGTTTTATTGCATTTGATTTTACTTCACTCCCACTTGCCTCAGTCGGCTCTCCAGACGAGACCCAACCACCCGGCGCCTCGTCCGGCACTGGAATCGATGCTCCCACAAACTGTTCCGTACCAATAGAATCTTGAGGCTGTACTTCCTCAATACGCGACTCGTCTGTAGCTGGCGGTGGCAATTGTTGAGACGGCTCCACTCGCACCTCGGATTTCACAGCACCAACCCGGGCGTTAAATGCCTCAACGTTACGGCGGATCGCAGACACGATTCGCCGTAACGCTTCGTGCGTACAAATAACTCGCGAGACTACGGTGCTGGGAGCCCCAACAACCAATACGAAGTCTAATACAAACTCGGTGTTACCGGTAATGGCAATCACGCCCGTGCTAAACACACCTCGACTAACCTGTTCGGGAACCAACGCAGATACGGGACGGAGCGTCACAGTTCCATCGTCGCCTAGATTTTGTTCGCTATTTTCCGACGCCATTAATTTCGTAGCTACCTCTTATGAATGAATCCTGTCTGACTAGTCAAATCGTTACAACAATGTCAAAAAACGCAACGGTCTATAATAGATAAAACCTAAACACGCAATTCCTTGAGTCGGCCACTGCTGTCGCCGATTGACGTGACCCCCGCATCCATTCTATCTAGCATGGACAAAAACAAATTATTCAGCGGCACTTCCTTTCCAAGATTGATATGCCGACCAGTATCAATCGTACCATTCGCTTTACCAGCTACAACAATGGGTAAGTCATGATGTGAATGACGATTGGCATCGCTGATTCCACTTCCGTAAACGATCATGGAACGATCGAGTAAATTACCATCACCCTCGGGCACAGATTTAAGTTTTTTCAGAAAATATGAAAACCCCTTGGCTAGATAACCATCGATTTTACGAATTTTTTCCATCAAACCGTCGTCATTGCGATGATGAGAAAGTTGATGATGGCCTTCGTTTACACCGACCATATTGTAGCTTCTATTACTGCCAGCATTTCCTAACATGAGCGTCGAAATCCGCGTCACATCCGTCTGAAACGCCAATGCCATAATGTCATACATCAAGTGCATATGTTCTTGAAAATCACTCGGCACACTTGTGGGTAATTTCAAATCTGGACGTGTGACATCAGCAGAATTCTGTGCGCGTAATACTCGAATCTCCAATTCTCGCACGCTTTGGAAGTATTCATCCATTTTTCGTTGATCCGTAACCCCAAGTTGCTTTTTCAACTGCAGAGCGTCTTGTTTCACCAGATCCAGAATACTTGCCTTATAGAAATCTCGTTTCTTCTGACTTTCACTACTTTTTTGGCCATCACCAAATAACCGTTCAAAAGCCAAACGTGGGTTTATCTCTTTTGCCATAGGTGTGCGATCAGTTTTCCAAGATATATTATTGGAGTAAGCACAACTATATCCAGAATCGCAATTACCCGCATTGCGACCTTGTCTCAGTCCAAGTTCCAAAGACGGGATCCTTGTTCGGTCGCCTACTCGGTTCGCAGCAGCTTGGTCGACTGAAACACCAACTTTGATGTCAGCGCCCGATGTTTTATAAGGGTGGGCGCCAGTCAAATAGGTAGACGCGCATCGCGCATGATCGCCAGGGCCGTCACCATGAGCACGACCCCAATTTTGCGCGAGTCCCGTGACCACATTGAAATCAGATTTGTGTTCCTTGAGTACTTCGAGAGTGCGTGGAAGTTCATACTGCGACCCCTGTGTCGTCGGTTTCCACGAGTCCATAATTGCGCCATTTGCAAAAAAAACAAATGCCATACGTGTTGGGTTCTCTGAAATACCATTGTTTGCTAACGCCGTTGAATGCATGACATCCAACAACGGTAGTCCCATGCATAATCCGAACCCACGCAGCATCGTTCTTCGTTTGATATTAGTCATTATCGTTTACCCTCGTTCCGCCGTTTAAGAAATGGATCACTTATGACAATATGGAGTATCATCGTTTGAAATCGGTAATCATCTTTTTTCAACTGCTTCATTATTTTGTCGACTGCACACTCGTCATAATAATCTAAGCCCCGCCCCAATGCGAAGACCAACATCCGCTCGGTCATTGTACGAGCAAACGAATGCCCTCTATCAGTAAGTATATCCACTAACTCCATCGGGCCGTTGAATTTTTCACCCGATGGCAATATTCCAGTCGAATCTACCACAAATTCCCCATCTTTCGTTCGATACTTGCCGATACCATCGAAATTTTCAAATCCAAAACCCAGCGGATCCATTTGGTCATGGCAACTGGCACAAACAGCATTCTCACGATGTAAATTCAGTTGCTCTCGAAAACTAGCGTTGGGCAATGCTCGCTTTGACGCCGCTATTTCCGGAACATCTGCTGGCGGATCTGGGGGTCGAACACCTAGTATGTTTTCCATGATCCATTTACCCCGCATAACTGGTGCAGTGCGATTGGGGTTTGATGTTAATGTAAGAATACTCCCATGTGTCAATACCCCCGATCGTGGCACCCCTTCAAGCGACACCTGCATGAACCCATCACCCTCATCAGCCGGTTCAATATTCGATAGCCCATAGTGTCTTGCTAGGGTTTGATTGACAAACGTGTACTTGCCGTTAATGAAGTCAATCACGGATCGATTTTGCTGCAATACATGTTCAAAAAAAAGTTCCGTCTCTCGCTGCATCGAGTCGCGCAACTGATTAGGAAAATCGTAAACATTAGGATCGGGAACGACTTCAGCAAGATTCCTCAAATTTAACCATTGCGTTGCGAACCCCGCCGTTAGACCACTCACACGCGGATCGGTCAACATTCTCGATAATTGTGCGCGTAAAACCTTTTCGTTTGAGAGTTTTCCTTCTCTAGCAAGATTAAGCAACTCGTCATCTGGAGTACTGCACCAAACAAAGTAAGACAGGCGACTTGCCAATTCATAATTATCCAGATCGCGAATAGTATTTCCTGAATCAACTTTGCCGCCTCCCTCTAAACGAAATATGAAACGTGGAGACACTAGGATCGCATTCATCGCCACCTGAATCCCTCGTTGGAAGCTCTCTCCCTGATTTACTACCAATTGCACCAAATTACAATAAGGTTCAATTTCGCTTTGATTCACTTCACGACGAAACACGCGGTGAATGAACATATTCAAAACTGTCGCAGATTCCTTCTTAACATCGCTGTTTTGTTCAGGGATGTTCTGATGAATTAATTTATTAAAGTCGGAGAGATCATCCACGAGCACCGCTGTCGGTCCTACCAGTTTCATATTCGAAAAAAAGATGTTGCGATCTCGCTGCTTTGGATCCGGATGATTTGGATTATAGAAATCATTAGTAAATGACAATTCAATTTTATGTTGACCTGGCGCGAGTTCCATCGCGACGGTATATTTTCGCGGAGCTTCCTTTCGAGCGGATATGGATTGTTTCAACATTGATTTGCTATCGACTGCCAGTTCCATCTTGGCAAGTTCAGGTCCTGCTTGTTGGGCACCTACGTCAACTGAGAACTCATATTTCCCCTCAGTTTTAATGCGCACCTGAATTGTGGCGATTCCATTACTGTAGAAGTCAACTTCTTGCGACAAGTCGGAAAGTCGACCATTACCTTTTATCGAGATATCTTCTTTGTTGAACGAAATCTCGTTGGCTGATTTTGCCCCAGGAACATAAACAATCCGCTCACTTATCTGTTCCGCCGCCGCGAGATACTTCTCCAGCAATAATGGCGGCAGCGACAATACGTCCCCAATATTATCAAACCCTTCGCCGACATCGTCCGATGGAAAATCATCCGCCGGCTTAAAGTCGATTGCGAACAAATCGCGCACTGTATTGTTATATTCCAAGCGATTTAGGCGGCGAATCGTGACCCGCCCCGGATCTTTGATAAGGTCACAATCAATTGAGTCGACGCGGTTTGAAACCCATAACTTCGCTTGCTCTAGTTGTTTTGCAGATGGTTGTTCAGCATTTTTGGGAGGCATCGTGCCAAAACGCAACACTTCAACCACTCGCTTCCAAGTCCTACGGTACTCAAGGAAGCTATCAGTTTCGGATATATGATCGACACGGATTCCGCTCATTGCATCGTCTTCGTTATGACAATCCATGCAATAGTTTTTGAAAAACGCGACTGCATTAGCATCCGCGTCGGCCCCGTCAACTACGGGTTGCGCAACGGCGTTGCAAGATGCTATGAATAACCAGCAAGGTAAAGCGAATTTCAACACTCGTAAAAGCATTAGTTACTCTCGCGTAAATCAACTGGGGAGGGACTCTATGGGGAGGGGCAATTAACAGTGCGTCGACCAACGAACAATATTTAGTATACATATTTTCACTCCCCGACGCAGTGGCAATCAACCACTTTCCCCCGCAACACATTCATAAAATTACAATATATAATTGCTAAGATCTTCATCATCGATCACATTTTGCAATCGCTCAGAAACATACACTCGATTGATCTCTACCCGTCCAAGTTTAATCTCAGACGCCTCAAAACTGAGTTCTTCCAACACTCTTTCTAGAATAGTGTGCAGTCGCCGTGCGCCGATGTTTTGCGTCCGTTGATTGACCTCAAACGCATACTCGGCCAACGCCACTATAGCGTCGTCAGTAAAAACCAATTCAACTCCCTCGGTGGCCAAAAGCGCCACGTATTGCTTAGTCAGAGAATTCTCTGGCTCCGTCAGGATTCTGCGAAAATCATCACTGGAGAGATTATCCAGCTCGACTCTAATCGGAAATCGTCCTTGCAACTCCGGCATCAAATCACTTGGCTTAGTTGCGTGAAATGCTCCGGCGGCGATAAATAGAATATGATCCGTCCGCACATAACCATGCTTCGTTTGGACGGTGGTCCCCTCGACAATTGGTAATAAATCGCGCTGAACACCTTGCCGGGACACATCGGCGTTTTTTCCCTGAGATCCAATCACCTTATCCATCTCGTCCAAAAATACTATCCCCATATTTTCCGCTAGATCGATTGCCATCGCGTTAATTTTGTCGTCATCTAATAATTCGTCGCATTTTTGTTCAAGTAACGTTTCACGCGCTTTTTCAACGGTCGCCTCTCGTTGCTGACTACCTTTGGG
>JABHUV010000043.1 GCA_018658605.1 Planctomycetaceae bacterium | reverse complement strand
TGTTTTATTTACGCAAGCTAGCGATGTGTTGGCGCAAGAAGAGCAGGTTTGGTTCTATTTGGCGGAATCACAGCGTGCGTTGAACGATCGCACATCGGCTCGAGAATCATACAAAAAGTGTCTATTGCTAAACAAGCACCACGGTCGTGCAATTGTTGGATTGTCATCGGTTAATTAGAGCATTAGGAGATTGCGGGTTGGTGCGGTGGATGACCACTCTCTGGAATGCTTTGCTTGTTAACCGTCACCAGTGGAGACGAGTTTCCCAGCTAGATACGTCGTTGGCTTTATGTGTTCTTGCTTGCATTGCTTGTTTTTCAAGTAATACGATGCTCGCCGCCGACACAGTTGTAATATGTCCCACCTCGCTTCGAAGTGCGTTGCAGCCTTGGTGTGAGTATCGTGAAAAGCAAGGTCATAAGTTGCGGTTTGTAGTGCCAGCGGTAACTGCAGGATTAACTCGCGACTCCATCTTGGCGCTGCCGCAAAGGTCACAGGTCAAGGCGATCTTAATTGTTGGCGACGCACCGAGTTTTGAACGTGGAGATGCTGGTTCAAAACTACAATCGAATTCATCGTCGGCTGCGGTGTTGTCTGTGCAAGTGCCCACGTTTTATCACCGCGCAAAGGTAAACGTGCTGTTTGGGTCGGATCCAGAGATTGCTTCTGATTCGCATTACGCCGATTTTGATGGGGATGGCCGGGTAGATGTAGCACTGGGACGTTTGCCGGTAGGAAATATTCAACAGTTGACAGGATTAGTGGAACGTATCATTGCGTATGAAGAGAATTATGATAATCACGCCAGTAAACGCAATGTGCATTTCATAGCGGGGGTTGGCGGATTTGGGCCTTTGACCGATGGATTGATAGACGCCGTTTCTCGAAGACTGATTGGCCGTGGGATTCCTGGATCGCTTGATGTATCAATGACTTATGCTAGTTGGCAGAGTCCCTATTGCCCAGCGCCCACGGACTTTAATTCAATGACGATCGACCGGTTTAACCAAGGTGGTCTGTTTTGGGTCTACATGGGTCATGGACAACGATATCACCTCGATGCCTTGCGAGTACCAGAAAGTCCGCCGTTGCCGATCTATCGTTCCTCAGATACTGCGAAATTAAAAGTGCGGGGCGTACCACCAATTTGTGTCTTCCTCGCTTGTGATACGGGTGCATTTGATGCGCCGCGGTTAAGTATTGGCGAACAGATGCTATTGGCACCGGATGGGGCGATTGCTGTTTTAGCGGCGACTAGAGTGACGATGCCTTACGCGATGAGCGTTATGGGTGATTCCATGTTACGGCAAGTATTTAAACACCGCCGCGAAACATTGGGTGAAATTGTGTTATTAGCTAAGCAGGAATTGGTCGCAACGGATGGAGAAATGGGTTCTCCCAATCGACGCTTGCTGGATCAAATAGCAGCGGTCGTGAGTCCAGATTCAGCCTTACTTAAAGAAGAACGACAAGAACATAGTTGGATGTTTAACCTGCTCGGCGATCCGTTGTTAAAAGTGAATTACCCAGACGGAATGCGAGTGAAATGTGCGGCTACGGTGTCTAATGGGAAGAAGTTGCAAGTCATCTTCGACTCGCCAATCGTTGGCGAAGCCGTGATTGAAGTTGTCACTCAGCGTGGGGCGCAAAGAGAACAGTTGCTAGAACGCAATATTGACACGCTTAAGGCAACTCCGAAGCCTGACCGCTGGAATGGATATTCAAAAGAGTATGAAATGGCAAACGACCCTGTGTGGGTGTCTGTACGGCGGGAGGTGCAAGTCGGTTCTCAAGCGGTTGACGTGTTCGTCGAAAAAGTTTCGAGTGGGTTGCAAACAGTTAGAGTTGTTATTTATGGCGAACGGAAACTCGTCATTGGATCCACTCGAGTGTTCGTTACTGACCGCTAGTAGCTGCACATGCCACGGATGTATTTGCATAAATACAAATTCATCAGTGTTGATGGAAAATGTCGCCGTAAATGTTACGATAGACAGTTCCCTAGGGCTGGTTAATTGTAGTTGATACTTTGATGAGATAATCTTACATGAGAATAATAACGTGGGTTTGTGCGGCGTTGGTTTGCGTGGCTAGTATAGTCCCGCTGCAAGCAGCTCCGAAGGTGACTGTAAGCGTAGATCAAGCTCTGCTTAGCCAACCGTTGTCGGGGCGATTGTATCTATTTACGTCGAAACGAGAAGGTTCGCCGCCCTTCACGGGGCCTAACTGGTTTAGCCCAGAACCGTTTTATGCAGTCGACCTTACACTGGCTCCGAAAATGACTGTTGCCCTAACAGGTGGCATCAAGGGTTTTCCCAAAACACTAGGCGATTTGCCGGCTGGGACCTACTTTTTCCAAGCATTATTCGACCATGATTTTTATCGTTCAAACCATGCTCATGGGGCGGGTAATTTTTACAGTGAAGTCGTGGAAATCGACTGGGATGGTGATAATGTATTTGAACTACGGCTCTCAAGTGTTATTGCTGAGAAAGAGTTTTTCAGCACGAAATATCATCAGCAAGTACGGATGTTAAGTCCGCGACTTTCAGCATTCTTTAATCGCGATGTCGTTCAGAAAGCAACAGTCGTTCTTCCGAAAGGTTACTACGAAACGACAAATAAACGATATCCAATAATCTATGAAATTTCAGGTTTTGGTGGGGCGCATGAGACGATGGGGCGGCGCCACATGCAAGGTTCAAGTCCAACCGGTGATGCGGAAGTGGATTTCATCCGCGTGTATCTCGACGGCCAATGTAAATGGGGGCATCACGTATATGCCGACAGTGCAACCAACGGTCCTCGAGGCGCTTCCGTGGTCGAGGAGTTAGTTCCTGAGATTGCTCGGCGTTATCGAACAATCAATACGGTTGAAGCTCGTTTTTTAACGGGGCATAGTTCCGGTGGTTGGAGTTCGTTTTGGTTGCAAGTTAATTACCCAGAAACGTTTGGTGGCGTGTGGAGCACCGCTCCTGACCCCGTCGATTTTCGGGATTATCAAGAAGTTAATCTTTACGCTGCAAAGCCGTTGAGTTTGTATCACAATCCTGACGGCGAACGTCGACCATTGGCCCGACGGGGTGAAACACCGATGATTTGGTATGTTGACTTTGGGAAAATGGATGACGCTATTGGTCGTGGGGGACAGTTGCGATCGTTTGAAGCTGTGTTCAGCCCGGTAGACCAGCAGGGGAATCCGTTGTTAATGTGGCGCCGCGATAATGGGCAAGTGATACCGAGTACGGTTAAGTACTGGCGCGAATACGATATGAATTTGTTGATTAAACGACGGTGGGATGCCGGGTTGAAGCAACAGTTAGCAGGGCGGTTGCACGTGTTCATGGGAACGTTAGACACGTTTTATCTAAACGGGGCTTGTGATCAGATCAAAGCGACCTTGCAAGACCTCGACAGTGATGCCGAAATCGTGATGGTTGAAGGAAAAGACCATTTCACCTTAATGTCTCCGGATATCCGGCAACGCATTGCCAATGAAATGGCAGCTCAATTCCTAGCAAACTATCAGGGGAAATGATTGATGAAGATCCAGAGTATTGAGTGCCATAAACTATTAGGCGCGACGGTTGATGGAGGCTGGCCTGAAGGTCATGCGCCCCAAGATGATTTGCATACGCTTGTCGAAGTGCATACCGATGAAGGGCTTTCGGGCGTGGGTTCCGTGTTCACGGGCTCGGCCTTGACTCAAGCCGGAGTTGATTTCCTAGAGCCGATTTGGAAAGGTGCGGCTGCGAATGAGCCGGAGCGACTTAGCGAGTTGATGCGGCAGAGTAGTTTTTGGCAGGGACGCGGCGGTGCGGTGGAGCACGCGATTTCTGGAATCGATATTGCGCTGTGGGACCTATTTGGGAAAATATGCAACCAACCCGTGTCACGCTTGTTAGGCGGTGTTTACCGAGATCGCATTCAACCTTATGGTTCGATGTTGTTCGATGAACCTGACGTGCTTGCTCAGCGGTTACAGCAAGTTGTCGCACGTGGTTTTAAGGCAATAAAGTTGGGATGGCGACCCTTCGGGAGACGCAGTAATGCTTTTGATGAGAAACTAGTAGCAACGGCACGGGAAACGGTTGGTTCGGAAGTAACGTTGTTAGTCGACGCTGGGGGCAGTGAGCAGTTCTGGCCACACGGTTATAAGTGGGCAATGCGGACCTCTCAGATGCTCGCAGCTTATGATATTCAGTGGTTCGAGGAACCTTTGGCCCCCGATGACATCGAAGGTTATTGTAAGCTCCGCGAACATTCTCCCGTTCCGATCGCGGGATGTGAAGTGTTGACGCGGAGGCAGTCGTTCCAACCTTGGATTGAACGTCGCGCAGTAGATATTATTCAACCTGATGTAACGAAATGTGGTGGCTTGAGTGAGGCGCGTCGTATTGCTTGGATGGCAGCAGATCATCATGTGCAATTCGTCAGTCATGGGTGGAATACGGCAGTCGGTCTCGCTGCGGACCTGCAATTGGCGGCGGCAATTCCAAATGCTAGATATGTTGAATACTTAACACCGGCAAAGTACATTGAGGATATCTTATCCGTACCGTTTATTGTCGATGAACAAGGTTTTTTAGAGATTCCTGATAAACCCGGATTAGGTATCGAGCTGGACCGCGAAGCGTTGGCTCAATTTTCTTGTTGAGATTGCCGGCGTTTGGCCTTTTTGTGACGCTGCTTGTGTTCTATGTTTAAGTGTAGAGGAAGATGTGCTGGGTGGATGGTCGCTGGTTCTTTTTGAACGAGAGGAAAGTCCGGGCTTCATAGAGCGCGATGGTCGGTAACGCCGACCGGCTAAATGATTTATTGTTTGGTCAGGGCAAGTGCAGCAGAAAGCAAACCGCCTGTGCAAGCAGGTAAGGGTGAAACGGTGAGGTAAGAGCTCACCAGCATGCAGGGTGACCTGTGTGGCTAGGTAAACCCCATTGGAAGCAAAGCCAAACAGAAAGGAAGGGTACGCAAGTGCCCCGAGAGCAGCTCGTTCTCGTTGACTTTCGGGTAGGCTGCTTGAGGCGGCAAGCAATTGCCGTCCTAGATGAATGACCATCATTACTTCGGTAATTACAAAACCCGGCTTATAGCCCAGTCCCTTCCTCGTTTAATAGATGCTGTTTGTTTTTATGTAATTTTTCCGTCGTGTGTCATTAAAATGAATGAGTCGCAGGAATCCTCCCAGCAATTCAAATCGGTCGCTGCTGACGTGTATCGCCGAGAAGAACGGGCGTTAATATTTCCAAGATGGTTTGTCATTGTTTTTGGAATTACCATCGTTTCTATCGCTGTGTCGCAATGGATCGTGCCGGATGACCGCGCTATGGCAAATGTATTAAGCGCATTTGTGCTAATGATCTTGGGCTTTGTTTTATACGTGAGATTTGTGATCTTTAGTCGCGCTTCTGGGCGAGTAAGGATGGCCGTACTGATTGGCTTGCCGTTGCTTGCGGGGCTAGGTGGCCTGTTGTTTGAGATTACAGCGGTGTCAGGTTTGTTGTTACCAACGATTCAATTACGTGGCACGCAGTTGGCCGATGAAAATTTGGAACAGGCGTCAAGTCAGGTTGAGGTAGGAACGGTTGATTTGCGTACTGTAAATGGAAAGTTGGATTATCCGAGATTTCTAGGACGTACTGGGCATCCGCATATAACCAATGTTACTTGGACGGCGGATCCAAACGTAGGAAACGTTAGTCTTTTGTGGAAACGTGATATCGGGGCAGGTTGGTCCTCATTTGCGACAGTGAACGGATTTGCTGTGACCTGTGAGCAACGTGGGGACGAAGAGATTGTTAGTTGTTATGATCTCAATAGTGGAGGACTCAGATGGGCTCATGCGGTGAAGCAGCGTCATGCGACGTTGCTTGGCGGTGTCGGACCGCGGGCTACACCGACAATTGCTCGAGGTCGAGTGTTCAGCGTTGGAGCTACTGGGCACTTTGTGTGCCTCGCTGGTGAATCTGGTGATGTGCTATGGCAAAAAGAACTGCTCGATATGATCGGGTCGACGCCAGAAAAGGAGAAAGAGGTTATCGCTTGGGGGCGTAGTGCCTCTGCATTAGCTGTGGATGGACTGGTCGTTGTCCCGCTGGGTGGTGCACCAGGAGGACCTTTTTATTCCCTCGTCGCATTTGACCAGGATACTGGTGAACAGCGGTGGCGAGCTGGGAAAGTGCAAATGAGTTATGCATCTCCGATCGTTATGACGTTGGGTGGTCAGAGGCAAGTTGTGAGTGTTAATGAAAGTACAGTGTCAGGGCACGATATTGAGACGGGCAAAGTGTTGTGGGAGTATCCCTGGCCCGGTTCGAGTACGAATGCAGCCAATAATAGTCAGGCAGTCCCTGTCGGGGATGATCGAGTATGGATTAGTAAGGGGTACGGCACAGGGGCGGCTTTGTTTTCAGTTTCCGAGTCCGACGGCAAGTGGCACACGGCAAGAATTTGGGAAAACGCTCGAGTCCTAAAAACGAAGTATACAAATATTGTGGCGATCGATGATTTGGCCTACGGATTATCGGATGGGATTCTAGAATGCGTCCAAATTTCCACCGGAGAGCGAATGTGGAAGAAGGGGCGGTTCAATCACGGCCAAATAATGATGATTGACGATGTTATTGTTGTTCAAGATGAAGATGGTCCACTGCATTTTTTGCGTCCACATGAAACTGGATTTGATAATTTACTAACCGTCAAAGCACTCGACGGTATCAGTTGGGCAAATCCGGCTGTGTACGATAACAAATTGATTGTGCGAAATGCCACAACCGTCGCATGTTATGAATTGCCGATTACCCGCAAGTAGAGGCTAGGGTTCGCAGAAGACAAATGACGGATCGTTAATATTCGCGTGGACTTATTTATTGGACGAGTTGCTTGTCAATTATTTGGAGCAACTTGGATATGCAAAGTTTGTTCATGCTGGTGTTAAGTTGCTCCGCTTCATGTTGCAGCGAAGCGTGTAGGCTTTCGGGTAGACGGACGGTGATCACGCGAGTTTTTTCACGGTCCTGCCGGCGCTTCTTGCGGCGACCTCGCATCTCAGCCATCATGTGTTGTATCTCAACATACTCTGGAGTCGTTTCAAATTCACGGCGTTGTGCGACGCTGGGGAATATTTGATGAATTAACCCTTGCATGCTCATTATTTCGCGAAAGAAATCCTCCCAGTCGTTGGTCTCCCACGACATGGATAATGCCCTTTGCACGGCGTGGCGTCGTTGCTCCGGTGTAATAGGCCGATCCGTGTCGCAGGAATCCGATTCTCCGTTATGTGCTATTTGAACATCGTTCGCTGGAGCTAAAATCACATTTCCATGCTGGTCGTAATATCTGGGCCGAGGTTCTAGCTTGGTTTGTGGTGCGCATTTGTCCTTAAATGAGCTTGAATTGGTCGATGTCATCGAACTCCCCTAATAAATAACAGTGATTGTCTTTCTGCTGTTATTGTTTCAAGAGAGTCAAATAGACTCGTAAAAGGCTTTAAACATAGTGTTTTGTAAAGAGCGGCGTGATTGCCAGTTTTTTGGGCAGTAGTGCTCAATGAATAGACGCCATGTAGTTGCCTAATTAATGCGCAGTCGAGTTTGTCGCATATACCAAATGTCCCGGTTGTGTAGATGAGGGTGATAGACGTTTGCGCGACGTATTCTTAGGGGAAATAGTGCGGGAAACGAGATACGTTTTAGCTGTTAGTCAGTTGTTTACGTACTTTGAGCAATAAAGCCTTAGTCTTTCGAATACCTTCCATCTCTGGGAGACGTCCGCCTCCGTACTCGATGCCGACATGACCATGATAGCCATGGGAAAGAACAATTTTCATCATTTTCAGATAGTCGGTTTTGGTTTCATTACCTTGATCATCAAAATCAATGCTTTTGGCGCTAACCGCTTTAGCAAATGGCATTGTTTCTTCGACGCCAAGGTAGCGATCGTAGTCCTGGAAATTGCCAAAATCGGGAAGCGTACCACAGTTCTTTAGTCCAACCTTTTTCATGACGGCAGCTAACCATTTTCCGTTGGACGAGAGTCCGCCGTGGTTTTCGACAATGACGCTCATACCATGAGTCGCTGCGAATTCACTCACGCGTCGGAGGCCATCAACAGCGAGTTCCAGTTGTTGATCATATTCACCTGCGGAGGCAGCGTTAACTCGAATGCAGTGTCCGCCGAGAAACTTCGCAGCAGTCACCCATTTGTAGTGGTTTTCAACAGCTTTCGTGCGATTTGCATTATCGGGGTCACCCAGTCGCCCTTCACCATCGACCATGATTAAATTCGTTGTCACGCCGAGATCTTTCGCGCGTTTTTTAAGGTCCTTGAGATACGCCATATCTTCCGCTTTGCTTTTAAAGAAAGAGTTTACGTATTCGATCGTATTGATTCCGAATTCTTCTTTCGTGACTTTAGCAAAGTCGAGGTTATCGAGTTTTCCGGATCGAAGAGTGCGGTGTAGTGACCATTGCGCGAGCGAGATTGTATAAATTGGTTTTCGGGCAATCTTGACTGCTGCCTTTAACCGAATCGGCTGCGGTTGTTTTGGGGCGGCTAGCAGGGGTGTCGTTGCAACTGCCAGTGTGGCAGCGGTGGTTGATTGTAGAAATCGACGACGTGATTTGTTATCTGCGGCAGTTGTCATAGTAGGAAATAATCCAATAGTGATATGTATTGATGTCAATAAATGGTTTCGCGTTTGGTAACAGTATAAAGCGACAACGTTTAAGAAGCAATTATGCAACTGCGGGTGTATGTGAATCGGTATGAATCCGATGTTGGTTGCGTAGGTAAACCTCTCATTTAACGTTATAATTTAATATTGATTAAGCCCCATGTTTCACAAATATTTCTCCTCACTGTCAAGGAAATTCACTACACGTGCAGGAACATCAGCGCAAGCAAAGTTTAGCTCGAGAAACCACGATTTTAGCAAAAGTGTTGTTCTCACAAAATGACGACTCGGACGATGCCTTAGTCGAATGCGAACGGTTGGCTGCAACCGCAGGAACGCATATCGCCTCTGGTATCACTCAACGCAGAAACTCGATGAACGTTGCTACCGCATTTGGTAAAGGTAAAGTCGAAGAGCTTGCAGCCTTGGTCAAACACCATGATGCAGATGTCGTCATTTTTGACAACGACTTAAGCCCCGCTCAGACCCGTAATCTCGAAACGGCTGTCCACGCAAAAGTCATCGACCGCACGGAATTGATACTCGATATTTTTGCGTCAAACGCTTCATCGCTTGAATCAAGATTGGCCGTGGAGCTTGCTCAACTTGAGTATTCACTACCGCGTCTTAAACGCATGTGGACGCACTTGGATCGAGTCAAAATGGGAGTCGGCATGCGCGGGCCAGGTGAAAAACAGTTAGAGGTTGATCGCCGCCTGGTGGAAAAACGCATCAGCGATTTACGGAAAGAACTACAAGTCATTGAAAAACGTAAAGCAAGACTCGTGCAATCACGCAGTGACGTGATGACCGTGTCGCTCGTGGGTTACACAAATGCTGGTAAAAGCACTGTTATGAATGCACTCACCGCAGCTGATGTACTGGCTGCAGACAAACTGTTCGCCACACTAGACACACGTACCCGTCGCTGGCATTTGCCGAACTGGGGTCCGATTCTCCTCAGCGATACGGTCGGGTTCATCAAAAATCTTCCCCATCGGCTCGTCGCAAGTTTTAAAGCAACTTTGGAAGAAGCGCGGCATGCCGATTTGTTACTCCACATTGCCGATGGTTCCAATCCTGCCGTGTATGACCAAATCCAAGCTGTTTACCAAGTACTTGAAGAAATCGATATTGAAGAAAAGGATTCGCTGCTTGTTATCAATAAAATCGATCAAATGCCGACTCCACAGATGTTGGATATGATCCTTAATCGTTATCCACATGCCATCGCGATTAGCGCCGTCACAAAGGAGGGATTTGATAACCTAAGCATGGCAGTGAGTGATGCACTGAGCCGTTCTTTTTTGGAGCTGAATGTGCAAACTGATGTAGCCAATGGAAAACTCATGGCGTTCATTGCGGCACGCGGCGAAATACTATCAAAACAGTTTTCTGATACCGAGGTTTCAATTCATTGCCGGTTGCCTATGAAATTCGCAGGACAAATCGACCGCACACAAGCAACCGTTTCCGTGGTCTCTGATGACAAGCAACGACTGCGGCAAATGACGGAAGAGGCGTGACGATTCATGGCAAAACGAAAATTACAGTCAAAACGAATATTGCTGACGGGAGCTTCAAGCGGAATCGGCTACGCCCTAGCTCAACAATTGGTGGTCACAGGGAATGAAATACTAGTAGTCGCTCGTCGTGAACCACGTCTGATTTCGCTGCAAAAGGCAACCCAAGAATGCTCAGGTACGATTCACTGTCTTGCCGGTGACATAACATGTGAGGATTTTCGAGCGGACATGATCCAGTGGATTGACACAAATTGGGATTCAACTTTGGATGTCTTGATTAACAACGCCGGCATTGGGTCGCACCAAGCATTCGCCGATTCCAAGCCGGAATATTTGCGGCAAATAATGGACGTAAACGTCATTGCTCCCTTGGAATTGATTCGTGGACATCTCCAACATTTGCGGCAATCACAGTCTCCGGTGATCTGTAATGTGGGTTCCGTGTTAGGTCATGTTGCCTTGCCAGGAAATAGTGAGTATTGCGCCAGTAAATTCGCCCTGCATGGATTCTCCGATGCGTTACGTGCCGAGTTGTCAAATGAGCAGATTGATGTTGTACTAGTAAGTCCAAGCACAACCAGAACTGAGTTCTTTGATTCATTGTTGGCGGGGCCTCAAGCGGGCAAGTCGGATAAAGGTATGAGCGTACAGGTTGTTGCTCGAAAAATAGTCCGAGCGATTGAAAAAGGTACGCGTGAGAGCATTTTGTCATGGAAAGCACTGATTGGGGTTTGGCAGGACAGAATATTTCCATCGCTGACGTCCAGGCAACTGGCTAGTTGGTATCATCGTAAAAGCAAGTAGTGTAGGGCAGTATAAGTACAACAACACGAGAAGATGGTTTAAGGTAGATATGGCCGACGAACTTTGGAGAGACGAATATCCTTTTCAATTCAATTTCATGGAATTGGATGATGGGAATCGTCTACACTATGTGGACGAAGGGTCTGGCCCGCCGGTTTTGATGGTTCATGGTAATCCAACTTGGTCTTTTTACTATCGGCACCTAATACAATCCTTGCAGGGTCACTATCGTGCGATAGCCATGGACCACGTTGGCTGTGGCCTGAGCAGCAAGCCACAGAGATATCCGTACACACTGACGCAACACATTCAAAACCTAGCACTGCTAGTTGACCACTTGGAGTTGGATGGCGTGCATTTAGTGGTACACGATTGGGGTGGTCCCATCGGCTTGGGAATGGCCGCGAAATGTCCAGATAAAATTCGTAGCTTGACAATTCTAAATACAGGGGCATTCCCACCGTTATATATCCCCTGGCGCATTTTTGCGTTACGATTCCCATGGCTGGGGTCGCTGGCGATTCGGCGGTTAAACCTTTTTGTCGGCCCAGCCACTCGAATGACAATGAACCGCAATAAATTGTCAGCTGTTGCGAAAGCTGGTTTATTAGCTCCCTATAAGGGTTACGCAAACCGAGTGGCAATCGACGCCTTCGTCAAGGATATTCCGTTTTCCAAATCTCATCATGTTTACCATGAACTTGCTCAAATTGAGAAAAACCTCACGCACTTAGCAAACAAGCCGATCCAGCTTATTTGGGGCATGCAGGATTGGTGTTTTTCCCCTAAGTGTTTGAGTAAATTCCAAGAACTCTTTCCAGCGGCTAATGTTCTGAGAATTGCCGATGCGGGTCATTACGTATTGGAAGACGCCAAAGAAGATGTCCTCGCAGCCGTCTCAACTTTTCTTGACACGACAGCGGGATCCGTTTCAACGGCGAGTGGTGAATGATAATGGCACAACAATCGCTGGGACAAATGGCCACACTAGCTTGTCTGTTGGAAGTGTCGGCACCTAAACCTGGGAATGTTCATCGCGGCGCGGACTTTGAAGATTTGACGTTTTATGATTTTCAAACGAGTGCAGTTGCGATTGGTCCAGTGTTTGATCAAGCAGAAAATTATCGAGTTGGGCGAATCGTGCTGGCCGCTTTGAGGTCAACTCAATCCGTCGTGTCTACGAATACGAATCTTGGTTTAATGCTACTCATGGCACCACTGGCGAAGACGACGGCATTCGACAAAGTCGGAATGCAAATCGTATTGAACGAGCTAAACGCCGAAGATGCTCAGGATGTATATCAAGCAATTGCACTCGCCGACGCAGGGGGGCTTGGGCAAGTTGAATCAATGGACGTCGCAGATGCGGCGCCTCAGTCGTTACTTGAAGCGATGCTGGCCGCTCAAGATCGAGATTTGATTGCAGCTCAATATGGAAATGGATTTGTTGATCTGTTTGTAGATGCGGTTGGACCGCTTCGAGAAAAACTAAAAGCAGGTGCGATTCTGACTGAAGCAATTGTGCAAACCCATGTACAATTTATGAGTCGACACCCAGATAGCTTGATTGCTAGGAAGTGCGGCGTTGAAATTGCAGAGGAAGCGGCGAAGCGGGCGTATGCCGTTGTGGAAGCGCGTGCTCAGGATTTAGAACTCTATGCACGTGAACTCAGCGAGCTCGATTTTTGGCTGCGTAGCGATGGAAATCGACGCAACCCAGGGACGACAGCCGATTTTATTGGCGCCGCAATATTCGTGGGGCTCATCGAAGGTTGGCTGCCGACGGGACAATGATACTCAATATGATAGGGGCAAACACACTCATGTGCTTGGATGTAAAATGACAAAACAATACTGCGTAAGGTTGGGAAAAGAGAGCTTGATTTTCAGTGCTGCTCATTTCATTACGTTCGCTGGAAATGTATGTGAACGTCTACACGGTCATAACTATCGAGTGTTCGCCGAAGTTTATGGACCATTGGATGAGAATGAATATGTAATCGATTTCATAGCATTACGAGATGCTTTGCAAGCGATTACCCAAGAACTAGACCATCACATGTTGTTACCCGCATCGCATCCGTCGATAAATGTGCAGGCCGATGAAAAAGAAGTGCTTGTTACCTTTGAAGAACGCCGTTGGGTGTTCCCGCTCGGCGATTGCGTGATCTTACCAATGAATAATACGACTGCGGAACGATTGGCTGAATATATTAGTGATCGATTAATTTCCGCACTGAACGCACAGGGGATTACGAATATTCATAAGCTTGTACTAGGTGTTGATGAGAATGAAGGCCAGTGGGCAATTGCGACAATGGATATCGCTTAATCGTCGAAATACCCGCAGTTGCGGAATTGCGGTACGTCTAACATGTTTCTTTTTTCATTGAGGCGAGTTAAAATCGACCGCTATGGCTAAAACCCCGATGATGCAGCAATATGATGACGCAAAATCCGTCTGCGGTGATGCGCTGTTGTTGTTTCGAATGGGCGATTTCTACGAACTATTTCACGAAGATGCTCGGATTGCGTCGGGGGTACTAGGACTGTCACTTACGAGTCGTGACAAAGGCGAGAATCCCATTCCGATGGCGGGATTTCCCTACCATCAACTCGATGGTTATCTGGCGCGGTTGATCAAAGCTGGGCATCGTGCGGCAGTGTGTGACCAAGTCGAAAATCCAAAGGAAGCGAAGGGCCTAGTTAAGCGTGAAGTTGTCCGTATCGTGTCACCAGGTACACTCACCGACGAAGCTCTGCTTGACCCACGCGAAAGCAACTATTTGCTGGCCATCGTCAAGGATGTGGATGATAGCCGTCGTAAAACTGCTTTACTCGAAGATCCTAACGACGCCCGCATCGGTTTGGCGTGGGCCGACTTATCCACGGGCAGGTTCTTGGCGTCGGTTTGTACATTGGGACAACTAGCAGACCAAATAGTGAGGATTGGCCCTGCCGAAGTGGTTATTGACGAAGACGCACAGTTCATTCCTGAATATCTTGCGGATCAGTTTATGCTGACTCGTCGTCCGGCGTGGGCATTCTCGCACGATAGTGCCGAAACAGCACTGGCACGACAATTCCAAACTCATCATCTCGAGGGCTTCGGGTTCACCGATGATGATCGTCCCGCGATTCGAGCAGCGGGTGCGTTGATGGATTATTTGCACACGACTCAAAAAACATCACTCGACCATTTTGAGAACCTGCTGCCCTATCGGGTTGGCGATAGGCTTGAAATTGATGAAGCGACTCGTCGTAGTTTGGAAATTTCACGTACGATTCGCGATAGCAATCGCGAGGGGTCGCTACTGTCGGTAATGGATAAGACGACCACGGCGATGGGTTCGCGATTGTTGGGCGATTGGGTGGGGAATCCATTAACAGATTACGATCAGATCGAGCAACGGTTTGATGCGGTACAGGAACTGTGTGGCGATAATCGATTGCGGGATGTAGTGCGGCAGCAGTTACGCGAAGTGTATGATATTTTACGATTACTAGCTCGAATCTCTACCGGCCGCGCTAGCCCTCGCGATCTTGGACAAATTGGCACAACACTAAAACAGATACCTTCAATTCTTGCTGACCTTGTGTCGTGTCAAAGCAATCTGTTGGTATATGTCCGCGAACATATCGATCCACACGACCAGTTAAGTGAATTGCTAGACAAGGCACTCGTCGATGAATGTCCGCTGACCACTCGTGACGGCGGAATGATTCGCACTGGCTTTGATGCGGAGTTGGATGAATTGCAGAAACTCGCGGCCGGTGGTAAACAGTGGATTGCAGAATATCGAGCCCGTGAAGCGGAACGTATTGGTATCCCCACGTTGAAGGTTGGGTTTAACAAAGTATTCGGTTATTACTTGGAAGTGACCAATGCTAACAAGGACAGTGTTCCCGTGGAATATACTCGCAAACAAACACTTAAAAATGCTGAGCGTTATATCACCGAAGAGTTAAAAGAACACGAAGAAAAGATTTTATCCGCGGATGATAACGCGCGTCGACTTGAACTCGAAATATTCGTGAAAGTCCGTAACGAGGTGCAAGCATGCCAACTATCACTAAAGCAAACGGCTGACCAACTTGCACAACTCGATGTGCTGTTGTCGCTTGCAGAGTTAGCGGTGTTACGAGGATATTGTCGTCCGGAAATGAGTACGGAACCGGTGTTGGAGATTCGGGCTGGTCGGCATCCAGTGTTGGACATTATCGAACCGGATGGAACGTTCATTGCCAATGACACTTTAGCGGATCCTGAGGACAGTAACTTGTTGTTGATTACCGGTCCAAATATGGCTGGGAAGAGCACTTATATTCGCCAAGTCGCATTGATTACCTTAATGGCACAAGTCGGCAGTTTTGTGCCTGCGCAGAAAGCCGTCATTGGCATCGCGGATCGGATATTTGCTCGTGTAGGTGCCAGCGATGAATTGTCGCGAGGTCAAAGCACGTTCATGGTGGAAATGACAGAAACTGCGAGGATTTTGAATACGGCTACTAAATCCAGTCTGATTATTCTTGATGAAATTGGGCGGGGCACGAGTACCTATGATGGGGTTTCCCTGGCGTGGGCAATTATCGAATATATCCACGAAGAGGTGCGAGCGCGAACGTTGTTTGCCACACACTATCATGAATTGACGAGTTTGGAGTCTCAGTTAGAGCGACTGTCAAACCTAAACGTCGCGGTCAAAGAGTTTGATGACGAAGTTGTTTTTCTACACAAAATTGTCGCGGGCAGTGCGGATAAAAGCTATGGAATCCATGTAGCTAGGCTTGCCGGTGTGCCACGCGGGGTGAACCGTCGCGCCAAAGAAATTCTTGCCGATCTAGAAGCCTCACATGGGGTGCAAACTGTGCCGATCATGGGTTCTGCTGAAGAAACATTAAATGGTACTCAAATGTCGCTGTTTGGATATGAAGAGCATCCGTTGCTTGATAAAGTCCGAGAGCAAGACTTGAATAACCTCACGCCGATGAAAGCGCTGGAATTGTTGCAAGCCTGGCAACAGAGTTTAGCTGACAACGGGTAAGTTTAAGGGCAATGACTGACACTATGGCCAGATGACGATGGTCGTCCAAGCGAGCCAGGTCGCGTTCCAAATGACACCGAAAACCAACACAATGGTTGTGCGGGGCCATCGCTGGACATAGGATATAACGCGCCACATACCGATACCAGCAAATACTAACAGTAGCGGCAATAGCGGGGCCATGAATCGCTGCCCAGCAGCAATCGGAATGTACCAACCAAACAGCAACAGGCTCAATGTGACCCAAATTGCGAGTGCCGTCTTTATCGCTGTTGATTCGTGCAGCAGTGCCAGACCTGCTAGTAATAAAAATGCTATTCCAAGTAGCACGCGGCTGTCATCGAGTGGAGTTGGCCCAAGTGAACGAATGAAAATGTAGCTTTGCCATCCGGTTCCTGTCACCGCACGCTTTGTCATGTCTGCGAAGCTGTGGTTTGCTAAATAGTCAGCTCGAATCTCCTGGTGAGTGCCCATTGCTGCGACTTGTCCAAACGGATCAGCCCCGCTGGGAAATGAATCCAAGTAAAAGAATGTTTGATTAGCGCTGTATAACGGCTCACCATAGACCTTAACGTTGCGTATCAGTAATGGATGAGCGACAACAACCCAACCTACGCATACGACAAGCACAGCCATCAGCGAACTTATCAATCGCTGTTTGCTGCTAGCGGATTCGACAGTCGTCCAGCGTGTAATAAAACAAGCCCCAACGATACCGGCAAGGAATATAGGTGCGGTTCCTTTGGTTAAATATGCGAGTCCTAAAAGAGCTCCGATAAAGAACCAACGCCGCATTGATAGTGGGGTCGACGATCGCCAATTCAGTAAAACCCAGACACTCGTCATGATCAAAATGAGTAGGCTTTCGCAGGTGGCGAGCGAGGCAAAATAGACAAAGGCGGAATTTGTACTGAGCAGTGTTAGTCCCAGAGTTGCTGGCCAGACGCCATGCTTTTTGGAAATATGTAGCAGCACCAGCAGTAATGTTGCAAAGCCAGCGCAAAGACTAATTGATTTGGCGAATGGCAAAGTTGGGTTGAGCGCGAGGATGGCAATCAACAGCGGGTGCTGGTTGGCTTGGATATACTGGCCGGTATACAGCTGTTTGGCGAGTTCTACAGGACCGCCGAAACTGCGAACTTCCTCGGCAAACCTTAGAAATGCAGCGGGGTCGCTGTGGGTTGGATCTTGATGAAGAACATAGAACCGACTGGCAACCACCGCAAATGTTAAAAATGCATAGCTGATCAACAAAATACTTCGTTTTGAGATATCCTTCCCAGCGTTGTCAGCTGTTTCAATCAAATCGAGGCTGGGCGCCGCCATTTGAAATAGTGTTGTTGTTGGGCTTTGTAATCGTTGTTGCGGTGCAAATAGGCCTGCTAAGGCAGCCACAAACACAACGATTGTCGTACAAAAGACTAAACAGGGCAGTGCACGGTTGAATAATGTCGTCATCCCGAAATGGTTTGCGGCTGTCATTAACGCGATGACGGCGAGGATAGCAACAATTGCACACAGCCATCTTAATGTGCGAATTCGATGATTGTTGTTCATTTGAGGATTCCCAATAGATTACTGTATCGGTCAGTCCAAGGTGTGATCGCACTTTCTGGCCCTACGCCGTTCACGGACACTTGATGATCCAAAGACGCTAGTACTATCGAATTGGCAGTAAGAATACACCATAGTGCGTCATCGGTGCTTTCAATAGCCGTTATCTTCTCGTACGATTGAACCGTGCGTATGGAAAGGTCAAAACGAGCCGCAATACCGGCGAGTACCGGGGTTAGATCAAGATGTTGGTTGCTAATGTGAATGCAAACAACTCCGTTGGTTCGTAGTCGATCGAGATAGATCTCAAATGCTTCGACAGTCAGCAGATGCGTTGGAATGGAATCGCTGCTGAAGGCATCGAGAATGAGCAAGTCGGTTGAGTGTTGAGGCAATGTTGCAACGCCTAATCTGCCATCGATCGTGGTAGTTTTTACGTTTGCTGCAGCGGATTGTAGGAAAGTGAAATGTTCCTTGGCGAGTTGTATGACGTCTGGATTAATTTCAAAATATGTCATCTGATCTATGTTGGTCGGATAAACAGCTAGCGTTCCCGTACCGAGTCCAACCGCTGCGATGTTCAAAGGTGCGGGGGTACCTGATAGGCCGACGGTATAGAGTGTGTTAAAGACAAGTCCGATGCCGCTTTTGCGCCCATAATAGGTCGTTGGTTCACGCAGCAATAATGGATTCAAAAGTTGTGCGCCATGAACGACTCTGCCGTGGCGCATTTCTTTGATTGCTGGTGTGCTTTCCGTCGCATCGGTCGTGGTGACTTGAAGGACACCATAAAAATTGCGAGTGGCGACAAGTGCGTCAGTTTGAGTCATTCCCCATTGGCTAATGAGTACAATGCCGAATGCTAGTCCGAGGGGAAGTGCAACGGCGAGTTGAGTGACGGCGGGTTTATCAAGTATTAATCGCAACAACAGAACCGCAGCGGCGCTAAATGCAATCACGAGACCCAAATGAAATTCGTGGTATTGATTGAACAGGATCGGGCAAATAATTGATACAAAGAACCCGCCGAGGGCTCCGCCGATGGAAATCGCGACGTAATATTGAGTCAGTTTGCTTTTTGCGGGACGGAGTTGATACAGTTCGCCATGGCACAGCATGCAAATGGCGAATAGAGTAGCTGCCATTAAGGCTGTCGTGCCAATCAAGCTCTCGGCCAGTGTTTGCATCAAGCTCCCGCCGAAAAACGCATCGACCGATTCGCGGATATAGAGCAAACTGAGAACTAGGATAAGCAGTGTCGTGGCAGTTGCATACCAGGAGCGATTGAACCAGGCTGGTCGGTCAAAACAAATAATGAAGCTAATTAAGTAGATTGCCAGTGGGAGAACCCATAGAAAAGGCGTCACTGCAACATCCTGCGTTAATTGATCAGTAATGGCCAATAGTAATATTGAGGGTAAGCAGGCCAGAGCAATCCATTTTAGGAGTTGTCGGGGTGGTGTTCTTTCGCGTCGTGGCGTCGAATCGGTTCGATTAATGTCTTGAGTTGCTGGAGCGGCGCGAAAACAGTTTCGACCGAGAATCATGATGAATATTGCAAATCCGATAAATCCAATGGACCAAATCCAACCCTGTTCGGTGGTATCGAACATGACTTCGACAAACAGCGGATAGGCAATTAATGCGGCCAGAGAACCGACACTCGACAGAGCATATAATCGGTACGGCGTCCCCTCGGTGAGACTGCGGGCGAACCAGCTTTGCACCAGCGGACCGGTTGTGGAAAGTACAAAGTAGGACATACCAACGTGAATCAGGAGCAATTGCAGAATCGCGAGTGTTGGATTAGACGATGGGTCTGGTTGCCAAGATACATCAGCGACGACAGGCAACGTAATCAGCGCTGCCAAGAGTACGCACATATGGATGACGACTTGACGCCGCATCGGTAGCGAACTAAGCATGTGAGCATAGGCATAGCCAATTACCAGCACGGATTGGAAAAAAAGCATACATGTTGTCCATACGTTTGGTGCACCGCCGAACCAACCGAGAATGGACTTGCTGACAATTGGCTGAATCAAAAAAAGCAGCAGCGCGCTGGACAATATTGTGGCGGCTGAAAATCGCTTAATGTTGGTTGTGAGATTGGGCACAGCTCAGCATGGCACGG
>JABHUV010000180.1 GCA_018658605.1 Planctomycetaceae bacterium | reverse complement strand
CGATGTGTGGGTTAACTGGATGTTAGCCGTATCTATTGCGCGTTTAAGCGCTTGTTTGGAATCTTTGCTGTCGAGGATGGTAAAGTTTTCTGCGAGCCCGACGAGGTTTCCGGGTTGTCGTAATAAGCGTGCACAGAATCCGTGAAAGGTCCCCATCCAATAACCTGGAGTGGAAATCAGTCGCTCGATGCGTATCCGCATTTCTTGGGCTGCTTTGTTGGTGAACGTCAGCGCTAGGATGTTATTAGGATTCACGCCCTGAGAGATCATGTAGGCAATGCGATGTGTGACAACTCGAGTCTTACCACTACCGGGACCGGCGATCATCAATAGCGGACCGTTGATATGAGACGCTGCTTGGCGCTGAACCTCGGTGAGCGATGCGAGTATGTCTTCAGACATGATGACGTGTGAGAATCCTTATAGTGTTCGTTCATTAGTAGCGATCATTATAGAAGAACTCGGTGAATAGCGTGAGTAGGCGAGTAACAGAGCGGTGTCAGGGAGTACTTGATTTGGGGAACACGTAGGTTGTGAAAAATATCTGCCCGTCGTATGGGTCCAATCGATTTATAGAGTGCTAGCACTTTGTCAAATTTTTTCCGTAATTGTTTTGTCATTTCAGTGCCAGTCATGTATGATTTGTGCTTCACGCTTCCATGTGAAAGCGTGTACTGACCAAGGATGGTCAATTATTCAACTCGTGTTTTTTTGGGAGGGAGTCCATGACACGCATTCCGTTAAGTGCTGTGGAAGAGCAGCGTCGTAGCTTACAACAACGTTTGGAACTTAGCACAGCAGAAATTGGTCTTACCGTTCGTACGACCAATTGCTTAGAAGAAAAAGGTATCTTCTCGGTAAAAGATTTGCTGCATGCAACACCAGCAGATCTGTTAAGCATTTCAAATTTTGGTGGTAAGACCTTAGAGGAAGTATACGATGCACTTGAGGTAATCGGTTTCTTCCGCACCAATTCAGCTGTCGCTGCATAGGTAAGCAAGTTCTTATTAAGCCAAAAAAATCTTCAATCCTAGGGCTCCGATGGACAATCATTCATCGGAGTCCTTTTTATTGTGCTTTTCATTGCTCCGCGAAGTGCAGTAAAATAATAGTTGAGATTGAAATCCTTTCACCGGACAATAAATAATGCAACGACATATAAAAATTCTTTGTGGTTATCTAGCAACATTCTTTTTAGTTTGTACTTCTTATTCCTTTCTTTGGGGTGGAGATTGGCCACAGGGTCTAGGTCCAAATCGCAACGGCATCGCGCAACAAGAGAAACCCCTACAGGCTTGGCCGGAAAGTGGCCCGGTGACTGCTTGGAGCCACACTTTGGGTAGTGGGTTTGCGGGTCCGATTGTTGTGGGTGTGAAAGTGATCGTCTTTCACCGCGTAGATGATAGTGAGCGTGTTGAGGCATTGGACGCTAAAACAGGTAAAGTCATTTGGAGTCAGGATTTCAAAGCGTATTATCGAGGTGGTTTTAACCCCGACTCGGGTCCTCGCGCTACTCCGGTTGTTGCAGGCAACTCAGTATTTGTGTTTGGCGCCGCATCGGATTTGCACTGCTTAGACTTGGCGACGGGTAAGCCGAAGTGGAGTCGCACTCTCGGACAAGATTACCAAGCACCGGATGGATATTTTGGTGCGGGTAGTGGTCTATTGGTGATGGAGGATCATGTACTAGTCAACGTCGGTGGTATCAAGGTGGGGATTGTCGCGCTTGATATCCGATCCGGAAAGACAGTATGGGAAGCCACGACTGAGAAAGCGAGTTACTCTTCGCCAACTGTCCTTTCCATTGGTGGGACAAACTACGCTTTATTTATCACGCGGATGCAAGCCATTGCTTTGAACCCAGTGACTGGGAAATTATTATTCAGCACTCCATTTGGCAAACAAGGACCCACCGTCAACGGCGCAACACCAGTGGCGATCGACAACCATGTGTTTCTGACTGCCAGTTACCAAATAGGCGCTCGCATGTTGGAACTTGTGCAGGACGGAAAGAACTTTAAGACTCAATGGTCAGGTGACGATATCTTGTCGAGCCAATACGCAACTCCGTTACCACATAACGGACATTTGTTCGGCACGCATGGCCGTGAAGATATTGGAGTGGCAGCGCTTCGTTGCATTGACATGGCCAGCGGTAAAGTGCAGTGGGAGAAGGCTAATTTTGGAGTCGCTCATACTATTTTAGTTAAAGACAAGTTTCTCGCACTCAATACATCGGGAGAATTAGTTTTAGTGAAAGCAAATTCGGCGCAGTACGAGGAAGTCGCTCGGGCCAAAGTTAGCGCTTCCACAACCCGCTGTTTCCCGGCTTTGTCCAACGGCTATTTTTACTTTCGTAACAACCAAGGCAACCAAGGTAAACTTACCGCCTTGAAATTGCCTTAGCTTTGTGCAGGGCGTTGGTGGGTAAAATTCAACCACGCATTATCAAAAATTGAATTTTTGATAGGTTTTTGGTATATTCACTCATTAATTTGCATACACCAACCTACTTCCTTCTGTTGCATCGAATCTAATTTTGTCGCGTCAACTCATTAGAATTCTTGGAAAAAAACGGGGTAGTCGTCACAGTGTATCTTCGAAATTCGGAGTCATCGGTAATGTTGCGTTTAGTTTGACGCTATTGTTGTTGGGTTTGGTTTCAGGTGTGTTCTTCTTGCTGAACTTGCCCGGTGGTGTTGCCAGTTGGCTGTTGGGAATTGTGATTCTGTCATTTATTGGATTTGGAATTCAAGGGCTTGTCACGGGGCTACTTGGAAGTCGAGTGGGTGATGGTCTACGGTTTTCGCTAACACAAAACGCACATCGTTTTGATCTTACGCAAAAAAGCAAGGCGGCTCGGCGACTGCCTAATGTACCGCTAATTGATACATTGTTAATGAGTCCGGGCAGTACGCAGCCGTGGCGGTTACCGGTTACCACTGGAAAACCCATTGAAATCATATCGGTGATTGCGTTCTTTGCAACTTGGACAATTGTCTCGCTGTTTTTAGTGGGCTATAGCATCAATCAATACCGCACGACGAATCACAGTGGTTGGAGTTGGTGGTTACCGACGTTATCTCTGTTGCCGTCGATCGGGTTCGCCGTTTGGTCTGGTCGTATGCTAGCACGTGAATTGAAGAACCAGATTAATATTGATCCGTTAAAAGTTGAAGTATCGCACCAACCAATTTATCCTGGGCAAACTATCGACGTCACCATTTCCCAAGGTGGTGCGTTGTATGTGCGTTCGTTGCGTTTG
>JABHUV010000198.1 GCA_018658605.1 Planctomycetaceae bacterium | reverse complement strand
TTGCTGCGGTATTACACGGCTGAAAGTTCTTATGAATGAATGATCTGGCAGTTTGCCCTTGGTCGCGTGAGCGTTGTGCCGGCGTGCGGTAAAGCAATGTTTCGGATGAATCCGTTGCATCTTCGTGGGTTCGCTCAACAACAACGGTACTAACACTCTAGTCCCATTTCTCCTTTCCCAGCTGCAACCAGGTGCTCAGCCGAGCCTTTTGACGCGTGGTGATTCTAGACCAGCCATCGATCAGTAGAGCCACCGTTTCACTCAGTGTTGGATTTGTCACCGCGGGTGACACCGCTTCGGTTTCCGAACTGTCCAATAACCCTCTATTTACAGCCTTAAATGCGTGTACCGTAGAGTCCCTCATCGCCCACTTGGGCCCCTGCACAAAAAGCTTGTGACGAATCATGATGGTCCGTGACGGGAAATGCCTTGTTTTCTAGGGGTTGTGTTTTTGCTGACGGAGCATGATGTGCCATGACGGACGGTTCTGGACCCTTATTTTCAACCGTCACCAATAGGCGGCTCAGCAGGAGCCTCGCCCTCCCAACGCCTTAATCATCGCCCACCAGTTCCGAAGGGGTGAATCGAACCTTTTTATTGACGCTAAATAATATTTTAATTTGTTGCCACTCGTTTTGAGTTTTTGCATCTGGTGGCTGTGCTATCGCAATATTGCAGAACTGAACTGTTTTTTCTGTGTCATTGTTTTCTGCATAAGCAGCGGCCAAAATAAATGCGCAGTCTGTATTTACCGCCTAATTACTAATTTCATTTTCTATTGGGGGCTAGTGTTTGAATTTTATCAACTATTTATCGTTAGAATGACATTTTTTTCCGTTGATAGGGCCATTTCTTGCGATAACTAATAGAACGATTAGTTTCAAATACATCAATTTGGAATATGCCATGGCAATAAAATTCAATTGTGCGAAATGCCAACAATACTATGAAGTGGCCAACGAATTGGCCGGTAAGCCGTCGCGCTGCAAATGCGGCCAAATGATGCAAATTCCCGTAGTTTCGTCTGCGCCAATTCCATTGAGCGGATCTGCCGCCATCCAACCGGCGGTATCACCGTCTATAAGTCCGAGTGCAACCGCGGCCCCGAGTTCATTTGATACTTCACAAAACTCTATTGTTGGCAATGTTAATGCAAATGACACGATTACCTCAACCCTGCCGGTCGATTCAATCTCGAATTTTCAACCTACAATAAGCAACCCAAATATTTTAGCTCCCGCCTTGTCATCAGATCACATCTCAGCGCACGAACCCACAACCAACAAGACAAAATTAATAACCATTATCGCCAGCGTCTTGGGGAGCATCATCATTGTATCGGCTATTGGCCTATTTGTATTATTCGCCAACACTGATAACTCGCCTAGTGAGTTAACACCGGATTCACCTGTCGCTACAGTACCAAATCAATCCGACAGCAATTTTCCGACAAACAGTGAGCAAGGCTCCCAAACCCAGGACGCTGATACTACGTTTGAATATTCAGATGCCCCCTATGGCGACTACGACAATCCGTTCGAGACTGGGGAAACTCCAAAAACCGATAACGTAAATCTATTAGGTAACACCGACGGCTCAGAACCGGCATCAACGGATTCTCAACCACCACCCTCAAATGGATCGTCATCGAAACCTATCGTGGCGACTGACGTTTATCAATCGATCGCTAAGTTGAGTTTACCGTTGCCCAAATACGTCGGTGCAGAACGCGCTGAGGATCGAACTTGGAAGAGCGTCGATGAGAAGTTTTCCGTGACTGGTACGTTCAACGGCTTGAAACAAGACTTGGAGGAAGTCAGCGTGACGATCGAAACGTCTGCGGAACTGGTATCGATCCCCCTGTCCCTACTCTGCGTAGAAGATCGTAATTGGATATACAGACATGCTCAATATGACTATATGCGACATATAAGAGGAGTTCACTCCGATATTGCAAACGACTTTCGCCGTTATACGCCTAGCGATTACGAAACACCGACGCCGTTTGATGTCGACTGGATAACCGATATGCCAGAACTTTGGGGACCGCTGTCGACCGTTAACCTGCGCAAAGACAAAAAAGAGCTAAGCCAGGGAAAATACAACCAAAAATATATCACACTAGAAGGAGGATTTCTTGAGGCACTTGATTATTGGAAACTAACTACCGACGGAAAAGGATGGATCAGCAATTTCACCCAAGGATCCGAGAGCATTGAATTGGTATGGAACAAGGAATTTGTAGATTCACAACTTGGAGGTTATACCACGCGGACCCTCCAAAAGGTCTGCCTTGAAATATTAGCGGAAAAGTACCCAGACCTATTTGATGCACTCATAAGACGCTACGCCGCACTCAATCCTGTCGATTTCTTTGAGAAAGTGATTCCAGTATTTTTTGAAACATCAGTTACCGGAAAGTTGGTCGATGATGTTTTGTATGCCAAATCCTTCACGCTAACAATTCGAAACGTTCTAGGTGGTGTGCATATTAGTGCAGATGACGAAATCGGTTATCGGCAAGTGTTTTACAAGGACTTGATGGAATGGCTCGTAAAAGTCCGAGCAAGAGTAGCTATGGGCACGGATTTAGATGGTAATGGAACAATCATGTCAGCAGAGCATGGCATTGGCTATTACGAGGAAATAGACGGAGATGGTGTTAACATCAGTGAGTTAGTCAATCACTTAAGAGGCCTTGCTGCCCTAGGCAACCTTAATCGAAAAATCAATAAATTTACGCGAATGGTAGTCCAGTTCAAACAAGTTGACCAAAATAACGATGACCGAATAAAACCTGATGATTACGCTGGCACCTACTTCGCAACTCATCTGGAACTAGAAACTATCAAGGAAGCTTTCACCCTGAAAGAGGATGAGCGGGCAATACTCTCAGTACTGCTAACCGCCGGCATTCGCCCGAAATTCTATGTTCATTTTGCTGACAAATTTGGACCCGCAATGCTGTCGCTTTCGTTTTCCGTGCGATCGAAAGAGGCAACCGACACTAACAACCCTTACAAAGGACAAACGAAAGGGCGAGTGACTGCAATGATCAACGAAAAGTCGCCAAATCAAGCAGCATTCGCCGACGCTGTCTTTGATCTTTTGAAGCGAAAAGAATTGGACCATTTTCGATCCTTCGTCAAACCACATCCAGTAAACGGCGTCCTACAATACAGCGATCTGAAAGAGTACCAATACAATGGAGTCTATCGGGACCAAATTACTGAACTCGGCTGGATAACCGGCCACGTTCAGTTACTCGATTCCAAACTAGTGGATATTGTTTCCCTAAACGTTGGTGCCAAGGCGTTGCCTAGTGGCGACGGACATATTTATCGATACTCTGGCCCTCAAGGAACCCTCAATATCTGGGTAGACGGAATACTTGAGCGCAATTTTTCCGTTCGGGGTATATTTTGGGACCATTCGATTAGTGAGGAAATGGACACACATCTTTGGACATGGAAAGAACGAGATGTTGAATATGACATACATGGAAAACTGGTCAACGTCCTATTCATCGGCGATAAGATTATGATGGTAATTGAAGCTGAAGATGGTGAAGTTACAGCAATCCCGATTTACCGCATGCCTCGTGAGATGCGGCGTTTTGCTCGATGGGCATTAGCATTTTTTCGAACCGATAAATTTTACCATTTACATGATAGACATGACCGGTTGCCGTTTAGTCTCGTATCTAGCACCGGCGCAAGTACAAGCCGCATTTTACTGGAAGCAGATCAAAAATGGGGCAACAGAGATGGAAAAGCAAGCCGACTTGAGATCACGATTGCCTTCTATTATGACACCGGGAAGACCGTTCAATTCGATGCAAAGGAAGCAGCACAAACTGGCGTTCAAGTTGGCGCCGTTCGTGACCTACCTCCGACCATCACCACCGCGGAACCATTCCTAAATGGGTTAATCAACTATGAAACGGAGATCGCCTCGCCAATTACCGAACAGATCTACCAGGAGATTTCAGAAATGTTTGCTCCAACACAGGATAACAAAGACAATTTCCCCTAGTCGGAAATCGCTGTTCTACAAATTAGATGATATGGCCTTTTTCGCTCAAATGCATCTAAACGAGAGCATACGCAATCGGCAGCGAAACAATCCGCAACACGCTTATGCCATCACTTCTTCCAAAGGCCCCTTCAAATCAAGGGATTTCAGATTGGAGTCCAGTTGTCCAAACGTTGTCGGAATTTTCATGTCGGCGGCTTCCATCAGTGAAAGATAAAGGTTGCCCACGGTACGGTGGCCTTTCATACCGTATTTGGGAAACTCTAGATAACGCCCCGACCTCAACTTTTTACCCATCCCGCCAAGAAGAATAAATGGCCAATCATGACCGGCGCAATGATGGTCCCCTGAAGAACAAGACATGTAGACTATCATCGTGTTATCAAGCATCGACCCATTTCCCTCTGGGATGCTGGCGAATTTTTTTGCCATTTTTGCGATCTGTTTAAAATGGAGTTTTTCGATCTCCATCCGCGCCTGATGCCCCGTCCAACCATTGGATGCCTTGTTTTCCTGCAAGTGACCGATGGCATGGACGGAGTTAGAGAGATTTAGCTCGGAATACTTCACGCCCAACGTATCCGGACGCAGTGTTACCACGTTCGTTAAGCCAGCCACCAAAGCAGCCGAGGCAATTTCAAAGTGCGACTCGATTCGCGCCGACGGCGCACGCGACTCGTAGCGATCCGTCAACTCCGGCGCATGCTCTTGAATCCGTTCCGTTAACGCTGCCTTCTTTTTCTCGATCTTTCGTAGCGAGTCAAACGAATCCATATAGCGAGCGAAACGATCCTTATCTTCTCCTGCTAGTTCCTTTTCCACCCGCCGTGCATCGTCGGTCAAAAAATCTAAGAGATTGCCGCTGAGCGCAAGTTTCTTTTTTAATTGCGCGGGACTCGCAACGGCTGCGCCGAAAAGTTCAAGAAATGCTTTTCGTGGAGATGCTTGGTAGGCAACTGGCTTTGCGATTCCATAGGCAGAAATATTCGGATAACAGTAGCTATCTTCCGGCCAGTTACCGGACTCCAATAATCTGCCGTTCATCGCCATTCCGTACATTGGATAAGGGCCGCTTGAGAGATGCTGGCCAAGCAGACAATCTAGTGTCGGTGCGACGGCAATTTTTTCGGAATCGTGCAGAGAAAGAGTTCCGAAACCCTTGGTATGATTACCCCTGAAGCCAACGCCCGACAGGCTCTGAATGATTGTCAAGTGATCCTTAAATTCCTCCAAAACTGCGAGTTTTTCCGGCAACTCGTGTTCGGCCAACGACACATCTACCAAAGCGCCTTCTCGGCGGGATCTGTTGCCAAGCTTCCCACCGGTTTTTTCATCCACAAAATTATTGGTTAAGCCACCGGGCACAAGGTTAAACTTGTCGATCCCTGATGATTTCACCACGAAGACGAATCGTTTAGGCAAGGCGGCTGCATCACCAGCAGCATGGACCTTAATGGATTGAAGAAACGGTGCCATAGCGAGGAAACCACCGCCAAGCGAGATACTCCGAAGAAATTGTCGTCTTTTATAGTTCATAAATTTGCCCGTAGTAAAAATACGTGGTTATCGTCTGTATAAAAAGGAATCGGAACTTAATAACGAAACCACCAGCGATTTAAAGCTGCCGCCGTTATCTAAATAGGCTTTTTCCGCATCAATCAACGCTTTTGAATCACTAAGCATCTCATTTCGACCCATAAAATAGCGGAACAAATGACGAATAAAGGACTGCCGCGCACGATCCGAATGCCCTAACCGATGCATCATCTCCACCGCATCCTGCACTCCTCCATCAATATTGGGATCGCCGGAAAACGAAATCCCTCCGACTGCGTCGACCTTACGAGTTGTAAGCTGGCCTTCCTTTAACTTGCGTTCGAATTGGCCGTCCCGCCGCAGGTAAATCTCCCCATTCTCGTCAAAGTAGTGATCCGTTCGGTATCGTCCCCAGTCGTCAAATACCTCAAATGGCTCACCAAGGGGATTAATCTTACGATGACATTTCCAACATTGCTCGGCCCGCAATGGCTCCATCCGTTCCCTCAATGTCATATGGGGATCGCTCGGAACATTCGCGTCAACGTCCGGAGGCACGTCGCCGAGCACGCCGGCTAACAGACGCTCGTACACCCAAATTCCACGTTGGATCGGATCATTATCTTCATTACGCGAATACGCCGCCAACCACGCCGGATGCGTCAACAAACCGGCGCGTTGCTCCTTGGGCATCACCAACGGTTGCTCTACAGGCCACTCCCAGGTCTGTTCCTGGTTCCGACTGTTGCTCGGAAGATTGTATGGCTCAATATAAATCAAATCGCTAATTCCATGGCTTTTCGCCGAAAACGGAAAATTGGGGTGCCGAAACATACCTTTATCTAACGTCGACTTAAATACAGCGACCGTCTTCTCAGCGTCTCGGCGAGCATCTTTCAGCGCCCGCTCTACCTTTTCTGGCATATCCTCAAAATTGAAGTCCCGCATGGTCTGCTGGCGACGTTTCTCAACCTGCGCATCGACAAAACCAGGGTCCGTAATCTCTGCAATTTTCTGATCGTAATGCTCTTGTGCATACTCGTTGTCGCCTGGATGTGCGATAAAATATTTGTTCGTTGTTAACAATTCAGCAATCACATCTTTATCATTCTTCAACACATACTCAATTAGCATGCGAGCGTCGTGAACAAGCATTGTCGTATTCCATTGCGGAATATTTTCTGCGCGTTGCCGGCCCGTATCCTTGAACACAGTTCCAGCGCGATCAAAACCGAAGTACTCGTCAAAAAAGCGCATGACCCGCGGCAAATCCTTCCGCCACCAATGACCCGTCGTGAGCTGCTCGTCCAATAGTCGCTGCACAAGACGCGCCACATCCTGCTTGGTATTAAGTTCATTTTTTTGTAACATTTCTTGGATCACTGGACTGCGGTCCGGCGTGTGATCCGTCAAGGCATAGGCTATCGCATGTGCTATCTCAACCGGTGATAAATGTCGGCGTCCGTGTTCGTCCACGTCACCTAAGCCGAATTCCATTCGATACATCGACTCCGGACTTAAAAAGATCGCTTTGATTGTCGTCTTGAGGCCATCAAGGTTGCCACCGGTTTCTATATTCCGCTGGAGAAACGTGAGATACTTTTCCCTTTGGTCCTCGCTAGGCTTCCGCCCGATCACCCTCAGAAACTCACGTTCAACCACATTACGAAGCGTGGTCTCTAGCACCGGTAAATCATCTGCGAAATCCTTAAACTCACCGCGTCGTTCTCGATCCGCGATGAACGAATTAGCCACCATCAACATCATCCGGACCGTGCTTTGGTCCACTACCGATGTCGCCGCATAGTCGCGTAGTCCACGCTCAGACGTCACATGTGAGTATGGACTTTTCGCGTTTCCAAAACCCTTTTTCGCGAAAAGTTCCGGGCTAAAACGCCATAGACGCGAAG
>JABHUV010000158.1 GCA_018658605.1 Planctomycetaceae bacterium | reverse complement strand
GCCTACGAAATCACTCGTGACTTCAATCTCAAACTAGGGTTTAACATTTTAAACTATGGACAAGGAATTGGTCGCGGTAATGACATTGATGTCAACAACGACCGACTCCTATCTTATGGGTTTAGTTTCGGACTGACGTTGAATCGATAATGAAAAATCGGCCGCTAAGGCAGCGCCGCACAAACAGTAATAAGAAAGGGACGTCCCTATTACGGGACGTCCCTTTTTCGTATCGTCAACTAACTCTGCAGGGCCGGGGTGGCGGAATTAGCTGACTGGGGGGGGGACTGGTTCTACATTGGTATTTAATACCAAATACTTCGGATCTATCTTTTTCAGCTCTTCAGCAACTGCGTCGACTGTACGAATAATTTGTTCTTCGCTATGCGTCGACGTAATAAAGAATCGCAAGCGAGCGGCAGCTTCTTCTACAGCTGGGTAAAGAATCGGCTGCACATTGATACCTCGCTCAAACAATTCATGTGACAGCTTTAAAGCATGTAATGAATTGCCAATCACGACAGGCACAACCGGCGTGTTGTTTCCGAGACCAGTATTCAATCCTCTTTTTTGTGCTTCTTCCAAGAAAAATCGCGAATTATGTTGGACAGTAGATACTCGCTGAGGTTCATCCTCGAGCAGACGCAGCGCTGCCAAAGCAGCGGCCGCGTTCGATGGAGGTAAGCCCACACTGTAAACGAAACCTGGCGAGGTATATTTAAGATACTCGATCAACGCGTGAGTACCAGCTATATATCCGCCGCAACTCCCAAACGTTTTGCTGAGTGTGCCCATCCAGATATCTACTTCACGAGCATCCACATCAAAATGTTCACTAATTCCACGCCCATGAGTACCCATGGTTCCCATTGAATGGGCTTCATCAACCATCAGGAAGACTTTATGACGTTTTTTGACCTCAATGAATTTCGGCAATTCGGGGAAGTCCCCATCCATACTGTAGACACCTTCTAATACCACAAGTACTCGGCGGTATTCATGGCGCACTTCGCGGAGGATGTCATCCAATTCTTGCCAATCGTTATGTTTAAACGGGCGACGTCTGGCACCAGAAAGGATTGCGCCTTGAATAATACTATTATGCGACAGACTGTCGTGCACGATTAAGTCTCCTGAACCTAACAGGTGACCAATCGTCGATTCATTAGTAGTATGCCCACCAACATAAGTAATCGCATCTTCGACGCCGATAAAATTTGCAATGCCGCGTTCAAGTTCGCCATGGATCGGTTTTTCACCGGATACTAAACGACTTGCGGAGACACTCGTGCCGTATTTTGCCGTTGCATCTTGAGCCGCTTTAACGACAACCGGATCGCCCGACATGCCAATATAGTTGTAACTGGCCCAACTCAACATTTCCCGACCATCGATAATCGTCGTGTCACGAACGGTTGCTTCATGGACGCTAAAGTAAGGATTCGGCAGTCCAGTGGACGCCAACAATTTTTTAGTTTTCAACAATCGACGGTATTCTGGCATCTGGGCGAAATCGTAATCCGATTCCGGAATTTCCGATCGATTCGAGCTTAATGTAACTGTCGAATTAGATACGGCAGCGAGCGTTTGGGATATGTCGCCAAAGTTTTCCCTAATGGCTTTCACTACCGCGGCAATAGTATCAATATCTTGCAGCACTTCTTCAGGAAATCGCTTGCCAAAACATTCTTCAATGCCATTGGCAATCTGCAAGCGTTCTAGCGAATCAAGACCGAGATCAGAAACAATGTTAGTCTCTATCGTTAGTTCCTTGGCTCGTTCGCGACCAACTTCACGGATATGACTCATCACCAATTCAACTAATGCGGGATCTTCCTTGCCAGTGGCTGCATTTTTGCGAATTTTGGGAGCCGGCATTGAAACCTGATCGGCGTTCTCCCAAGAAAACCACGAGGCCGTTGTTTTCAAGGTTTTGTTTTTGAAACTGTCCCGACATGCGTGACGTTGGATTTTCCCACTCGAGGTTTTTGGGATAGATCCAAACCTAACCAAGACGATCCCATCCGGCGGGACATCATGTTCAGCTGCCACATCGTGGCGAATTGACTGAATCACGTCTGACCAATCTTTTCGTCGAGCACGTTGCACTTCCGCAACGATCACCAAGCGTTCCCGATTATCGATATCAATCGCAAAAGCGCCAACCGCACCATTTTGCAAACGATTGCTCGCCTGCTCAACAGTCAGTTCAATATCCTGTGGATATCGATTTACACCGCGGATAATAATAAGATCTTTCATGCGTCCAGTAACAAATAGGTCGTCGTCACGAATGAATCCAAGATCGCCTGTTCGTAAATATGGCCCCGTGGTACTGTCAGCCAACTTAGCTTCAAATGTTTGCTGTGATCGCGCTGGTTTGTTCCAATATCCTTTGCCCACGCTAGGGCTGTTGATCCAAATCTCACCGACTTTACCTTGAGCCAAACGTTTGTAGGTTTGGGGGTCAACAATTGCTACGTCTTCGTTTGGCAATACCTTGCCACATCCCACAAGAACGCGTGCTCCTTCCGCTTCCGGACTCATCGGAACAACTCGGTGTTCATGCAGCGAGTCATTGTCAAATGCTTGAAATGCCGGTTTGTCAGCGCGGGTTTTCCCGGTAACGAACAGAGTCGTTTCAGCCATACCATAACACGGATATAACGCATTTTTATCGAATCCAATCGCTGCAAATCGGCGACCGAAATTCTCCAAGGTCGATGCACGGATTGGTTCCGCTCCATTATAGGCCAATACCCAACTGCTGATATCAAGACCTTCCATTTCTTCATCCGTGATGTGCTGCGTGCAAAGATCATAAGCAAAATTTGGTCCGCCAGAAATGGTGATTCCATAATTGGAGATAGCTCGCAGCCATCGAACCGGCTTTTGCAGAAACGCCATTGGGGACATGAAGACAGTCGGACAGCCAGTGAACAGTGGATTCAATAATCCTCCTACCAAGCCCATATCATGATAAGAAGGCAACCACGACATTCCGCGAGTCGATTGATCGGTTTCAAACGCATAAGCAATCATCGCCAGATTCTGAATCAAATTACCGTGTGAGATCATCACGCCTTTAGGATTACCTGTCGAACCCGAAGTGTATTGAAGGAAAGCCAAATCATCGGATTCCAATTCAGGTTTAGCCCATTCGTCTTTTAGACTCAACGATACATTTTCCGTCGCAATCCACGGAATTTCTTTCAATCGCGGAAATTCTTCTAGCATCGTTTCCGCTCGTTCAATCACATCTGACGAAGCCAATACCACTTTGGGCTTGGCATCATCGGAAATTGATTCGATCCGATTCATGCTACGATTACGGCGTGGAGGATAAGCCGGAACAGCGATCGCACCAGCATAAAGGCATCCGAGGAAGCCTTTCAAGAAATCCATACCAGGTCCATAGAGCAATAATACCCGTTCGCCCCGAATGTCATATTGCGAGAGCTGGGCAGCAATAGCGCGCGCTGCGTCATGTAAATCCGTATATGTAACCAAAACTTCATCCTGCTCACCATCCTTTAAGAATGTGAATGCAAGGTGATCTGGCTTTTCGCGCGACCAATACTCGAGCGAGTCAACCAAATGTGTTGTTGTTGGTTTGTAGGGGGCAAATAAACGATCGATGTTCACTGCGCAAACTCTCCATTACCATTTTTTAACTGAAAAACATACTTTGAGGTAACCGAATTTCGCCCGTTTTGGCATGAAACAAGCGACCATTCAACCCTCAGACTAACACGGGTTTTCAAATCTTTCAAACGTCCTTACACCGCTTTTCGTACTTCCACTTTCGGGGCACTATACGAAGGCGTTATAACCCGCATGACTACTACCTATTTGTCTACCAATCAAATCATCCGTGCTATCGGCAAACACTTACAGTTCGGCAAATCTATCACAAAACCGCTAGGTAATAGGCGGAATCAAAATCCACCTACTATCCCTGTGTGCAATGAATCGACATTTGAACAAACCGAACACAACCTTTAGTTAATACACCGCTAAAACACGGATACTGTGTAAAATGAAATCAACCGGTATATCTTAATATGTCACTGATCGTGCAAATTCCAGACTAATCTCATGCCATTAACCTCGGAACAACTCAAACGTAACGGTGCCCGGATCCGCCGATTCAAGAATACTCGGATTCACACCATTGATCTCAGCCAAGCAAATTGTCCCGTTGATGATTCGTTGGTACAGCAACTCCACTCGCACACGACCTTAGTCGAGTTAGATTTATCCGATTCACGGATCACCAACGAAGCCATTGAACATTTAACAATCTTCTCAAAACTGACTTCACTGAATCTAAAAAACACCGTTATTAATGATGACTGTATTGACGCGTTACTAGAAATGCAACAACTGAAACTGCTCATATTAAGCAACACTGAAATCGCCCCAACGACCATCGAAGAAATCCGACCTCGCATGATCAATACTCGCATCGTCTATTTGCAATAACTCGCTGTCACCGCTACACAAGCGTCTAATACAATTCAGATATCGGCGCGCCATGTTCCAAGATACGTCGAGGCCGCCCCTGATAATCCTCCACCATGCCGTCATGATCGATTCCTAGCGAGGCATACATGGTTGCGGCAACATCCGCTGGGGAATAAGGCCGCGTGGTAACCGCCGCACCACTTTTATCGGTCTCACCAATAACCTGACCTCTTTTAACGCCACCTCCGGTAACAAATATAGAGCCAGCAGCCCCCCAATGGTCACGACCGCCATTAGCGTTAATTTTGGGCGTGCGACCAAATTCGGTTAAGAAGACAACCAGCGTCCGTTCAAGTAACCCCCGCTGTTCCATGTCATTTATTAGAGCAGCAAACGCTTTGTCCAATCCCGCTAGATGATACCCTCGCCGGACCATATCTTGAATCGGTGGATGGTTTTGGCTGGCTGCGTTGTGGTTATCCCACACATTTCCGTAGTCAGAATCATATCCATAGTCCAGTACAACAAATCGAGCACCTGCCTCAATCAGTCTCCGCGACATTAAGCACCGACCTCCAAGTTTGGTGCGCCCGTAGGCATCTCGAACTTGACGTGGCTCATCCTTTATTTCAAATGCATCTCGAATTCTGTTCGTGGACAACATTTCCACCGCACCCTGGAATTTTGACTCTGCTGCCACTAAAGACTGGTCTCGATTAAGATTCCGCAATGACTGGTCAAACTGCTGTCGTAGTGACACTCGACGGGACAAACGCACGAGCGGTACTTCGGATGAAAGCGACAATGACCTAGGTGTTAGTTCTTCGTCATATCGCGCCGGAGGATTATCTAGTTTCTCTCCGACAGTAAAATCAGCGTGCTTAGGCACCCCCCCTACGGAATAGGGTAAATATTGACTACCCAGCCAGCCGCTTTGAAACAGATTGTGCGGAGGTGGCCCAGGCCGAGTTGTCCCTGGCAAACAGATATAACCGGGTAAACCGTTACGAGGGCCATTGAAGTGTGACACAATCGAGCCGATGTTAGGCTCTGAGAACAGAGAATTTCGATCCACTTTCCTGCCTGTCAGTGTATAGACCTGACTTAACAGATGATCGTTACTATCGTGTGAATAACTACGAATAAGGCTTATCTTGTGAGCGATCTTGGACATCTCACTCATCGTCTCACCAAACCAGACACCAGGCAACGATGTTTGCGTATCCTGCAAACGACCACGTACTTCTAGGGGTGCCTCCATCTTCGGATCAAACGACTCGAATTGAGTTACCCCACCTGCCATCCACAACACCAACACACTATCCGCATGTGCATTGCCAGCAACCACTTTGGCTTGCAGTGCGCCTCCCCATGGACTAAACGCGCACGCTGTTGACCCTAAAGTCAAAGCGCCAACTTTCAACAGACCTCGGCGATCAATAGTAATATCTTTTTGTAGCATCGAGCATAAACTCCTCTGCGACAATTATCGTCCACGACCTAGCTTAATGCAAACCTAATCCTCGCATTCAAGTTAGAATACACTTCGAAACACGCGAAGAATTGCACAAAATACGTTTTGCGTTTCCTCGTGAATAGATTTTCTATAGGGCGATCTTATTTGGGAAACATCCTTCCACCATAAACCGCTGTTGCACCTAATTCTTCTTCGATACGTAACAACTGATTGTATTTAGCCATGCGATCGCTACGAGAGGCAGAACCGGTTTTGATTTGGCCCGTATTCATCGCTACAGCAAGATCCGCAATCGTTGAATCTTCCGTTTCACCGCTGCGATGACTCGCAATACTACTGAAGCCTGCCAAATGTGCCATTTGGATTGCTTCCACCGTTTCGGTCAACGTACCAATTTGGTTCACTTTGATAAGAATACTATTCGCAATGTCCTCATCAATCCCACGCTTGAGCCGCTCAGTGTTGGTAACAAAAAGGTCATCGCCAACGAGCTGAACGTTTGCCCCAATTGCTTGAGTCATTTGCTTCCAGCCATCCCAATCATCTTCGGCACACCCATCTTCGATAGAGCAAATAGGATATTTTGAGGCCCAGTCTTGCAGCAATGCCACCATATCAGCGGTGGAGATATCCTCACCGTCAAACGTATAGAGGCCGGTTTCAGTAGAATAAAACTCTGTTGAAGCAACATCCAAGGCGATTGACACTTGCGTACCCGCTTCATAGCCAGCTTTATCAATCGCTTCCATAATTAGCACAAGCGCTTCTTGATTACTTGCTAGGTCCGGCGCAAAACCACCTTCATCACCTACAGAAGTATTAAGTCCTTTGTCGCTGAGCACTTTCTTTAAGGTATGGAAGATCTCGCAGCCACAACGCAGGGCATCTGAAAACGAACCAAAGCCGAGAGGCATGACCATGAATTCCTGTACGTCCACTGAATTATCTGCGTGCTCACCACCATTTAGAATATTCATCATCGGCGCCGGGACCGTGGTGGCAGCCGCTCCGCCTAAATAGCGATAGAGTGGTTGGCCGGTGGCATCCGCAGCGGCTTTCGCAGTTGCTAACGAAACGCCAAGAATAGCATTCGCTCCCAGAGCGCTTTTGTTAGCCGTTCCATCGAGGGCAATCATCGCTCGGTCGATTCCTTGTTGATCCAACGCGTCATAGCCCTGTAACTCTGTAGCTATCGTCGTATTGACATTTTCTACAGCCTGCAGAACTCCCTTGCCCAAATACACGGATTCGTCACCATCACGCGATTCCCACGCTTCATGCGCACCAGTACTGGCTCCACTGGGTACAGCCGCGCGTCCAAATGAACCATCTGACAATACGACGTCCACCTCAACCGTAGGGTTACCACGACTGTCCAATATTTGACGACCTTTGATATCCGCAATAAAACTCATCCCGTTTTTCCTATTCGTTGGAAGCTGGTTAATTAAACAGCACAAACGAATCTATTTGTGCTTTAGTTACTGGTTTTTACTATTCATATCATTGTGCCGCACGGATAGCATTTTGGCTAGACGTGCTATTCACAGCTAAAAGCAGTTTACCCTCTGAAGAGGAGCGGTTACATTCAATGTGTTCGGCAAACTCACATCAAGAATATGACAAATACCTCTTCCGATATTTTTCTTTGCGGATGACTGTATCGCCATCTGTTCAACCATTAGGAATTAAAACATGTTTACTGGGTTAGTGGAAACCATGGGGCTCGTTCACGCACTTGAGCCTCGCACCGCAGGTATCCGATTAGTCATCGAGGCGCCAGCCATTGCTGAGGGTATTCAAATTGGGGACAGTATCGCCAACAACGGATGCTGCCTAACCGTTGTCCAAATCAACGAAACACTATTTAGTTTTGACGCAGGCCCAGAAACACTGGCATGTACAAATCTCGGGCAGAAACAAGTTGGCGATACAATCAACCTAGAACGCTCTGTCTGCCTTGGTGATCGCCTTGGAGGGCATCTCGTCACAGGACATGTCGACGGACTTGGTGAGCTCGTAAAACGCGAGGACGAACAGGATTGGTCCACGTTTTGGTTTAAAGCACCACATAATTTATCGCGACAAATGGCGCCCAAAGGTTCAATCACCGTGGACGGCATCAGCTTAACACTCGTTGATGTCACCGCGGATCAGTTCAGCGTTGCACTGATTCCACACACATTAAAAGTCACTACACTCGGTAAGTTGCAGGTTGGCGATCAGGTCAATCTAGAAACAGACCTATTGGCCAAATACGTGGAACGCCAAATGACAGCCATTTCCGACGCTTCAGACAACTAAGCTTGTATACTATATATAACGTAAATAATCTTCACGCAGTCATCTCGTAAAACACTCATGGCCAATCGTCAAACAATTTCATTTCTTAAACGTCGACTTGGTGAAGCGGGTATCTACCCTGTTTCCCGATATGGTCAGAATTTCCTCACTGACTTGAACCTCGTCCGCATGATCGCGGATTCAGCCGAACTTGGCCCGCAAGATGTAGCGTTAGAAATTGGCACCGGTACTGGTTCACTAACGGCCATGATCGCCGAAAAAGCTGGTCACGTTATCACCGTAGAAATAGACAAAAACCTATATCAACTCGCTCGTGAAGAGCTCGCTTCGTTCGAAAACATCACTTTCCTACAACAGGATGCGTTACGCAATAAAAACAATTTCAGCCAAGAACTGCTAGATGCGATTGCAACGGCGATGTCACAAATCGACAATGCTCAATTAAAACTAGTGGCTAATCTTCCATACAATATTGCAACCCCAATTATTTCAAACCTGTTAACCTACGAAGAATTCGTTCCAACATCGATGACAGCAACCATCCAAAAGGAACTCGGGGACCGCATCGTCGCACGTCCAGCCACAAGCGATTTTGGCTCGCTAAGTTTATGGATCCAAGCTCAATGCGATGCAGAGATCGTCCGCATCATGAACCCCTCAGTATTCTGGCCTCGTCCTAAAGTCCATTCAGCTATCGTACACATCGCCACGAATCCGGAAAAACGAGCACGCATTAAAAACCTGAAGAATTATCAGCATTTTATCCGATCCGTTTTTATTCATCGGCGAAAGTATTTACGTAGCGTCTTAATCACCGTGTTTAAGCATCAGCTAACACGCCAAGACGTCGATGATGTTTTAGAATCTATGGGTCTGAAGGGTGAATATCGTGCGGAGCAACTAGCAGTGGCTGTCATGATTGAACTATGTGAACGGCTCTACGAACGTGTCGCAACTATTGAACAGGAGGGGACTTCACAATGAAATTCGTAGAAATAACCGGGGCGACGCTCGTTCAGTTAGTCGCGGACGATGAAATTCACGCCGACGATCTAGTAACGGCCGGAGTCGTTGATGATTGCATTATCAGAATCAATGAACAGGGCGATATTGAGGTTCGCCGCCCAACACAATGGGAGCTCATTGGCGGATTGCTAGGTGATTACGAAAGTCGCATCCGACAACAAACAGGCATAGACTGGGTCTAAGCTATATGTCCTAATGAATGTAACAATTAAGTACTGGAATAGCTGGAAGTGGAAGCACACCTGGTGGTGGCCGCGGTCTTCAAAACCGACGAGCCGTGCGTGAACCGTAGGGCTGGTGGGTTCGATTCCCATACACTTCCGCCATTTCCAGCAATTGCGAACCATTTCCATACACAAGTGCCGCTACAAAAACTTTTCATTCTGGTCGTCAATCCGCATGGAAACAGCAACCGTCATTAATACCAAAACGGAAAATTGTACTGGGGACGTTACACCTGCAGCGAATGTACCAACTTGCCCAAAACTGACCGAGTCGATTTGGTTTTGGGTTTATCTCTTTAGCACAGCTGCTCTGATTACTCTTTTCGTTATGCAATCTAAGATACGTTCTCGACAAAACAACGAACAACGCAATTTCCAAGCTCGGCAGCAAACATACGAAAACGTAACTCGCCCCGACAACCCAACCAACGTCACCCAAAAAACGGTGCGCACGGTCACGACAACGCCTTTGTTTATTATCATGGGAATCACATTTGCCATATCATGGATCATGCTTTGTCGTCAACGTTTCTTCAAACGCAATAAAATCGTAATTGAACCAACCGCATCCTCGACTCACTAGCCAAACCAATAGGCCAAATCGGCAGTCATCACGAACTACCATCGGTGCAACCATGTTAAACACCATTCTGGAAACACCTTGGTATGCGATGGGACTAGGCGTAATCTTCATTGTTGGATTTTTTGCCGCCTGGATTCAAACCGGCGTCGGCAAACTACTGTGGGGCTGCCTCGGTAGTTTCATCTTTTTTGGAGGTCTAGTTGCACTTGAAGCGATCGTCACGACAGAGCGAGAACAAATCGTTGCCACTGTAGTTTCGATCGCTCGCGCCGTAGAAAAACAGGATTTTGACGAAGCCGTTTCTTTCATCCACCCATCTCAAAAAGCGACGCGCATGCAGGCCCTCTTAGAACTAAAACGTTATAAAATCACGCGGGTCAACATCAAAAACAATCTGGTCATGAAAATGCACACAAATCGCACTCCCATCGAGGCCAGCGTCGGGTTTAATGTCTTTGTCCGAGGGGGCATTGCAGTCGCTGGTTTCGACGAACAACAGGGACCACGTTACATACACGCTGAATTCGTATTTATCGCTGAAGAAAACCGCTGGTATCTAACTTCCTACGGCCATTTGGACATTCGTGCAGGCTTAACTCACCATGCGAGCCTTCGAGCACCGTAAATACCTTTGAATTTTCCGGCGGTGGGTGACTGTTATAATTCTGATTTGGTTTCTATAATCGGGTTTTAAATTTCTTTGATCGCTTGGAAAGATGCAACGGTTATGACCCGTCTCTCGCAAGAACGAGTACTCGTCCTCGACTTTGGCTCCCAATACGCTCAATTGATTGCCCGACGAGTGCGCGAGCAGAATGTGTATTGTGAAATTGTCAGGCATGACATTTCTGTCGAACAAATTCGTGAACACAATCCGCAGGGCCTAATTCTCTCGGGCGGTCCCTCAAGCGTGTACGAACAAGGTGCGCCCAAATGTGACCCCAACCTTTTCAACATGGGGCTTCCAGTCTTAGGAATTTGTTATGGCATGCAATTAGCATGCGCTGCCTTTGGTGGAAAAGTCGAAAGCGTGTCGAGTCGAGAATACGGTCGCGCTGAACTAACAGCAGACGTAACGACGCCGCTTTTTCAGAATACATCGCCACAACAGCAAGTTTGGATGAGTCATGGAGATCAAATTTCCAACATTGCCGGCGACTTTGATATTTTAGCTGAAACAAGCACTTGCCCATTCGCCGCGATTAAACACCATGAACTACCAATTTACGGACTCCAGTTCCATCCAGAAGTCACGCATTCACCAGAAGGTGGAACGATTCTACAAAACTTTCTTATTAACATTTGCCAACTGTCTGGGTCGTGGAATCTCGAAGACTTTGCAACTGAAACGATTGCACACATCAAGGACGTCGTCGGTGATCAGCGCGTAATTTGCGGACTCTCTGGAGGCGTCGATTCGGCAGTCGTCGCTGCACTATTGTCACGTGCGATTGGTGATCAAATGACTTGTATCCTTGTCGACAACGGACTGCTTCGAAAAAACGAGCAAGCCGCCGTGATCACTGCCTTCACAGACCACTTCAAAGCAGATCTGCAGGTCGTGCAAGCAGAACAACGATTCATGGAAACACTCAAGGACATTTCGGAACCTCAAGAGAAACGTAAACGTATCGGCTATGAATTTATCGAGTGCTTCCGTGAAGAAGCTAAAAAAGTATCCGACGCTAAGTTTCTGGCACAGGGAACTCTTTATCCGGATGTCATTGAAAGTGGTGCCGCCAAAGATGGCCCGGCAGCCACTATTAAACTACACCACAATGTTGGCGGTTTACCGGAAGAACTTGGATTTGACCTAATCGAACCATTACGTGATCTGTTCAAAGACGAAGTCCGTCGACTGGGATTAGAACTGGGACTTCCAGAAGCTTTAGTTTGGCGCCATCCCTTTCCAGGCCCAGGATTAGCAGTGCGATGTCTCGGTGCCATCACCAAAGAACGACTTGATATTCTTCGAGAAGCTGACGCAATTGCCGTCGAAGAAATCAAAAAAGCGGGCCTATATCGAGAAACCGCTCAGGCGTTCGCAGTGCTATTGCCGGTACAAAGTGTGGGAGTTATGGGCGATGCTCGAACTTACGAAGATGCCGTCGCGATTCGATGTGTCGACAGCGAAGACTTCATGACGGCAGACTGGTCGCGATTACCCTACGATTTACTAGCCACTATCTCCACACGAATCATCAATGAGGTCAAAGGAGTGAATCGCGTTTGCTACGATATTAGCAGTAAACCTCCCGCCACCATTGAGTGGGAATAAAAAACAGACCTGGCGTCAGTACGACTCCAGATCTGTTGGGATGAGTTGCTCCGATAAGAATTCTCAACTTTTAGTGTAAGTGGGAAGGGGGAACTCACAAGTTTTGAATATGGAACAACAGGCTAAGTGGATATCGGGTCGATCACCACGCTGCACCACAACAAGAACAATGGTTTCCGTAAAGAAATCATAACAACCATCTATTTTTCCGAACAAACCGAACAACCCTGTACAAACCAATAACTCGAATAATCCGAATCACCGCCACTTTACTTCGTGCTCGTAGATTCTCAAATCCGTTTTGCTAATCCCCACATATTCATCTTTTTACATCGAAATTAGACGTTTCCGACAATAATGAGCAAACAATACATATACACCATTACCGACCTAACGAAGAAACATGGTCCCCATGAGGTGCTTAAGGAAATACACCTAGCATTTTATCCGGGCGCTAAAATTGGAGTGTTAGGACGCAATGGTTCAGGTAAGAGTACGCTGCTGAGGATTATGGCCGGACTTGATACCGATTATGAGGGAGAAGCCCGCTTAACCAATGGATTCACTTGTGGATACTTGCCGCAAGAACCCCAACTGGACGAAACAACAGACGTCTGGGGAAATGTCGGAAAAGCAGTCGCTCCACGGCGTGCCCTCTTAGACCGCTACAATGAAATCAGCAGTTTACTTGCTGAACCGATGGATGACGACGAGATGATGAAGCTGTGTGACGAAATGACACGGCTGCAGGACGCAATTGAAACAACCAACACATGGGGCCTCGATCGCGAAATTGAAATCGCGTTTGACGTAATGAACCTTCCGCCACGGGACGCTAAAATCAATACGCTCTCTGGGGGCGAAAAACGCCGTGTGGCGCTGTGCCGACTACTACTACAACGTCCCGACCTCCTACTGCTCGACGAACCCACAAACCACCTCGATGCAAACTCTGTCGCTTGGCTTGAACGCCACCTCGCAGATTATTCGGGAACCATTGTCGCCGTAACTCATGATCGCTACTTTTTAGACAACGTCGCACAGTGGATCCTCGAATTAGATCGCTCCAAAGGATATCCCTTTGAAGGAAACTACACGGCCTGGTTAGTACAAAAAGAATCACGCTTGAAAATCGAGGAAAAACATGCGTCGGCTCGTCAGAAAACAATCGCCAGTGAACTTGAATGGGTTCGGTCTTCACCCAAAGCAAGACAATCTAAAAGTAAAGCCAGACTGACAGCCTATGACAATATGGTCAATGAACAATTTGAAGATCAGATTCAGGAATTTGAAATACAAATTCCCCCTGGAAAACACCTCGGTGATCTGGTCATCGAGTGCAAATCGATTTCCAAGGGGTTTGACGATAACCAACTCATTGAAAACCTCTCGTTTTCATTACCCGCCGGTGGGATCGTCGGCATCGTGGGAGCCAACGGTGCAGGGAAGACGACATTATTCAAGATGATGACGGGACAAGATACTCCCGACAGTGGTGAACTACGGATTGGACCAACGGTTGAACTTGGCTACGTCGACCAACACAGAGATAATCTGGACAATGGAAAAACCGTTTACGAAGAAATATCCGGCGGCAACGAGCATTTTGAAATGGGTGGCCGTCGCATCAACGCCCGCGGGTATGTTTCACGGTTTAATTTCAGAGGGCCTGATCAAGAAAAACGAGTCGGTGTTCTATCTGGTGGCGAACGCAACCGAGTGCAACTCGCTAAACTGCTACGCCAAGGTTCCAATGTGCTCCTGCTCGATGAACCTACCAACGACCTGGACGTTGACACCCTGCGAGCGCTTGAAGAAGCAATTCAAAACTATGCTGGATGTGTAGTCGTCACTAGTCACGACCGTTGGTTTTTAGACCGCTTAGCAACGCATATCTTAGCATTTGAAGGGGATGGATACGTACACTGGTGTGAAGGCAATTTTGACACCTATGAACAACAGCGGAACCAACGACTCGGGATTGACCCCAATGAACCCCCTCGATTCCGCTACAAGAAACTCGTTTAGTATGTATAATATCGCTAACTAAACGCACAAACATTTTTTTAACAACAATTACACGCAAGGAAATACCACGTGACCATTTTACGCATTGGCTCCACACCCAAATATTCATCAAACTTCGACAAAGCATTTAGCGCTGGCAAGAAAAAAAAATCCCCCACAAAAGCTAAGAAGGCTCCAGCTCGCAAGAAAAAAAAATAGGCTCTTTTCATTGTCTTGGCCCGCTAAACCGACGCAGAAAAAACCACAATGGCTTTCACTCTAACTGGAGAACACCGAATGAAAATTCACCTACGCTACTGCTCAGCCTGAAACTACGAACCCAAAGCTGTCAGTTTGACAGCCAAAATTTTAACGCAATTCAAACAACAAGTTAGTAGTCTTGAATTACAACCGGATCAAGGTGGCTGCTTTGAGCTAACGATCGGCAATGAATTGATTTATTCCAAACTGGAAACCAAAGAATTCCCCGATGAAGACCAAATGATCGCTGCAATCATCGAACGAGTCTCCTAATCACCGGATCATCGAGTATTCGCCGCGATTGCGACTATGACAAATTCGAGAAGGTATAAATAGTGTCTCTGAAAATTGGATTTATCGGTGCGGGTCAAATGGCGACTGCATTGGCACGAGGCTTCATCGCGTCTCAAGAGGCGAACGATGTCCCGACGATTTCATTCTTTGATCCATCCTCGAAAGCCTGTACCCACTTCTTGGAATCCATCTCAGCAGCAACGCTCTTGGCAGACGCGCCCGAGGTTGTCGCAACAGCTGACATTGTATTTTTAGCCGTCAAACCCCAGATTCTCCCCGCTGTGCTAGACTCCATTGCTTCTGTCGTCACCACCGATGTATTGTTAGTGTCAATCGCCGCTGGAGTGACACTCGATGTTATCTGCGGTCGAACTGACAGCGACCGCGTTATCCGTGTAATGCCGAATACGCCATGCCTCATTGGCAAAGCGGCGGCGGCCTTTAGCCCCGCTTCGGGTGCAACTGCCACAGATTGTACCACTGTGCAGAACTTACTCGATCGCGTTGGAATTACCTACCAATTATCCGAACAGTGCTTAGATGCAGTAACTGGCCTCAGTGGTTCAGGGCCAGCTTACATATATACCGTAGTCCAAGCACTCTGCGATGGTGGTGTCGCCATGGGGCTGCCTGAAGATGTTGCGTTACAATTGGCTGCCCAGACTACAAAAGGGGCGGCCGAGATGATACTTCAAACAGGTTTGCCACCGCAGCAACTTATTGATCAAGTTACCAGTCCGGGTGGAACAACTCTCGCCGGCCTAAAAGTAATGCACGATGACGAAATATCCGCTACGATAATTAGAGCGGTACAAGCCGCAACGAAGCGTTCAGTCGAACTAGGTAAATCATAGAATCCACACACCGCAATTCCGCGTGAAGGAAATAAGGGAATGTCACTTTTTGACGATCCAAACTATCGCTGGCGAGATACGTTTATTGTGTTATTTAACGACGTACAACGACCAACGATCGAACTTGCTTTGTCAGCAATTCAAAAAATCGGTAAATTCGAGGTACAGAATTCAACTGAATCTGAATTTGGGCATATTGAGTCTATAACGATTACTTCCAACGTTGACCTAGTCGGACTTGAAATTCTCTATGTCGCCGGCGATGAAGTGGTCGAGGAAACTGAGGCACTAGTCATCGAGCTAGCTGAAGATGCTATGCTGCTTGGCAATGAAGATTCGTTGACCCAACTATCAGCAGCCACTGCCCGATTTGATATTCTACATTTCGAACAAATCACTGGAAACACCAGCGAACCGAGTGACGATGATGAACTTATGGATCCTGGATCGTTGCTCACCGTAACTGCTGCTTTGGCAGATTTGGTTAGCGGCGTCGCGGTCGACCCCAGTTCAGCCTCATTTGTATAGATCAGTGGTCGTATCTAAACAATCACAAGATATCAGCCCTAGTTAGTTTCATTTTATCGCCGGTATTATTTTAGCCCCCACCAAAAAACCCGAAGGAATAAAAACGATGCAAGCCAAGGAAATCAAAAACGGCGCAGTCGTCAACTTCAACGGATCACCCGTTATTATTCAAGGTATCAATGTTCAATCACCATCTGCCCGTGGCGCTGCGACCTTGTACAAATTCCGCGGACGCAACTTAGTAACTAAACAAAAGGTCGATATCACACTGAAAGGTACCGAGTCGCTTGACGAAGCGGATTTTCAAAGACAAGCAGTTACTTTGATGTACACCGATGCGACAGACGCCCATTTTTTGGATTCTGGTACCTTCAACCAATATTCCATCCCGCTCGAAGACGTTGCACACGAAATGCAATACATTACCGAACAGCTCGAAGGCGTTTTGGCATTGATCTATAACGACGAATGTGTTGGCGTCCAAATCCCAACGACCGTTGAGTTGGAGATCACCCAAACCGATCCGGCGGTCAAAGGAAATTCCGCAACCAGCCGCACCAAACCCGCAACGTTATCAACGGGAGTTCAAATCCAAGTACCTGAATATCTGAAACAAGGCGAAACCATAAAAGTCGACACTCGCGAGAACCAATTTTTAGGACGCGCGTAACGCAAAAATGCCGCGTCATTATTACCGCCCAGGACGGGGGCGGCCAAGAAAATCGTGAACCGTACGACTCGGGCTTGCGGATTCATCTTCGACCATAAACGACGGAAACCAAAAACTGCTAGTCGTGGTCGATTTTTCCCCGCGTGCTGCCGCTGAATTGCGGGAACCAGTCGGAGGTCGATGAACCAACTGCGGAGGCTTAACGTAGAATGGATTCAACAAATTAACTGTCTTGTTAACCCCCCTCTTGGCTGTACGGTGCAACTTGCTCAAGCCAGCAGGAATATCTGCCGGATCTGGCAGTTCAATCCACGCCGGCACTAAGTTAACCTCTGGAATCTTGACGGTTGCCCATTTCGGCCACGCAGGCAGACGCATGTCGGTTTTAGTTAGAACATTGAGAGGATTCAGCTTATTAAGAGACCATTTCTGCTGGCCCACAACCCGCATTGGACTCAACATCAGCACACCGACGACCACAATCACTACGATAAATACGCGATTAGAGGCACGACCAAAGGTGGACCTAGTGCAGCAGCCCATTTGCGACCCCAGTGTTATGGCTTGTTGATTGATTTGTTTATTGGATATTTTGGAGGCCATTTAGCGTTAATAACAAAGGACTGGTGGCGTCTGCAACAACGTGCCTAAGCATACATTGTCACGCTGTAGCTTTGCACAGTGCTTCAAACTGTCGCAGATACTTATGATTGTGTCTAGAGCGAATAAGCGTAAACTAATAGGTATGAATGAAACCACCATGACCGCCGATTTACCTCCTGCTGAGATTGCATTAATCCTAGGAACCGCTGGTCATATTGATCATGGCAAAACTGCGTTGATCCACGCACTCACAGGGAAAAACACCGACCGGCTCCCAGAAGAACAAAAACGTGGGATTACAATCGAACTCGGATTTGCTCAACTACATCTAAAACCATTCAAATTAGGTATCGTCGATGTTCCTGGGCACGAAAAGTTCGTCCGTAATATGCTCTCTGGCGCAACGGGCTTAGACCTAGCAATGCTTATCGTAGCGGCGGATGATTCAGTAAAGCCTCAAACACTGGAACACCTCGAAATCCTTCGGTACCTCGATATTGCGGCAGGTATTATCGTGATTACTAAAACAGACCTAGTCGATGACGACCTCTTAGAACTCGTCGAGGAAGAAATTCGCGAGATTTGCGAGAACACTTTCCTGCAAGATGCACCTGTTGTTCATACCAGCGCCCATACTGGCGCCGGAATTGATGAACTCAAACAGACACTCCGCCAACAGTGTCAGCGTATTGTTGATAGTCAATTACACAAACGATCCGAGATGTTTCGATTAGCCATCGACAGGAGCTTCACACTCGAGGGACACGGCACAATTGTCACGGGCAGCGTCACAAGTGGTCAATTAAACGTTGACGATCAAGTTACGCTTGAACCAAGCGGTGATATTGTTCGCGTTCGCAGTCTGCAAAACCATGACCATTCAGTGAATTCCATTGTCCGCGGCGAACGCGCGGCTATCAATCTAGCCGGCATTAAGCCCCACCAAATTCATCGAGGTATGGAATTAGCGTCCGCTGGTTTTCTTCAACCACACAAGTTATTGTCAGTATCACTCACAGTTTCCAGATCGGCGCAACACCCTTTAAAAAACCACAGCCGCACTCAATTACACATTGGCACGGCCAACATCCCCCTGTCAGTCAAACTGTTGGACGCCGAAGTACTCTTTCCTGGTGAAACCGGATTGGCCCAACTCGCCTTAGACCACCAAGTTGTGTGTACTTGGAACCAACCTTTTGTTCTGCGACTTGAATCGCCAGTAACAACCATTGCCGGTGGCAGAATCCTACAGCCACGTGCTAAGCGAATCGTGTTTGATGATCAAGAAAGTCTACAGTTTCTAGGCCAACTTGCCGCAGACAATCCTGAGATCACACGAATCGAAGCCGCTATCTTCCTCGAGGGAATTCCTCCAACCAGAACCGATACGTTGGAACTCTTAACGGGAGTCGCTGACACTGAGCAACTTGTCTTACAACTACTTGAATCTGGTGCCCTATTTGATTATTCCTCATCGGCAACCGGTAGTAACACTAGGCTGAATCTTGTTCACCCAATTGCACTTCGACGCATCTGGCCCCAAGTCCAGAATATCTTACAAAAAGAACATGACCGAAACCCGCTGAAAACAAATCTGGCCATGGCGCCACTGAGAACTAGACTCGCTTACCTTGGCACAGAACATCAAATCAATCAAGTTTTTTCGCATTTTCAACGACAGGGACATCTAACTTTGCATAGCGGCAACGTTACGTTAAAAGGGCAGGGGCCTCAACTCACAAAAAATGAGCGGAAAATGCTCGAAGCAACAGTCCAGCAAATTCGTCAAGCAGGGATTAACACGATGCTTGTTAAAGAAATTGAGAACCAAGCCGGAGCTCAAAAATCTGCGATCGCGCAACTTTTACAAGTTGCCGTGGCTAATAATGAGTTAGTCGAAATATCATCGGCCTACTTTATCCACTCAGATGTCTTGCAGGAAATAAAACAACAGCTGCAAAATCAACTGGATCCACAGAAATCCTATACAATGTCCGAAATCCGCAGTATTCTCGATACCACTCGAAAATACGCTGTGCCTTTGTGCGAATATTTCGATCGTATCGGTTTTACTATACGCAACAACGATCAGCGGCAACTCTGTAGCGAACAACCCTTGTCGCCAGAGAGTTAGCAATGCATGATTAATTGTTAGATTCCTGCGCTGTACGGCAACCCGTGGCAACGGTAAAAGAAACTCACAAACTCCCACATGCAACAAACATGAATGAACGACTACGACAACTCCCATCAATCACCGACATTTTGGCGCAAGCTGAGATTCAGGCGTTACTGCGAAGTATCCGGCAAGACACCGTTGTTTCCGCAGCCCGCAATGTGCTTGATTCAATCCGCCGTGACATCCTCGCCCAAAATGACTCGGCGCCAACCTCGCTAGCGGAAGTTACGCAGTCAACCATCGTGGCCCTCAATCTATATCAAGAAACCACATTAAAGCCTGTGATAAATGCAACGGGGATATTATTACATACTGGATTGGGTCGAGCCCCTCTACCTGCGGTCGCGTTAGAGGCAGTCACTCAGATCGGACAGGGCTATGCCAGCGTGGAAATAAATCTACAATCCGGCAAACGATCCAATCGCGCCGATGCTGTGGAAAATAAACTGCGACATTTATTTGGTTGTGAAGCGGCAACGGTCGTCAACAATAATGCCGGAGCCACCTTGTTAGCGTTGTCAGCACTAGCTGATGGCAGACAAGCAATTGTTTCACGCGGTGAATTAGTTGAAATTGGCGGTAGTTTTCGCATGCCCGATGTGATGAATGCAAGCGGCACTCAGATGCACGAAGTCGGAACAACAAATAAAACGCGAGCGGTAGATTATGCTAATGCCATTAATGATAACACTGCCGTGTTAATGAAAATCCATTGTAGCAACTACCACATTGCCGGATTTAGTGAAAGCGCGACCATTGCCGAATTGGCCACCGTAGCCCATGACCATGACTTATTGCTCATCGATGATATCGGCTCAGGTGCTTTCTTCGATTACACAAAATTCGGGATTCAAAAGGAACCGATGCCCGTTCAGAGTTTGCGTGATGGTGCAGACGTTGTACTCTTTAGCGGAGATAAATTACTTGGCGGACCCCAGTGCGGTATCATCATTGGAAAGCAAGCTTGCCTTGACCGCATTAATAAACACCCATTAATGCGTGCTCTGCGTTTGGATAAAACCATCTATGCGGCACTTTCGGCAACGCTAGACATCTATTTAGGCCCCCACCCAGAAAAACACATCCCACTGTTGCAGTTACTCACAGAACCCATTGATCAGTTGCAACAGCGTGCCGAGGCAGTTGCTAAGACAATCCAAGAGAATTCATCAGACGACCTATCTGTTCAGGCCGTTTCAGACGTAACCTATTTAGGTGGAGGTAGCGTCCCGGGGCAGGAAATCGCTACGGTTTGTATCGTACTTAAACACCAGAGCATCTCACCTGACGATATTTCTAGACGATTACGCACTTGCAAGACACCTTTGCTTGGACGAATTCATGATAACCGCTTCACCATCGACTTCCGCAGTGTGTTTGCCACTGAAGATTCCAGCATTGCGAATGCAGTTGTCGAAGTGCTCAATTCATAACCGTTTCGACCGTTAATCCTGTTGTTTTCTATAACCTCGGTCAATTCTAGTCATTTTGAACGCTATTTCGTCTCATTAAGACTCGCATTTACCCCCAACCTTGGATAAAATGAGTTACCATATAATATCTAGGACGACACACATCTATTAATATTGATGTGAGATTCACAGCACGGATTGCTTTTTCCAACCAATGTTTTTCGAACTCTATCTGTGATTCCAAAAATACGTTTTCTATATATCGCTAGCTTCTTGCTACTTTTCTTGCCATTACAAAGTGGCGCACAGGAATGGGTTCGCTCGCCTGAGCACCATGCTTGGGCGCGATTTGACGTACAAAGCTGGAAAACGACTAAAATTCTCACTGACTTGATAGACGATGCTGGCAATATTACATCGACTGTTCGTGTAGAAACCACGACTCGACTACTCGAGACCGAATTAGATCGGTACGTACTGGAAGTGGATTCAACCGTGCAAATTGGTGAACAAAAGGTCAACCATAGCAATCAAAAGTTGAAACGTGATATCAACATTGAAGGTGAAGGTTTTGCGGCAGCCGTTGAAAAAGGCACGTTGAAAATTGGAGAGAAAGAGTTCAAAATCGATATCCGCGTCGTTACGTTACATGCAAAGCAGGGTAAACGAGTTAGCAGAGTCAGTTTTTGCAAGGAAACCACACCTCACGTACTGAAACGAACAACCACGTATTACGACAAGAAATCAACACCCCTTTACACCACAACTTCCGCTGTCACCGAATTTGATGTCAAACAAGACGTCTTAGGAGACGATAAAAATGTCTGTCGGATTGTTACCACACACAAGCAGAATGGAACGACAACGATTACTGATGAGTTGTATTGTGCGGATATCCCCGGCGGCATCATTTCGCAGAAAATCATTGATAAAAATGCCGACGACCAAATCACTCGGCGTACTACGCTGGAATTGACTAATTATGCAATCGGTGAACAAGAAAGTCGCCTCCCCAAAAAAGAGCCGACCGACAAATAACACCGCTACTTCCCCCCATACAAATCGGCGAAAATCAGCCTCTTTTTTGGGTGAGCAAGTTGTCAAAATGGCTCAATACAGCCATAATTCTACTTCCCTTATTCACTGCAATGAAAATGCACTGCAATTCAAATTGTTTAGAATTTCCGTATCACTGAGAGTGCATTTGGAGCTTCTATCCGGCGAGGCCTGCTTGGACACATGGAAAATAAAATAAAGCACACAGCGATCACGTTTGATGACGTACTGCTCGAACCAGCCTATAGCGAAGTCGTGCCCTCGGAAGTCAGTGTTGAAACTAGGTTAACAAGAAATATTTCGCTAAATATCCCGCTTATTAGCTCCCCTATGGATACGGTTACTGAGCACGCAATGGCCATTGCCTTGGCTAAGATGGGCGGACTCGGCATCATTCATAAAAACATGTCTATCGAAAATCAGACACATGAAGTCAACAAGGTTAAGCGAAGTGCGAATGGGATTATCGTCGACCCAATTACGCTAGTGCCAGAAGCGACCGTCGGCCAAGCTCGTGAATTGATGGATGAAAACAACGTTTCTGGCGTCCCCATCACGCAACCAGATGGATTGCTCATGGGAATATTAACTCGCCGTGATTTGCGATTCTTAGAAGATGTTAATCAAGCAGTCTCAGAGGTCATGACCAAGGATAATCTCGTTACCGCAACAGGGACGGTTTCGCTGGAACAGGCCGAGCAAATATTGACGACAAAAAAAGTAGAGAAACTACTATTAGTAGACGAGTCATTTAAACTGACCGGTTTGATAACGATAAAAGATATCGATATGGTCCAACAATATCCGGAAGCGTCGAAAGACCTGTTAGGTCGATTACGCGTGGGAGCGGCGATCGGTGTGTTTGATTTCGAACGAGCCGAAAGCTTAATTGACAAGGGCGTTGATGTTTTGATTGTTGATAGCGCTCATGGTCATTCAAAAAACGTTATCGAAACTGTAAAACAACTAAAAAAACAATGGTCCATTGATGTTATCGCCGGCAATATAGCAACGCAGGAAGGTTGCCGAGATCTCATCAAAGCTGGTGCCGACGCCGTAAAAGTCGGGATTGGTCCAGGGTCAATTTGTACGACCCGAGTTATTTCAGGAATCGGTGTTCCCCAAATAACTGCGGTTTATGAAGCAACGCAAGCCGCAAAAGATAGCAATACACCTGTAATTGCTGACGGTGGCATACGTTTTTCCGGTGATATTACCAAAGCAATCGCGGCAGGAGCAAATTCTGTCATGATTGGTGGACTTTTTGCAGGACTTTCCGAAAGCCCCGGACGATTAATCCTCTACCAAGGTAGAACTTTTAAGGCCTACCGTGGCATG
>JABHUV010000078.1 GCA_018658605.1 Planctomycetaceae bacterium | reverse complement strand
TCTAATTTGTGTTTTTGATCGAAGACTCTGAGTCGGTTCATAACCATCGAGCCAAATGTATTCAAGTTTTGACATAATTCCGTTTCACGCTCCCAAAAAATATTTCCCGCGATTCAGGCACCTCGCCTTTTTTGCCCCTGAATGGCAATGTTACTGTGATTCCAGATCTACTTCTGGAAAAGGACTAAAGACATTTTATAACCCATTTTTTTTCAAATGTCACCCATAGATAGAAAGTGAAATCAAAAAAACGGACACATTCGCCTGCCACAGCCATGCGCGTGCATTCACGTTCATTCGCAGCATGCCCGTTCTCAACTCTAGCGAGCAGCAATTTGACGACGGCCTTTTACAATTTCAATGCCCGCAAAGAGAATCGGGTCTGATTGAGATAACGGCAAAGTCCCATTTTCAAATGGTTTCGCAATAATCTGTACATCCACGTTTGGAGTGATGCCACGTCCACTGATTTGGTGACCAGCGGGAGAATAGAATCGAGCGGTTGTTAAACGTAGTCCGCAGTTATACGCGGCCAATGGAAAAATCCCTTGCACGCTACCCTTACCGTATGTGCAATGCCCGACAATTGCCCCCCGATTGTGATCTTTGATCGCCCCTGCGAATATTTCACTGGCACTAGCCGATCTCGCATTAACCAACACAACCAAAGGTTCGCTACAAGTACCACCCTGGTGAGCTTGATAGTCGACTTCTTCATTGACACTGCGGCCACGAGTTGAAACAATCGTTCCCGAACTGATGAACATATCTGCAATTTCAACGGCACTTTTGACTAACCCCCCAGGATTGCCTCGCAAATCAAGTACTAATCGTTGCATGCCATCTTGGCGTAATTGCCACAACGCACTGTTTACTTCGCGAGCGGTGTTTTTTTGGAAGCTAACGATCCGCAAATAGCCCACTTTCGATTGTTGATCAATGATTCTGGCGTCTACCACACTCGCAACTTGTACTTGGCGTCGAGTCAGTGTCATCCGGCGAGCTGATCCTGTCGCTGAAACGACGACGATTTCTACTTCAGTTCCTCGCAAACCCTTGAGCATATCCGCAGCCTTAACTGCGGCGACTGTAGGTATCATGTTACGATCTACTTCAATTATTTTATCTCCGGACTTGAGTCCCGCATCGGCCGCTGGACCCTTGGGAATCACTCGTTCTACTAAGAGATGGTTTCCTTGAATTCGCAACTCAATCCCCAGCCCAACAAACTTGCCATCGATTTGAGAGAACATATCGTCGAGTTGAGTGCTTGTTAGATAGGAAGAATATCGATCCAAGGTTATGATTGTCCCTGACAGCAATTCCAGCATTACCGCTTGCTGTGACACCTTCAATGTCCGCTCAGCTATCTGACTTACCGAGATTGCTGACTGCAACACATCACGAGCGTTACGACAAACTCGATTGGTAAGGATACGAGCGACGGAATTACGATATTGTTGCAAGTCGATATCGCTTACTGTGAGCCCATGGTGTCCACGAAATAATTCATCGTGTAGAGCTACTTCAAGTTGATCAATTCCTGATTTTAAGATTTGTTGCCAATTCAATTCCGAAAAATAGTACGTTTCAATTTTCCCAAGAACTTCTCGATAAATCGCTTGGCTCGCCATCGAGTCCATCTGCTTGATGGAATACAAGTAGCTGGCATCGTGATACCGACGAGCGATATCAACGTGGGATCGGCTTATTTGATACCGAGCTGCGATGGTCGGCTGTTGTGGGTAGTTACGGGCAGCACGTTCATACAACCTCAATGCCGCGCGCCAATTCTTAGTTGCTTCAAGCTTCGCCCCTTGGTTTTGAATCGAATCGATCTCAGCCTGTGCGTTTGCGGTAACTCCTGAATTTACAGGTAACCCTTGACCCAAAGTTGTTGTGACAGTAGCTACAACAATACTGAGCGTAATTAGTAATGAGAACGAGAGTCGAGAAGCAAATCTCATAAAGACAGTAACCCAGTGGAGCAACGAGGAGGGGAATGACAAAACACAAAATGTGCTTTATCGCTGCTCAAGAATAGGTCGCCAAACGTACAGAGGTCGTCTTTAAGACTTCAAAACAGGCGAAAAACAACCGTCAAAATCGGTAACACCCGATGCCGGTTAGCTAATCAGCATACCTGTAGCGAATATACGGATAGATAATGGATAGCCCCTCACTAGGCCGTCCAAATGAAGAGCCAACGTTCGTATTCGCTATATCAATTCGGCAATCGGTGGGCGCTGGTCCAACAAGAACTGTGGACGGCCATTAGGGTCATGCAATTGAATACGCTGTGAATCAATCCCCATGTTGTGGTACAACGTGGCTAGCACTTCTTGTAAATGTACCGGACGATCCTGAGCGAACTCAGCATTTTTGCTTGTCGTACCAACGGCTTGTCCAAGTCGCATACCACCACCGGCTAAGAATACTTGTGATAAACGCGTCCAGTGATCGCGTCCAGCTTTGCTATTTACGCGTGGCGTCCGTCCAAATTCACCCCACACAACGACCGTGACATCTTGATCCATACCCCGCAGCGATAAATCCTCTAATAGTGCACTCAAGGCCTGGTCGAGTTGCGGTAGCAATTTTTTCAAACTTACGAAGTTGTTACTGTGTGTATCCCAGCCACCCCATTGCATCGTAACCACACGTGAACCGGCCTCAATTAAACGCCGTGCAAGTAACAAATTCTTGCCTTGGCCATTTCCGTATCGCTCCACAATAGCTGGGTCTTCTAATCTGATATCTAACGCATCTGCAACAGTACCAGAAGTAACCAGTGCAGCCGCCTGTTGCGTGTATGCATCCAATGCGTCAAGTTGACCAGAGGAATCAATATCACGACGTATCGTATCTAGAGAACCAAGTAAGCTCCGCCGGGCCGTTAATCGGTCCTCTGTAATCGACCGTAATTTGAGATCGGCGCCACTGGGCTTGTAGGGGCGATAAACTGGCCCTAAGTAACCTGGCATTCCACCCATATACGAAATATAGGGTGGAGCACCGTTCTCCGTTGGCCCCTGCAGTTTAGCAACAACACTACCCATGTAGGGTCGGCCACCGATGTTACTCAATGACTTTTGATCAAAACCAGTCGAAGTGTGATTTGCGCTGTGAGAACTAATCATGCCAACCAGCGAACGGACGACCGCAAACTTATCTGCCATTCGGGATAGCAATGGAAAATGTTCACAGATATCCAGTCCGGGAACGTTTGTGTGGATCGGGTTGAATTCACCGCGAAACTCACTCGGTGCATCGGGCTTGAGATCGAACATATCCTGATGCGAAGGGCCACCTCCCAAATGCAGATGAATCAAAGCCTTATGGCCACTTCCAGTTTGTTGCCTCGCCTCTGCTTGCAATAAAGCCGGAAGACTTAGGGCACCAATCCCACCACCTATGGAAAGAAAGTTACGACGGTCAATTACGTTTCGCGATGAACCTAATTGTTTGTTGTAGACTGTAAACATTCAACACTCCAACCGAAAAAACCATGCATACCAGACACGTATTCCAACTCTAGTATCGGAATTATACGTAAATGGAATATTGAAAATCAATCGAATCCCTAACTATTGACAAGTTGGGTAAGCAATTCTTCCGTTTTCCCCCTGCGACAGAGGGGAAAGCTATACATTTACAGGCTTCCTCGCTATTGCCGATTCTGTTTGACGGTGGCACAGTCCGATCGCGTCACGAGCAAGCGCTCCTCCGAGTAATGTCGAGGACGTGCCGGTTTCGAGCGAACGTACCACTTCGGCCATCTCTTGCTCAAACGACAACACTGGGTCGCCATCACCTACATCTGGACGCTGCACGTTGCCCTCGCTGTCGAACACTTTCAATGGACTAACTTCCGGTTCATCCGCCAATGCCGAAAATCCAAACTGTAAGGTAGCTCGTTCGAAATGAGCTTCATAGCTATGCATGAACGACCGACCCTGTTGGCCAATAACACCACTGGTTGCCGTGACCACTAAATCTCGATCGGCAAACTCAAAGTCAGTCATGCCATATTCAACGACGTCACCCCG
>JABHUV010000083.1 GCA_018658605.1 Planctomycetaceae bacterium | reverse complement strand
TCTCGAATTATTTTTCTTACATTAGACATAGATTCACCGCTACTCAGACTCAACTCGGATATCGACACTGCGGCGATGGGCGGTTAAACCTTCTTTGTTCGCCATAATCGCCACATCACCAGCCACCGCCTGAATCGCCGACTGGCTATATTCAATCACGCTGCTACTTCGCAAAAAGTCATTTGAACACAGTCCCGACGACCAACGTGCCGTACCGGACGTCGGTAAAGTATGCGAGGGACCGGCGACATAGTCACCCAATGCAACCGGAGTGTAATTACCCAAAAATGTCGCTCCGGCGGTTGTCAGTTGTAATTGCAAATCATGCGGTTCTGCTATCGCGATGTGCAGATGTTCCGGCGCCAATTGGTTCGTGATCTCAACTGCTTCAGTGGCATTGCGCACTAGAATCAAAGCGCCGAATTCTTCGAGGCTCTGACGCGTAACATCATGTCGCTCGAGTGCTGCGACTTGAAGTTCAAGTTGTGCAAAAGTTTCCTCCAATATATTTTCATCCCACGTCACTAGGATACTTGCACCCGGAGCGTGTTCCGCTTGAGCCAATAAATCGGCCGCTGCAAAATCAGGCCGAGTGGTCGCATCGGCGATGACAACAACTTCACTAGGCCCAGCAATCGAGTCAATCGCCACTGTGCCGTACACCAGTTGCTTTGCCAACGCCACAAACATACTGCCTGGACCCACAATAATATCAACAGCGGGTACGTTTTCCAGTCCATAGGCCAGCGCCGCGACTGCTTGCGCGCCGCCCATGCGATAAACTTCCGTAATGCCAATTTCGTGGCAGGTTGCTAACAGGTCTGGATTATTGGAGCCAAATTTCGTGGGTGGAGCCACCACGGCCAACTGTTGCACTCCAGCCGCCTGGGCAGGCACTGCCGTCATGAGTACAGTTGAAGGATAAGCCGCCGCCCCACCAGGCACACACAGTCCAGCACGCCCAAGAGGCGTATACCGCTGACAAAGTGATACGCCGTTGGTAGTAGGTATGGTTACATCCGAGTGTAAAATCGCCCGTTGGAATTCAAATATATTGTTACGAATCCTGCCAATGGTTGCAAGAAATTCAGGATCAGCAGCGGCATGAGCAGATTGTAATTCATCTGCACTGACTCGCAACGAATCCGCATCAAGTTCGACGTTGTCCAAGGACTTTGTGTAATGCAAAACAGCCGACAATCCATCATTGCGTACATCAGCACAAATGCGTTGCACAACTTGGGTCGGTGTGAGCGGCTCTCCAAACACATCAATCGTCAGCTGTCGCCCTGCTGAGCTTACGATATCTCCGCCGGGATTGAGCTTATCACGCAGTGCTGCCACGACAGTCACAATGCTGTCTTGCCGCGTATTAAAACGTTGGATATTAAGGGAATCTGCCATGGTTTACACGTATATTATTGATTAAGAACCGGTGTGTTCTAGTACTTATATTGTGAACGAGAGGTTGATTTTTGGTAACCCCTTGAATTTGCTCGCTTTCTCGGTTCGTATCCCACTCTTTTTTCCTCAATGATATTCCCACCACCGCATTAGGACTTCATAATAGCAATAGATTCATCGACTACTTGAACTGTCCATTTCTGAAGTATAATCCCACCTCCTATGACCACTCCAATTGATTTACGTAGCGACACTGTCACTAAGCCGTCACAACAAATGCGCGAAGCGATGGCTCAAGCGGATGTCGATGATGATGTCATTGACATCGACCCGACGGTAGATCGGTTGCAAAAAAAAATCGCCGAAATTACCGGAAAAGAAGCGGCTCTATTTGTACCATCGGGAACAATGAGCAATCAAATCGGGCTGCGTATTCATTGCCGATCCGGCGAAGAGTTTATTTGTGAATCGCAATGCCATATCTATAGTTACGAGCAAGGCGCCTATGCCTCCCTAAGTGGCCTAGCCGTGCAGTTATTGCCCGGTGAGGATGGGGTGCTCGACCCCGCACAGTTCATTGGCACAATTAAGGCTGACAACGAGCATTTCTGTCGCACCAGATTAGTCTGTCTAGAAAACACTCACAATCGAGGCGGCGGGCGTGTTTTACCCTATGACGGAGTAGTTGAGATCTGCACCTGGGCCCACGACAACGGTCTGGCGACGCACCTCGACGGTGCTCGACTCTTTAATGCGGTAGCAGCCTCGGGAATACCAGCAGCCCAGTGGGCACAACATTTTGACACCGTTTCCATTTGTTTTAGCAAAGGCTTGGGAGCGCCTGTCGGTTCGGCGCTCTGTGGCACAAAAGAAATGATTGCCTTTGCACGCCGCCATCGTAAAATGTTTGGTGGTGGTATGCGACAAGCTGGGATCATCGCTGCCGGTGCTCTATTTGCACTCGAACACAATATCCAACAGCTCCACACTGACAACCAAAATGCTAAACAACTAGCCCAAACTGTCCGTGAAACAGAAGGATTACAGCTCGCCGGAGATCGCGCCGATACCAATATTGTCATGTTTGATGTTTCGTCTCGCGTCGGTTCGCCGGCGGCACTCGTGGCGGAACTCGCATCACAAAACGTACGGTGTCTCGCGCTCGGGCCAACTCGGGTTCGAATGGTCACGCACCTTAACGTTTCAAAAACACAAATAAATCAGGCCTGCGAAATATTGAACCATATTGTCACCACCGCTTTGAAGAACGACCGCAAATTGACTGGCTCCGGCGATCAGTATTAGAACCTAGAAACCACCATGACCACACCCAACAAATTCTGGAAACTGCTGCAGGAGAGCGGACTGTTACCGAGTGAGCAACTTAGTGACTTGCATAACAAATATCAAAAAATCGCACCCTCAAAAACCAGTGACGTTAATGCGATATCCAAGTGGTTGATCAAACAACAAGCGATTACTGTCTATCAAGCCCACATCCTATTAAAGGGGCGTAAAGGGCCATTTAACTTTGGCCACTATCAGGTTCAGGACCGAATACCAGCGGGGCCTCTCAAGGGTTGGTTTCAAGCTCATCACCATAAAACGAAGCATGCAGTTATCCTTCATTTTCTGACTGGAGACGAATGTCAACAACCCAGATTCTTCGGGCCCATCATACGACGCATAAAAACGTTTGCTGCATTGCGCAATCCCTATATCTGGCGGGTCTTCGACCTCGTGCACGAACCTTCTTATCGGTGCGTTGTACTGCAAGATGAAATAATTAGATCGCCCAAAATTCAATCGCTAACTCAACGCATGGCCACGACAGCGCGTTTAAACGAAGTCGACGCCTGCTCAATCGCTTGGCAGATCGCGCAAGCCCTAGACCAACTTCACCAACGAGGCCTTGTCTACGGACATCTAACACCCAATAGCATTTGGCTTAACGAAGAAGGGCAGGTGAAATTACTTCCGTTTTTTGATCAAATTCACCGCCCACTCAATCTGCCTGCGGATGAAGAGAACCAAGCACTGGTGTTAGCGGCGGACTATATGGCTCCCGAACTACAGTTGCCCGATGCAAATCTGAATATCACGACGGATATTTATAGTCTCGGCGCCATTCTGTATTTAATGCTAACCGGTATGCAGCCTTTTCCGGGCGGCAGCATCAAAGAAAAGATGACATTACACGCCAACGAACCAATTGCGGATTTATCAGCATACGGGGTCTCAAAACCGATCACACAACTCACCAATTACATGATGGCTAAGCAAACGGCCACGCGTTATCAATCTGCGTCGGAAGTTGCCGATAAACTTGCGACGGTTCTACCCTCTAAAATGCAATCGCCTCCGCAGCACTCTGACCTTTCACAATCATCCCTCGAGTTTGAAGCAGCTATTACCGCAGAAAGTACTATCCTCGACGCGACGCCATTACCTCCCCCACCCGTCAGATCAACACAACCCGTCGCGACTGCTGCAACGCCAGTTCCACAAATCCAAGTGACTTTAGACAACACCAGTGACCAATCCGTAACGTCCAAAGAATATGGAGCCAACGAACCGAGCAACGATAATGCGGCTCCATCTTTCGATAGTGACAACACCTCGGTCGGTCCGCGCAATGCAAATACCACCGCTCGCAGACGACGTCAATCAAATTCTCCGTGGATGAACCCCGTGCTATGGATTGGATTGGCTGCTGGCCTTATAGGCGTGGCAGCTCTCGTCATTATTCTTGAAAAACCGACAGATCCACAACAAAACACAACGACAACCGATAATGGCGGATCAACGGCTGGAGATACTACAAATACCAACAATGGGAATGGGGGAAATGAAAATGGTAACACTGTGCCAGCTGAGACAGGTGGCTCGCAGTTCATTACTGATGATGGACAATCCCTGTGGCAATCACCCACTTCCGGTAACGCAATCAACTTAGCGTGGTCACCTCCGGCCGGACAACTGTTCATTGCCATCCAAGTTGAAGAACTCCTAAAATCCACCGTCGCTGACGACGTCCTCAAATCACTGGGACCGGCGTTTCAAAAACATCTGTCTACTTGGGAGGCGACGACAGGGTTCAAACTACAAGACATTAAGCAGCTGCTTCTCTCATGGCGAGACGAGGAAGGGGTCGCATTCCCCACTGTATCGATGGTCGTTCACCTGAAGAGCGAGGCCACGGCACAACAGATTTTGGAAACATTGGGAAATCCGGCGGCAGAGGAAACTGAGCATGGAACAATATATCAAGCAAGCACCTGGACCTATCTTGTTCCTGAGAGCGGTGGATTATTTGTTATGGGAACAAAATCGGCCATGACCTCCACCCTTGAACTCAAGGGTAACCCGCCACTGATTCGTCGTACACTTACGCAACTCATCAAACAATCTGATCGCGAACGGCACCTCACAATACTATTCGCTCCCAGCTTTCTCTCCACAACCTTGTTTCGCGATGGTCATGAATTCTATTTTGGTGAACCCAGTAAGATTCGTGAGCCGCTTCAGTGGTTGCTTGGCAATGAACTAGAAGCAGCCATGGTGAGCCTGCATTTTGACTCCGTTCTTTATATCGAATCCAGAATGACCGCAGGCTTAACGGTCGACAAACGCGAACTCGTTACTCAACTACGCGACCGCATGGGCGAATTACATGACAAAATTGAAGCACATATGGTCACCCTCAACCCCTCACCCTATTGGCGCGCACTTGCATTTCGCTTCCCAGCAATGGTCGCCTTTTTACATGAACAAACACGAATCCAAATTGAAGACAATACCCCTGTACTTAATATTGCGTTACCAATCCAAGCTGCTTCCAATTTGATTATCGCTAGTGAACTGAGCCTAGCTTCAGAACCTAGTGCCGGAGGCGTTGCCGTAAGCAATGAACCGATGTTGCCCAAAACGATCGAAGAGGTCTTGCAATATTCCTTCAGTGTCGACATTCCACAACAAGACTTAAATCTTGCCATTGCCGATATCGCCAACGAAGTCAGAAGTTCGCTAGCAGGACTACCATTTAAATTTGGAATAGATATTGCCGGCAATGACCTGATGCAGGATGGCATTACCAGAAACCAAGCGATTCGCGACTTTACAATGAAAGACAAACCACTAGCGGAAGTCTTGACCGGCATTGTGATGAAAGCCAATCCGGACCCTACAGTGACATCTCCCTCAATGTCTAACCAAAAACTGATTTGGCTTATCACAACTGACCCAAATGACCCAGGGAATAAAATAATCCTGATAACCACTCGTAAAGCTGCGGCAGCCAATAAATACACACTCCCCGCCGTTTTTGTAGAATAACAACAAGCAATTCACGCGGATCCATTATCCTCCCTATCCTACGCTGATGCCAAAGGTGTGAACTATGCAACCATTCCCGATACACTGCACGACGTGTCGCACGAAACTCATCGTCAGCAAACCCGAACTACTGGGGCAGATCCTCGCTTGCCCCAGATGCAGTAGCATGGTGCAACTCCCAAACGTACCGCCAGGATTCCAAGACCCCGAGAACGCCAACGACACCGTCGATGATTTTGGCTATGTGGCAGAGGACAACCCAAATAATGACATTCCCATTGACGATTCTGCTGATAATCTGTTCGCTAGTGACCAATCAGACTCGCCCGCTATGCAAGATCAACCTATCGTCGAAGCAAGTGACTCGATAGTGGATGAACTTGATGAACAAGCAGACTTGCTTCCGCTTGATTGGAACTCGAACGATTCACAAGTAAACAAACGGAAGCGTGTCGTTATCGGACTTTGCGTGAGCGGCCTAATCACCATCGCCACAATTATTAGCCTTGTCGTTTTTGCTAGTAGTGAGGATCCAAATCAATTCGCACAACAATCTAATTTGTCGACTCAGGACGCTGTAGAACAATCAGAACCGATTATAAATCCTCAATCGGAAGACATTGATTCAGAAGATATTCAGAAACCACCTGTACAATCAGAGCCGCCAATCAGCGCAGAATCAACTACCAGCGAAACAACGAATCCGGCTCCGATGCCCGAGACGGAGCCACCCGCTACAGAAGCGGGAATTCCTTCCGCAGCGCCTCCGGGATTTGAAGCTACTGCAGAGACGTCGACAGAGACCGGAGAGTTAAACAACATACTTGTAGATGTCGCGCCATTTTTAGGAAACAGTGCCAACCCCATTCTGACAAGTCCAGAACGACCGGCTATGCCTAGCCCCGCCAGTAATCCACAAGCAGCAACCGAGGTTAACATTGAAGCCGGATTATCATTCACCGTACCGCAGTTAAGTATCAAAGAGGAATTGCCGCTGTTCCGGTTTTTCTATCTTGTAACGACGTTGGGAAACTTTCCCGTCACTGTCGATTTGCAGTCTCTAGAACTCTCTGACACATCTCTATTCAGTCCCGTTTCAATTTCGGTGGAAAATCAAACTTTAGCGACAATTCTAACCACAATCTTAGATCCGTTAGGTCTTACAATGATTCAAAATGGTGGACATGTCATCATCCTACATCAACGACATATTAGTCCCGACATTCTACGCGTAGATATTCCACTGGAACGTATCGAGGAACTGGGCACTACGGCGATTGAACTGTCCGATATCGTGAACCAATCTCTGGCAGATCCCAAAAAGCCAATCGCATCAATAACCTCTGGGGACATCGCCGACGAGTCAACAGGAGTAACAATTCAAGGCGACCAACGAGTTCAGGATCAAGTGGAACGATTGTTGCTACGCCTGCTGCAGTCCGAGAAGCTACAAGCCATCGATGGCCTGGCAAGCGAACGCGATGCGTGGGAACAATATCAACAAGATTCATCGTTGAACTTCCACCGCAAAACACCACTAGTTCGTATTTTGGCATATCTAAACAGCGAGACTGGACTCCATTTTCAAGTTAATTGGGATCAATTGTGGAAAGTTGGCTGGACACCCACGAGTCAAGTCACACTCGTAACGGACAATGAAACGCTACTCAGTGGCTTAGAACAACTACTCACCTCTAACGGCTTATCGTTCATTGCCCGCGCTGACAATGTTCTCGAAATAACTTCAGCAAAACATGCACTCGAAACAAATTTGATCAGTTTTTACGACCTCACCGAAATCGACAAAACACGTCGCGATGCATTACTCGAAACACTTCACGAGATGCGAGAAACACTCGACATTCGCATTATCGAACAAGGCCCTGGCACCACTACCATCATCAGTGCACCAGCTCCAGTACATCGCCAGATCGTGCAAATCACCACGCCCACAAAGCCTCCCGACCCTAGCGAATAGGGTTGCCAGTTTTTATCGCTTGTGTGCCTATCGTGATGTATGACATAATACATTTACTGGTCGCACATCACACCTGCAATCTATCGTATGTTTTTCTACGAACAAACACTCTATGAAAATTCGCTGTCCCAATTGCCAAAGTCTCGCTGAAATAGCACATGACTCCGCGCTGGATAGTGTTCATTGCGGTCAGTGCGAGAGCATTTTCTCAATCTTCGACCAAGACAATCTAGAGACACTAGAACATCAAGGTCGCATGACCACTAAAATTGGTCACTTTGAATTAGTCGAACAAATCGGTGCCGGAGGATGCGGAACCGTATGGAAAGCGAATGATCTAGAACTCAAACGTACCGTTGCGATAAAGATTCCTCGCAAACGGTCAATTGGAAGTGACGGTGAAGAGCAGTTTCTACGAGAAGCTCGAGCGGTCGCTCAGCTTAACCACGCAGGAATCGTGACAATTCACGAAGTTGGTCGCGACGATGATCGCTTGTATATCGTGAGTGATTATGTAAAAGGAGTTGACCTTTCAGAGTGGTTAACCGCTAAAAAGATGTCGGCTCAAGAGGCCGCAACGCTGTGCATATCCATTGCCGACGCTTTACACCATGCGCATGAAAAAGGTATCGTTCATCGGGATCTTAAACCCGCCAATATCATGCTCGAATTGGACAACACACCGTTAGTGATGGATTTCGGTCTCGCCAAACGGGACATTGGTGAAGTTACCATGACGATGGATGGGCGTATTCTGGGTACACCCGCTTATATGCCGCCGGAACAAGCACGAGGCGAAGGGCATCAAGTCGATCGTCGTGCGGACATTTACTCACTGGGGGTCATTCTTTATGAATTAACAACTGGTGAGCGTCCATTTCGAGGTGCTGCCAAGATGTTGATGCAACAAGTTGTAAATGATGAACCAACCGCTCCTCGTAAATTAGTGGGGTCCATCGGACGAGACTTGGAAACGATTATTTTAAAATGCTTACAGAAAGACCCTGTGAACCGCTATGCTACCGCGAACAATCTCGCCACAGACTTAAAGGCTTGGCTTTCCCACGAACCAATCATGGCTCGTCCCGTGGGGGCTATTGGGCGAATTCGCAGATGGCGAAAACGTAACAAAGTCGTTGCCAATTTGACAATGGCATTTTTTGTCATGCTGTTCATGATGTTTATGGCCGTATCCTCATTTGCCATTCAAGCACGTAACAAAGCGTTAATACTGAACGCACAAAATATCAAATACTTGGCCGCTCAAGCAGAAAATGCTCGACAAGAGGCGTCCATCAAATTGGTGCTGGAGATGATTGAGCAAGCCTCCGAACACGATGGCAAACTGGCCGATGAAGTGTTCTTTGAGGCCGCTTTGATTTCTGCCTTTACACCAGATAACAAAGAATCCGCTAAGAATGCGGTTTTGTTTATCCGCCGCGCAATGCTAGCAGGTGTTTTCAAGGATCCTGCTATGTTAAATCGCCTGAAAACTGAGCCGCTTTTGCATCCACTTCGCACACGCGCCGATTTCAAAGCTATCCTGAAAGAACTCGCCGAATAGGCCTTCAACATATGCAACAGCCCAACTTCCGTTATGCTAGTTGGCTGTTTTAGGAAGAGCATCAATTGCCGCTCGACGCTCATTAGCATTCAATATGCCATCACCATCAAAATCATACTTTTGCATCAGCCGTGTAGAATCTAACCGGTTGCGTTTAACGTTGAAGGAAAAAAGCTGGCGAGTATTCCCTGAGCGTTGCCTTAATTGCTGTAACGCTTGGCGAGCTACCGCTCGTTCCTTGTCATTGAGAACACCGTCACCATCCTTGTCGAATCGCTGGATTACTTGGGCAGCATTCTCCCTGCGAGCATTCGCCGCGGGTTCGCCACTTGGTTTGTTGGACTGATTGCCAGTGTCGTCTTGGCGTTTTCGGCGGTATTGTGGATTCGATTCACGCATTCTTGTTAACTCAGGAGCGTCCAACTGACCATTTTTATTGACGTCGAAGCGTTGTAACATCAGTCGAAATTGCTGCTGTCGCTGCTGGGGCGTTAGGTTTTGACGATTACTGGGCGCTTGTGCATTACACATTGAGATCCAGTAACTCGACCCAACTACCAATACTATTGCAATCATTAATTTCTGCATCTATTTCTCCAGTACAACCCATTAAGTGTTTACTTCACACTTGCTTGCCCCTTAGTTTCCCTACTATTAAACAATAATCATCCCGTAAAGTTGCTATATAATAACATTTAATTTGAAAAACCATCTTACCAACGGGATTTTGGGGAATCAAAATGTTTTAGCAAAACCTTCCAGCGATCTAGGTGTTTAATACCTCCATAGCAGGGGCACTCAAAACCACCTCGAAAGAATATAGGTTATGAACTGCTATTCACCATTTTTACGACACACTATGACAAAACTCCTGAACCCAGTTCTTTTTCTTGCTGTGTGGTGTTTCTCACCGCTAGTCATTTTTGCTCAATCACCAATCGAGGTTGCCAAACAAATTGACGAACTACTGGTCAGCGAAACAGTAGTTTCTCAAACCAATATTTGTGACGATGAAACGTTCTTAAGACGTGCTTTTTTTGATATCGTTGGACAACCACCTTCACTTGAAGACGTACTCGTATACGGATTTGAACCGAGCGTTACTAAACGATCGCTACTGATTGAATTTTTATTAACGGATAAAGCTTATGGTGCAAACTGGAGTCGGTACTGGCGAGACGTAATTATGTTTCGTCGCACGAACGAACAATCGCTATTAGGTATTACCTCACTAGAGTCCTACTTGACCGATGCACTGAACAATGGGGTTAGTTGGGATCAAATTGCCGCGGATTTCATAACGGCCAAAGGTGATATCAAGGAAGACGGTCGCGCCGTTCTCATTGCGGCCCAACAGGGACGTCCGGAAGAGACCGTCTCTGAGATTTCACGTATTTTCCTAGGTATCCAAATTCAATGTGCTCAATGCCACGACCATCCAACCGATCGTTGGAAACAAGAACAATTCCACGAATTAGTCGCCTTTTTCCCCCGCGTTGCATTACGACCACAACAAGAACCTCGCTCATTTATAGTTACCGCTACCGATTTTGTTGGCCGTCGCCGAACTACCAACGCAAACAACCGCTTTGTGGGAACTTTGGAACACACCATGCCCAACTTAGTTGAACCAACTCAACCTGGGCAAGTGATGACACCCAAGTTCTTTGTTTCAGGACAAACACTACCTGCCGGTACAACTGATTCAGTACGGCGTGATTCACTGGCACGCTGGATCACCTCACCAGACAATCCTTGGTTCGCCAAAGCCGTGACCAACAGAGTGTGGGCAGAACTTGTTGGCGAAGGTTTTTATGAACCCGTCGATGATATTGGGCCCGACCGTACACCCTCCGCACCTAAAACAATGGACTACCTTGCCAAGGAATTTACGCTGTCTGGTTACGACCTTAAGTGGTTGATGCAGACGATTATGAGTACCCAAGCGTACCAACGAAGCAGCCTCGATCGCCGAAATTATGATCAGATCCCCTTCCAAGCGAACACGATCCAACCACTGCGGTCTGACCAATTGTTCGATAGCATGATGAGTGTATTTGAAATTTCAGACACGGGTAGTCCAGGCACCGGACAGGGACCTAGACGCACACAATCACCTCGTAACGTCTTTGCCAATGTCTTTGGATACGACCCGAATGACCCGCGCGGTGACGTCACCGTTTCCATCCCTCAATCACTAGCCATGATGAATTCGACGTTCATCAACGAACAAGTCCAAGTACAACAAGGAACGATGCTTTATCGATTATTGCAAGAAGTGCAATCAGATCGCGCGGCTGTACAGGAATTATATTTGCGAGTTTTTTCACGTCGGCCCAATCGCCAAGAACTTAACACGAGTTTGGCATATATCAAACAAGTCGCCAATCGCAATGAATCCTTTGAAGACCTTCTATGGGCACTTCTTAATTCCGCTGAGTTCAAAACACGCAGATAACCGCACACATCGTTACTCGAAACAATTACAGTGGTTTTCCGAGCAACGCCAATTCGAATGAGGTACAAGCAGATGACGATCAATCAAATCAACCGCCGCTCTTGGCTGCAAACATCCACTACAGCGCTGACATCCGTCGCTGCCTGGAAATCACCTATCATTGCCAATGCAGCCGCCATGCGCACTAATGCCAAAGCATGTATCTTGCTGTGGATGGGCGGCGGACCCAGTCAATTTGAAACGTTCAGTCCAAAACCAGACCATGCCAATGGTGGTGAAACTACGGTTACGAGTACTGCAGTTTCGGGGATTCAAATCAGCTCGCAATTACCAGCCACCGCTGCGGCAATGAAAGACCTCTGCTTGATCCGCTCAGTGCATGGCCCCGAAGGTAGCCATCCACGGGCATCTTACGTTTCCCACACCGGCTACCTACCGACTGCCAGCATTAAGCACCCCACGATTGGCGCTCATGTGGCACAACACGTTGGAGATCAAGAATCCGAACTCCCTTCCTTCGTGCATATTGGCCGCAGTCGCGGTGTTTTCTCTGCCGGTCTCCTAGGAGTGGAGTACGATCCATTTATTCTCAACTCTGCAGACCAAATGCCAGCCAACACTGAGTTGTCGACATCCAGAGATCGCTATATTCGCCGGCTAGGGCTATTAGAGAATCTTGAAAACGACGGATCTACGGAAGGCTCTAAGCAATTTGTTAAGACCAACCGCAATCTCTATGGAAAAGCATCTCGACTTGTACTGAGCCCTCAGATGAAAACCTTTGATATTACTCAAGAACGCAGTGACGTACGTTCTGCCTATGGGGACGGCAACTTTGCCGCCGGCTGTTTGATGGCGCGCCGCTTGGTCGAAGCGGGCGTAACATTTATCGAAGTCACCTCTTCAAATTGGGACACGCATTTTGACAATGCCTCGCGAACCAATACCTTGTGCCAAGAAATTGATAAACCCTACGCACAATTGCTCGCGGACTTAAAGCAAAGGGGACTTCTCGATACGACGCTCGTAATTTGGATGGGAGAATTTGGCCGTACACCTCGAATTAATAGCCGAGCAGGGCGGGATCATTACCCGCGAGCATTTAATGTCGCTTTAGCAGGCGCTGGAGTTCAAGGTGGTCAGGTCATCGGTGCCACCGATGACTCCGGAACTAACATTACGGATCAACCTGTTTCCGTAAACGACCTATTAACAACTATCTATGATGCACTGGGTATCGATTCTTTCCACGAGAACATAAGTCGTATTGGTCGGCCAATTCGGATCGTCGAAGATGGCGAAATCATCGATGGCGTGTTCTAGCAGATTCTCCGTAAATTGAGCCGTTTGAACGTCTTGTGAAAAAAGAATGAAAGATTTTAATTAATGATGGTAGTCCCGACCGATGCTATGCCTATAATACCGCCGAGTGTATAATCGAGCCATTCACCAAAAACAACGATATCTTTAACTCATAAAAATGATCAACTGTACTGCAAATTTCGCTTTCTTTTTTAGTTACCCGTGGCAACGCGGGGTTAATAGGAATGCGTAGTTTATTCTGCAAGTTAACAAATCGTTAACAGAAAAACAAAAAAACATCCTAAAGCCCCGATGAAAATAGTCATCGGGGCTTTTTTCGTCTACTTATAAAACAAGGAATTTGGTATCTCATGACTATATCAGAAGTACTGCCTGAGGCAGAATTTAAAACTCCGGTCGTCAGAGTGCATAAACCCGTAACGAAGTACCTTAACAAGGGAAGTGTAGAAGGCATGATTGTTGTAATGAAAAGTAGCGCTACGTCCGAAGAAATCTCCGCAATGGCTCAACGAGTTGAATCTCTAGGGTTGAAATCTCATATTATCGAGGGAACCGAACGGACCGTGATTGCCGCCGTCGGTGAAAAACGAGAAACCACCAAAGAGTCGCTAGCAGCGGGAGCAGGTGTGGCTGAAATTCTACCAATTCTCGCACCATACAAGGTTGCCAGTAAAGAAGTTAAACTGGAACCGACTATCATTACAGCGGGCAGCCTCGTTGTAGGTGGTAACACCATTGGTATGATCGGTGGCCCCTGTAGTGTTGAATCTGAAGAGCAGTTGATGGAAGCGGCTCGGGCTGTGAAGGCAGCTGGCGGAACGGGCTTACGCGGCGGAGCGTTTAAACCTCGTACAAGCCCCTACAGTTTTCAGGGCATGAAAGAAGAAGGGCTAAAAATATTAGCGAATGCTCGAGAGGAAACAGGGCTAGCCGTCGTGACGGAAGTTTTGGCGACTGAAGATATAGATTTGGTTGCCTCCTATGCAGACGTTTTACAGATTGGTGCACGCAATATGCAAAACTATCGTTTGCTAGAAGCAGTTGGCAATACCGAATGTGCCATCATGCTTAAACGTGGAGCGTCAGCGACCATGGATGAGTTCCTGTTAGCTGCGGAATACATCATGAACGAAGGTAACGCACGAGTGATGTTGTGTGAACGAGGAATTCGCACGTTTGAATCACACACTCGCTTTACACTACCGCTGGCCTCAGTAACCTACCTCAAAGACAAGACGCATTTACCAATCGTGATAGATCCCAGTCACGGCACGGGGCATGCATACTTGGTGCCCGATATGGCCGTCGCCGCAGTAGCCATCGGAGCGGATGCGCTGATCGTTGAAATGCACCCTCATCCCGAAGAAGCAATGAGCGACGGTTATCAATCCTTAACACCAGAGCAATTCGAAGACACTATGGGCCGCTGCCGCATCATTGCCAACGCCATCGGCAAGCAAATGTAAAGCAGATACAGCGTGTTAATTACGACGGATCGCCACCGAGACCCGCCCCCGCGGCAATACCACCGTCATTCCCAAATCCGGGTACTTTCTCTGCCAAACGTAAGAGCTGATTGTATTTAGCCAAGCGTTCACTGCGAACGATCGAACCGATTTTGATTTGGTCACCCGCGGCTGCGGTGGCAAAGTCTGCCAACGTATCGTCTTCCGTTTCACCACTGCGCGCCGACACTACTAATTTCATCCCAGCCCCCCGCGCCACAGCCATCGTTTCAATCGTCTCACTTATCGTCCCAATCTGGTTTACCTTGACCAACACACTGTTCGCCGCACCGCACTCAATCCCCTTGCGGACCCGCTTCGCATTGGTCGTAAACAAGTCGTCACCCACCACCATAATGCGAGTACCTAGCCGCGAATTTAATTGTTGCCATCCGTCCCAATCCTCTTCGGCCAACCCATCTTCGATACTAATAATGGGAAACGTTTCTACCCAACCTGCAAGCATGTCAATCATTTCATCGCTCGATAGAACCCGCCCACCTTCGGTTTGCAGATGATACATCCCGTCACGGTAAAAATGCGTGGCGGCTACATCCAACGTAATTCCGACTTGTTCGCCAAGAATTAATCCTGCTTCTTCAATTGCCTGAGCAACGATTGCCACCGCATCACGATTGTTCGTTAACTTAGGACCATAGCCACCTTCATCGCCAACCAAGAATCCCTCATACCCACGTGATGTCAACAATTGCCCTAAACACTTATAAACTCTCACGATCCACTCCAGGCAAGTTGCATAATCCGTCGCACCAACGGGGGCGATAAGCACATCTTGAAAATCTAAATTCCCACCGGCATGTAATCCGCCGGAAATCATATTTGTCTGCGGTAGCGGAATCCGTGGAGCCGGAAACAGATCTGGTGAGAATCCCAGGTCGACCGTTTGTTCAACAATAACGCGGTGCAAGTGCTGATAAAGTGGCACCCCCCGCGCTGCTGCCCCTGCATGGGCCGTTGCTTGCGATACCGCGATTATGGCATTGCCACCAAGGTTACTTTTTTGTTCCGTACCATCTACCTCCAATAAGAGACCATCAACGAATTTTTGATCAGCGGCATCCACTCCGGACAACGCCGCGCTGATCACTGCATTAATATTATTGACCGCCTGTAATACCCCGAGGCCACCATAACGGCTCGAATCACCGTCGCGCAATTCAAACGCCTCAGCCGCCCCAGTAGAAGCACCGGAAGGAGCAATCGCTCTGCCCACCACTCCGGAGGCTGTATGTACTTCCGCTTCCACTGTTGGCCTGCCACGACTATCAAGAACCTCTCGACCAATCACTTTCGTTATTAAACTCGCCATAAATACACAATCGCTCCCACAAATCATTAACCTAATGAAATATTTATCATTCAAAAGAATATATCTCAAACAGTCTCTATATCCCAGATATTCTCCACACGTTGGACATCGCCAAGTAACAGACGTTTGCCAAGTTGCCTCACAGTTTCCCGCTGCTCGGAATCTGACAAATACTCCACAGGGCTTTTTCCATCCACTCTAGCTACCAAGCACGCACCAAGGTTTGTACAACCACGACTCTCAATTTCCCCTACCACTGCAGCGCCAACTCGTGGCAACATTACCCGCTGATATTCTGCGATAAACACCTGTGCCATCTTGGCATATTGCACCGCCAGAGACGGATCCCGAATTGACTTAATAACTATATGTGTCAGGAAGAATCCCAAATCAAAGGCTGGGTCGCCGAAATGACCTACTTCGAAATCCAACAACATCAATCGTGTAACATCGGCATCTTCGACCAACATATTCTTTGGGCTAAAATCGCCGTGCACTAAGCAACGCCGATGATCTGACAGATCGGACACCAGACTGTCAATCGCAGGTTGCAGAGCAGGGTGGACTCGAGCAATTTGGCGATAATATGGATCGACTCGTAATTCCTCGAAAAACACTTGGTCGCCAACTTGTTCGGCTATTTCCGAATCTTCCCACGAACCGCCGTGCATTATCCCGAGTAACCAACCAACACTCTTAAATATTTCGGCGTCGAGTTCCCCAGCAAGTAAATCCTGTTTCCATTCTCTAGCATTGCCTTGCATCGCAGTCATTGCATAAACATAATTCTCGCGATCTTCAAAAAGGATTTCTGGTACAACGCTTTGACATGGTAACACATTCGTTTTACCAGCCAACATCCGATTACTGATTTGCAACACATCCATTTCACGCAGCACGCGCGTTACACTACAAAACCATGGCTGTTCGACGGCCAGTTGTTCCCTCGCCTGCTTCAAGACCCAAGGCTTTCGATCGCCAGAAAACACTACTAACAACACACGATTGGAGACCCCGCCGAGTAACTGTCGAACCTGCACGTCACTCACACTCGCAATAATATCTTGGTCAACTAAATATTGCCCAACCGTATCAACTTCTAGAATAAACATGATCTCACAATGAACTCAGGCGCCTAATGGTTGACAGGAATGTTAGCCGATGATTCTTAACTTCAACCAAATCTAGTGGCGAGTCATTTAGCCTTTCCACCAAATATCTGCCACTTTATTTGGCGTATCACCAAAAGTCGCTGCAAATGCCGCATCAAACTTAGCGCCATTTTGCAATGCCTTTGTTAAAACGTTAAACCGTTGCGGATTCTTCATGAGAAAATCAACGTAGCTATAGGCAATAAGCGACGCATCTTCGCCGCCTAATTTACCGGTGATGAAGTCATCAGGTTTCGCCATCTTCGCCGCAGCGGACGCGATGTTTTTCTTCCAATCTTGAATGCGAGTATCCGCTTTAACTACACGAGCCGCGATCACCCGTGCCATGCCGGTGGAAAACCAGCGTGGCACATTCCCGAGCGACTGCGCATAAATCCCAGCAATTTGTTCAGCCACGATGCCATCGATAACATCTTCGCCTCGTGGAACCACTAATGCTCCGTAGGCATCAACAGTATCATAGCGAAAATGTCCCCGCCATTCCCTGGGCAACGGTCGCTTCTCGACCATCTGACCAAATTCGCTGTAATCATAGCGTTGGGTGAAAAAAAACAAAGAAATACGACCCTTGATCAATGGCGTACTTTTGGAAACCTTCAGAGCAACTTGCACCTTTCCCATCACCGCTTCCGCCTGTTCACCAAACTTCTTTAATTGCGATTCAGTCAACGATCCAATGATATAGAAATTATCGGTTTCAGCGGATTGGCTATTAATTCCCGACATACTCAGTTTCCAGTTATTTTGCGCAATTCCCACTCGCTCTGCCGCCAATTCCTCATGCGTGTACTTTTCGGTACGAGCGATCGCCACAACTCGGCCTAAACTTTGGTCAAACGACAAACCATCAAAGGTCGCACCTTCGGTAATCCATTTTGAAATCAACTCCATTTGCGCATCATCAAATGGATCACCGTTGGCCGGCATCCGTTGACCTCCACCAGTGCCTAAGAGCTTCTTGATGAGATAACTCTCGGCCGGATTGCCCGGCAATACCGGTGGCCCATTTTCACCACCTCGCAACATTCCCGCAAACGTTGTGAGATTAAAGCGACCACTTGGACGATCGCCAAGTCCATGACAACTCGCACAATGTGCTAGCAGCAATGGTGCTATATCATTTTTAAAACTTACCGTCTCATTCCCTTTTGCGAACTCTGGTTTAACAACTGGCAAATCGCCAACACTCGCATCTGGATTCAATTCAGCTAGGTTTTTCTTCTTGTCATCGCCATCAAACTCAGCGCCGTCGGTTATCCACTTTTTCAACACGTCCAACTCAATCGCAGTGACAGACAACCCACCACGCGGCATATCCCCTTCTTCGATGACCTCAATGATTCTGCTACCGATTGCATCTTTCGGAAAAATAACGACGCCAGCATCCGGCCCTTTCATCAGAGTTTCAAAATCCGCCATACTAAACATTCCCCGCGCATTGCGGATATGACAATTCCCACATTTGGCCATTAAGATTGGCACAACATGGTTCACAAAACTAATTTTACCGTCGGGCACTTTGGTTAACGCTCCCTTAGCTGGCATCGGCAGAGGCTTCGCAATCATCGGTTCTTTAAGTTCCGGTAGACTGACACCTTCGAGTTCCAACAGGGCATGCGCTTTTTTCAATGAATTAAAAACTTTGGAAAACAGAAACAACGTCTGCTCAGTAGGTTTCTTCATCGCTTCATCAAATTTTTTCTGAACCTCAATAACGACATCAGCCGATTCATCAAACTTACCTTGTCCAAATAGATTGCCCGCTTTTTTTACAGCCGTCCGTAGTTCCAATTCAATTTTGCGTTGCTGCGGGGTGACTTGAGCTATTACTGCTGTACTTGCTGCATTACAAAACGCGGCAACGGCAAGCAGCATCAAAAGATATTTTTGAGTTAATTGAATCATGTTGGAATCCTGTAAATTATTTCCTAGTTGGTGATTGTCGAATTTTTGTTTACCTAATGAGCAATATAATCAATGTTGTTAGATTTATTACATACAGCTGTTATTATTATAGGCTCTGACTGATTGCGGAAAGGCCTCCAAATTAACAAAGCCGTTAGTCTGCTTTTGAGTGGTTTGTTTGGTCGAGGGATCCATTACAGCCAAATATACCACTGTCAATATTCCCACGAGTACACAAACGATGCTTAACGTAATCATAATCCAGCCCCAAAGCGGCATTCGCTGCAGGATAGTCGAAGTGGTGGTACCATCTAACAGTCCATGAGTGGTGCTTTGTAATGATTGTCGCCCACCCTCAGCACCAAGCTCTATACGGCTGTTCCCTGTACTAATACTGCTACCGGGAGCGCCCATAAATTGACTATCGCTCAGTGCCGAACCGCTGCCGGAAATCAACTGAACCGATGAAGTACTACCACCAACGGCAACATGATTAGCCACAGCAACGGCCGCATGCATCGCTTCCACAATCGTATCGGTGGATTGGTTTGCGTCTTGGCGTGGCGGCAGGTGAATTGGATCGGCTACATTTTTCGTAGCATCAATACCCTGAGTTTGCAACCAAGTTTCCAACGCGACAGATATCTCCAAACAATTCTGATACCGGTTATCGACTTCTTTTTGTAACATTTTAAAACAAATTGCGGCTAATGCGTCAGGACAATCAGGTCGATCCACGCTTATCGCCGGAGGCATTTTCGATTGATGCAGTGCTATCCTCTGAGCCAATGTTCCCTTAGGAAATGGAGGATGCCCAGTCAATGCGTAATACATCGTGCAGCCCAATCCATAAATGTCTGCTCGTAAGTCAATGTTGTGACTATTGAGCGCTTGCTCAGGAGCAAGGTAATCTGCAGTACCTAACACTTTTTCGTTGTGCTTGTCCGTTAAGCCCGCGAGTTCAGAATCATCGTCATTCATGAGTGCGAGACCCATGTCGAGAATCTTCAACTGTCCATTTTCTTCAACCAACAGATTAGCCGGTTTGACGTCGCGATGAATCATCCCAACTGTATGTGCGTGGTCTAGGCCTCGAGCTGCTTGTAAAATATATTGTGCGGTTTCAATGAATCCTGTCGGGCCATCGTCTTTAACGATCGTCATCAGATCTTTTCCTGCAACGTATTCCATCACTAAATAATGAGTCTCGCTGGCACTATCAATATCGTACGCTCTGACAATATTCGGATGGTCTAACGCCGCTGTCGCTTGAGCTTCCCGATAAAACCGCTCAAGATAGGAAGAATCATCTATGCGATCTCGTGGCAATACTTTGATGGCACGCAATCGTTTCATCAGCGTATGCTCTGCTAGATAGACAGTGCTCATTCCGCCAACACCGATATGCCCTAACAGTTTATATTTACCAAGAAAGAAACCTTTGTATTTTTTGTCGAGTAGCTTTTTCGATTGCCAATTCGTAATTACATTCTGGTCAATCAAAAAATCTGCCAGCTGTTTCGCATCATTGGGTAATGCTCCGCCATTTTCCTTGACACAAAGCCGCAACGCTTTCTTGAGGGGCGCATCGTCAATCAACTTACTGCGACGCAATATGTCGAGAAATTTTCGGGTCGTTATCGCCATGGTTTACTCGGATTGAGAAAATTGGCACACGGAGTGACAAACTGTAAAAAGGCTTGGATATACTAGTTAACGTGAAGCAACCATCATAGCGTATCAAGACTTTAATGTCGCTTACCGCTATATAGTTTAACCGCTGTATATGTAGCTAATAGTATTAGAAAGCGTCGACATACGGTATCGGCGCAACCACAATAGATAATAAAATAAGGACTTTACCGGCGCCGCCACAATCAACCTACAATTAAAACGCACGAACTCATCAAATGTCCTCATTTTCCGCCACACTTTATTCTCGAGACAATTGCCCGCTGTGCGATAAAGCCTATGAAATACTCGATATGTACGGATTCTCCATAAAGACTATTGATATCTCTCAGGATTCAGAATTACTTGACAAGTACGAAATGTGCATTCCCGTCGTAGAGATTGATGGAAAGGTGCGTTTCCGTGGTAAAATCAACGAAGTCCTACTACGCCGTATCATAGGAAGCCGTTTGTGACCAAACCATTTCAATCTCAACTCGGTGTGTTCGCTAAATACTGGGAGCCGGGTCAAGTAAAAACTCGACTTGCACGCGATACCAACCATGAATTTGCAGCAAACGTTTATCGGCAATTTGTCCAAGCGACGCTGGAAACAGCTACCGGCATCGCCCAACGCAGTGTACTTGCTTTCACTCCGACTGACCAATACACCGAATTTATCCAATGCCTACCCGCTGGCTGGACCATGGTTGCTCAGGCCACGGGCGATCTCGGACAACGCATGCTCGCATATTTCGTTGACGCACATGCCCACCAAATCGAAAAGGTTGTTCTGATCGGCAGCGACAGTCCGCACTTACCCGCAGCACTACTCCAACAAGCATTTGATCAACTTGATACACATCAGTGTGTCATCGGTCCTGCCCGCGACGGCGGATATTATCTCATCGGAGCACGCAATATCGTGCCACCCGTGTTTGAAGACGTTGATTGGTCCACCGACGATGTTCTCCAACAGACGATCACCAAACTACAAAACGCTAACATCTCCTACTCACTACTACCCCCTTGGCTCGACGTCGATACGATTGATGATTTCCACGAATTACAGCAAGACCTCGAACAGAGTGGACACTGGCTTTGCGATGAACTCAATTCGCTGCAACGGGAGTTCTTGTCATGAACGACGCACAACATGATGTGCTGATTATTGGAGCCGGTGTCATTGGGTTGTCGCTCGCGTGGGAACTATCCATTCGCGGTAAAACCGTTCACATAATTGATGCAAACTTACCGGGGCGTGAAGCTTCATGGGCAGGCGGCGGAATCTTACCGGACGCGAATTTGCAACACGCCTTAAACCCGCTTGATAAACTACGCGGACTCAGCCAGCAACTCCATCCAATATGGGCTGACCGTCTAAAAATTGACACCGGCATTGATAACCACTTTGAATTTTGCGGGGGCGTGCACGTTGCGCGCCGTGCGGGTGAAGCAGCCGCCCTAGCAGGATTGCTTGCCACCTTACCAGCGGAAGGTATTGCCGTTGAAAAACTCGACTCACAACAACTGCGCAAACTCGAGCCGGCACTGGATCCTGATGAATTTCTCGCTGCCTATTATTTGCCTAACGATGCGCTGCTCCGCAATCCGCGACATTTACAAGCACTGGTTGCGGCATGTGAAAAGAACGGTGTACTCATTACACCTCACTGTGCTGTCAATGATATTCCAATCGACCAAGGCCATATCCATAGTGTGCCTTCGCCACGGGGCTCGTTGAGAGCTAGGCAAATATGCATTACCGCCGGTGCTTGGTCAACCATGTTATTACAACAACTGAATATTGAAAATGGCATTGTTCCTATTCGTGGACAGATGCTGTTGTATCAGGCAGCAACAGGAACCATCAATCGAGTGATCAATGAGGGGTCACGTTATGTGATTCCACGGCGAGATGGACATGTTTTAGTTGGCTCGTGCGAAGAAGAGGTTGGATTTAACAAAGGGACGACTCAGCAGATGCTCGATCAATTGGCAGATTTCGCCGGTCAACTTGTTCCACCACTCAACCGACTCGAGATTAAACAAAGTTGGTCAGGTTTACGTCCGGCGAGTTTCGATGGCATGCCCTATCTGGGTCGCATCACCGCAGCGGACAATTTATTTATCGCCGCTGGCCACTTTCGCAGTGGCCTACAAATGTCACCTGCCACAGCTGTCGTGATGGCTGATCTCATGACCGGTGATACACCAGCCATTGACATCTCCCATTTCAGCATCCTCCGTAATAGTAACATAACGGATCCTATTAATTCCTAATTTCCAACTCCAAGTCCTACGATTTGAGATAATCTACACAATTGCAATTTCAATTTATTCGAAACTGTACTTGCATTACACACGTGGAAACTGATTTGCGGTATTAATTTCCGCGATACAAACGGGCATCCGCTGACGGTGGACTCTATCCCTTAACCACATTGTTTGTGGTACTACTGCTGCCGTTTTCATATTAGAATACGACAGCATACCAACAACAGGCAAGCAAACGTCATTGCTGAGAACGAAACGAATTTTATGGCAATCGACACTCCCGCTCATATCATCATCATCGGTGCTGGCCCCATCGGACTCGAAACGGCACTCTATGCTCGCTACTTGGGCTACCAAGTCACCCTGATCGAAAAAGGTCAAGTCTGCCAACATGTATTGCAGTGGCAGCACATCAGTATGTTCTCATCATTTGGAGACAATAGTTCAACATTAGGGCGAGCAGCCATCGCAGGTCAATCTCCCAACCATCCATTGGATGCTTTGGACCAATTACAGACTGGAACCCAGTGGTTCAAAAATTATCTCGAGCCACTAAGTCATACCGACCTAATCGTTAACCATATTCGCACGAACACGAAAGTTCTTTCCGTTTCCCGTTCGTGGCACATCAAAACCGATCTAGCTGACCGGCAATCCCGCGTCGCCGATACGTTTCGCGTATTAATCCAAGATGGTAATCAAGAAACTGTTATTACCGCGGACATCGTTATCGACACCTCCGGTGTCCTTGGGCAACCCAATCCAATTGGTGCTGGTGGCGGAACCGCTATTGGCGAGAACAATTGTCACAATCAATTTCACCGACTGAGTCCAACTGCTGAGCATGCGGCCACTCTTAGCAACCAACGCATCCTAGTCGTTGGATCTGGGCATACCGCTGCCCACACCCTAGTCAACCTAACTCAAACTCGCTCGACCGCAGAGGCAACCATTACCTGGATTACACGCAACTCGAACCAATTAGGAATTACCACCATCGCTAATGACCCGTTGAGTAATCGCCGTGACCTAGTTCAACAAGCAAACCAAACACCATCTAACAAACAAGTCACTCGTCTCGCGGGAACCATCATCCACCGCATAACGCAGCAAGATGCCGGAACATTCGAAGTGGAGTTACACCAATACCACGACGATGAAAACGACCGCAAACAGATAACGCTCGTCGTCGATCAAATTTTTGCGCATACCGGATTTCAACCCGACAACTCCATATTCCGAGAACTACAAGTCCACCTATGCTATGCAACCGAGGGACCAATCCAACTCGCCGCTAAACTACTAGACCACGGATCCGAAGACTGCCTTGATCAATCACCCATGTGTTCAACAGATCTTATTAATCCAGAACCCAATTTTTACGTCCTCGGAGTTAAAAGCTACGGGCGCAATTCAAACTTCTTATTCAGTGTGGGATTGCAACAAATAACGCAGCTGTTTCAAATTATTGGGGACCGCAAAGACCTCGACCTCTATGCCACATTCAAATAATTCCGTCATGTCAACAATATTACCCACTGTCAGCTTGTCTCATCTTGATGAACTTTGGTTTCAGGTCAGCGGGACACTTTGCAATCTCTCATGCAACCACTGTTTCATCTCCTGTAGTCCCACCAACAACAATTTTGGATTTCTATCGCTAGCAGCAGTCCAAGCATCGCTGCAACAAAGCGTAGAACTCGGAGTTAAAGGCTATTACTTTACTGGAGGAGAACCATTTCTAAATCCCGAAATGACGGCGATCCTCAGCGCAACTCTCAAATACGGTCCCGCGACTGTGCTGACCAATGCAACCGTACTCAAACCGGACTGGATCGACGCCTTGGTCGCAGCATCTCGAGCAAGTCGCTATAGCCTTGAATTCCGAGTCTCGATTGACGGATTTGATCCCGCTACCAATGATCCGATTCGAGGTACCGGAACCTTTGCACGAGCGCTGGCAGGCGTACAGCAACTCGTCAAAGCGGGCTTCCTGCCAATCATCACGGCGACTCGGACCTGGCCAATAGCCGACGACCGTGCCGTATTAGCCAATTTCATCACGACTCTTAAGGAAGCTGGCTACGGTCGTCCACGCATTAAACTTCTACCCGCTTTGCAAATCGGTGCAGAAGCACAACGCAGCAGTGGATATACCGACGCACAACGGGTGACCTCGGAAATGCTAGACGAATTCGATAACTCGCAACTCGTTTGCGAGCACGCGCGAATCGTCACAGATCGCGGAGTCCACGTCTGTCCAATCCTGATCGAGGAACCCGATTCATTTCTTGGTACCAACTTGCAACAGGCGACTCAAACAGACTACGCCATCACACATGGTGCCTGTCTCACTTGCTATCAATACGGAGCAATCTGTTCTAATTCCTCACTTGGCCTTACGAGTGGAGATGCTTAATGACGACAAGCATCGCGTTATTCGGCGGAGTGTACAGCAACTACTTGGCACTCGCTGCAGCTATTAATGACGCCCGTGGTCGCGGGATATCTGACCTTTACTGCCTGGGCGACCTCGGAGCATTCGGCCCGTTTCCAGATCGCATATTCCCTATTCTCCACCGACATAACGTGCAATGCATTCAAGGCAACTACGACAATTCCATTGGCAACGATTTAGATAACTGCCAATGCGGTTATACCGATGAACGTGATAACTACTTTGCAAACATAAGCTATCAATATACGCAGCAACATACATGCGCTGAAAACAAAGCTTACCTTCGCCAACTACCACGCACCCGCATCATCCAAGTTGAACAAACTCAAATCCTACTATGCCATGGCAGCCCCCGAAAACTAAACGAATTCCTCTGGGAATCAACGTCACCCGATCATTTCCTAGATCCGTTTTTCTCCCAACATGCCGCCGACGTAATTGCGGTGACGCATACTGGGATAAAGTGGCAAAGACAACTCCCTAGGGGGCTATTCGTAAACGTCGGAGTACTTGGTCGTCCCGAAAACGATGGCACGACCAACGTCTGGTACACCATACTCGAAGTGTCCGGTAGCAAAACCGCTGTCGAATTCATTCCAATCCAGTATGATTATCAACAACTTGCCCAAGACATGCAAAACGAACAATTGCCACGCGAGTTTATTGACACAATCAAAACTGGCTGGTGGACGACTTGCTTGGAAGTCCTACCACAAAAAGAACGAACCCTTGGCAAGCACTAGGTTGTCCTCGTAACCGCTAAACTGATTATGCGCCATCAACAAATCCTTGCCATTTTAACAATAACAGCCATCGCTGGATTTGCTCTGGTCGCAATAACCATCACTTACATTGATAAGCCGCTGTGGATCGACGAACTGCACACATCGTGGACCGTCAACGGCGGATTTGCAGACATTATTCCCCGCGGGAACGCCGGAAATCAATCGCCGCTGTATTACTTCATCCTCAAAGCTATCACCGAACTTGCTGGTTCCTCAGAATCAGTCCTGCGATCGTTTTCCATAATATCAACCATCGCCAGCATCGCACTCATGGCAGGCTGGGGAGTGATGAAAAAAGTGCACCCTGTGTTACTCGGCTGTGTCATGGTGATGTTCGCCAGCGACCGTTTGGTAACTCTTTTTGCGCTAGAAGCGCGGCCTTACGCGTTTCTGATGTTTTTAACAATCCTCCTGTTCACTCTGCAAACCACCCGCATTCAACATTTCCCATCTAGGGTATTAACGGAAGTCATGTGGACGCTCTGTGCAACGGCCATGTTCTACACCCATTATACAGCGTTGCCTATTATTGGCGTGCTATTTTTGTCGCGGGTAATCTTCCCTAACGGCAACCAAATACCTATCAAAATTCTACTGTTACAAACCGTCACAATTGCCACCTTTGCCTTTGCACGGCTGAATCATGTCGCTTCAGTTTTCGCGATGCGCGACAACTGGGCAACGTTTATTACGCCAGAACGGGCTACCGTTGAAGGACTCGCTACCAGTTTCCCCATAATCGCCTTAGTAATGATTCCCTGTGGCTTGCTAATACTCGACCGCCTCCTACAAAAACATCAGGCACTTACAAAACTGAAAAATAACGCCGAACACTCGGCGAGCGATTCCAGCATCAAAACACTCCTCATGTGGGGACTACTGCCGCTGCTAACCGCTTGGATTTGTACCCGGTTCGCATGGGTCAATTGGTTCTTCCCGCGGTACTTGATATCAATCACACCTGCCTTCTATTTATTATTTTGTGCCGCCATTTGTCGCCTGCAGCGGCCCGTCATGAAAACTGCGGGCTTTCTAATCGCATTCTGTGCGTGGGGCGTTCTCGGGCACAGTGTGGCTGAGCAATATTTGGCAGACACAGTAACGGTGAAACGAGAGTCCTGGAAGCAAATTGTGCAGTACTTAAACGCTCAAACCGGAGGCGGCAATGTGTTGCTGATGTCGGGGTTAATTGAAGATCCACAATTAGCGACGCAGCAGGTCGTGCAATCTGGCAGAGTGCCGTTGCAACAATATTGTCAGTTCCCAGTACGCGGTTTGTATAGTCTAGAGCCGCGTTGGAACGTCACAGCTCTGAGTTCCGCTGATACCTCGGCAGCCACACTGCAACCGTACTTGGTGGCACCTCGCACATGGGTAATTGTCCGCGGTTCTCGCCGAATTCGCCAATGGGAACAATTAACTCAACAAGCTTTCCACAAACAACAATATTCGCGAATTGACTTCTCTGGCAACGTTGCCCTGTTTACGTGGAGAAAACAGAACCATTACAATCATTCGCAAACCGCCCGTTAAACATAGGTGCCAATAAGATATTGTGTAGTTACGGCTAACCATAATCCAATTCCTCGGGTAAACTCACAATTTGGATATTTCTCATCGAAACACCCCCTTTGACAAACACATCGAACCATGCCTTCCGATCGTACTGACGAACTAAAAAAAATCATGCAACACCGAGTAATGGTACTCGATGGCGCTATGGGTACGACCATCTTTTCCTTAGGTTTCGACGAACAGACAATCCGTGGTGAACAATTCAAAGACCATCATAAAGATGTCAAAAACTTCGTCGATCTGATATCCATCACGCACCCTGACACGTTAACGGACATTCACCGCAGGTTCCTAACGGCTGGCGCGGATATCATTGAAACCAACACCTTCGGTGCTACCAAAATAGGCATTGCCGATTTCGATTTGCCAGATCTCGTTTACGACTTGAACGTTGCCGCGGCAACGTGTGCTCGTCGCGCTGCCGATGAATTTACAAATGACAACCCCGACAAACCACGTTTCGTCGCCGGTTCCATCGGCCCCACCACAAAAACTTGTTCGATTTCCCCCCAAATCGAAGACCCTGGATTTCGCGAAGTCATTTTCACCGAACATGTCGACTCCTACTATGGTCAAATAAGTGCGTTAGTCGCCGGCGGGGTTGACATTCTGTTTCCTGAAACAACTTTTGATACGCTCAACCTTAAGGCATGCCTATTTGCAATCCGTAAATATTTCCTAGACCACAACACATCTTTGCCGGTCATGGCTTCCTTTACCATCACGGATGAAGCTGGGCGGACATTGACTGGTCAAACCGTAGAGGCGCTGTGGAACAGCCTGTCACACTTTGACCTATTAAGCGTCGGTATCAACTGTGCTCTCGGTGCTGAAAAAATGCGACCTTACATCGAAGAGCTATCACGATTGGCGCCGGTCCACATTAGTTGTCACCCCAACGCTGGATTACCAAACGAATTCGGCGGTTTTGACCAAACACCAAGTGAAATGTCTCAACAAATTGGTGCCTTCCTCGAAAATCGCTGGATCAACATCATCGGAGGCTGCTGTGGAACCACGCCAGAGTATATCGCAGCGATAGCCCAAGCTGCTGAGAACGCGGCGCCACGCGAAGTCCCCACAGTCCCTCAACTAACTCGCCTCAGCGGCCAAGAAGCTCTCACGCTAAGGCCAAATTCCAACTTTCTAATGATCGGTGAACGAACCAACGTTACCGGTTCCAGAAAGTTCGCGAGGCTGATCCGCGACGAACTTTATGAAGAAGCTATCGACGTTGCCCGCCAACAAGTTCTCGGTGGCGCCGCCGTCATCGATATCAATATGGACGACGCTCTGCTCGATGGCGAAGCCGCGATGACGCGGTATCTAAACCTAATCGCTGCGGAACCCGATATTGCCAAAGTACCGGTCATGATTGACAGCTCCAAATGGAGCGTCATCGAAGCCGGACTGCGCTGTCAACAGGGTAAAGCTATCGTTAATTCGATCAGTCTCAAAGATGGCGAGGAAGAATTTCTACGACGCGCTCGCTTAATTCGGCAATACGGTGCCGCAACCGTTGTGATGGCTTTCGACGAAGAAGGACAAGCCACTGAAACATCTGAGAAGGTACGGATTTGCAAACGCGCTTACGATCTACTTACCGAACAAGTTGGATTGCCAGCAACGGACATTATTTTTGATCCCAACATATTGACCGTCGCCACCGGTATCGCTGAACACGACAACTATGGCATAAATTTTATCGAAGCAACTCGGCAGATCAAGGCGCTGTGCCCAGGCGTGAAGATCTCTGGCGGAGTCAGCAATATTTCGTTTTCCTTCCGTGGTAATAATGTCGTGCGAGAAGCTCTGCATTCGGCATTTCTATTCCATGCGATTCAGGCCGGATTGGACATGGGTATTGTCAACGCCGGGCAGTTGGAAATCTATGAGCAGATTCCTAGGGATCTGCTCGAGTGTGTGGAAGATGTGTTGCTCAACCGTCGATCGGACGCCACAGACCGCTTGCTTGATCTCGCCGAATCGTATAAAGGGCAAGCTACTCGAGAAATAAAAGAAGATCTCAGTTGGCGTAAGCAAGACGTCGCCGCGCGACTATCGCACGCGATGGTCAAAGGTATCGACGCTTTTATAGAAGAAGATGTCGAAGAGTTCCGCCAAATGGTAGATCGCGCACTGCAGGTGATTGAAGGCCCATTAATGGCTGGCATGTCAACGGTCGGCGATCTATTTGGGGCGGGACAGATGTTCCTACCTCAAGTCGTGAAATCGGCACGCGTGATGAAAAAAGCGGTCAACTATCTGCTACCGTTCATGGAAGAGGAAAAACTCGACGGCGATGATATTTCCCACCGCGCGACGATACTATTAGCAACCGTCAAAGGGGACGTACACGATATCGGCAAAAACATTGTCGGGGTCGTTTTAGGCTGTAACAACTATCGCATCATTGACTTAGGTGTCATGGTTTCGAGTGAACAAATCCTGAACACTGCTCTGGAAGAAAACGTTGACATCGTTGGTCTATCGGGACTAATTACGCCCAGTTTGGATGAAATGGTTCACGTTGCCAAGGAAATGAAACGCCGGCAGCTTGACGTGCCATTATTAATTGGTGGTGCCACAACCAGTGCACGCCATACTGCCGTACGTATCGCACCTGAATATAACAATCCCGTTGTCCATGTTCTGGATGCATCCCGTAGCGTCGGTGTTGTTGATAAATTATTGAATCCTGAATTACGGGATGGATATCAGCAGAGCAATCTCGACAAGCAAGCCGAATTAGTCACTAGCTTTGAAACTCGGCAACTCAAATTGGTCAGCTACGAAGAAGCGTGCAATCATCGCCTGAGAACCGATTGGCCTGAAGTCGATATCTCCACGCCGGAGTTTATTGGCAATCGCACCATCGAAAGTCAAGCTCTCGATACGTTGCGAGACTTCATCGACTGGACGCCGTTCTTCATGACGTGGCAACTCAAAGGGAAATACCCGCGCATCTTCGAACATAAAACGCTCGGGGCGCCCGCTCGTGAATTGTTCGAGCATGCACAACAACTTCTTGACGACATCATTTCTAAGCAATTATTTCGCGCAACGGCAGTCTACGGATTTTGGCCAGCCAACAGTGTTGCTGACGACATTATTGTCTATACGGACGAATCCCGCAGTGAACAAAAAACGGTGTTCCACGCGCTGAGACAGCAGACTCGCCGCAAGGGACAAAATTACTTCCGCTCCCTTGCTGATTATGTTGCACCTCTTGAAAGCAACCGATCAGATTATATCGGAGCCTTTGCCTTGACGACGGGCATCGGCGTCGAGGAACTGGTTGCCGAGTACGATGCCGCTGGAGATGACTACAATTCCATTATGGCCAAAGCTCTCGCGGATCGCCTCGCAGAAGCTTTTGCCGAGTATTTACACCAACACGCGCGGCAATGCTGGGGATATGGCAATTCGGAAAATCTTTCGAACGAAGAGTTAATTGCTGAACAATATCGCGGTATTCGTCCCGCCCCAGGCTATCCCGCTCAACCAGACCATACAGAAAAGTCGACGATCTGGGAATTGCTGGAGGTTCAACAAACAACTGGTATTGAATTGACCGACAGTTTCGCAATGCTGCCGGCAGCGAGCGTCAGCGGACTGTATTTTGCACACCCCGAAGCTCGGTATTTCGCGGTCGACCGTATCGACAAGGAGCAACTGGAAGATTACGCCAGACGTAAAAACATGCCGGTCGAAGATGCCCGCCGCTGGCTAGGACCAATTCTTTAGACCCCGCTTTCTTCCATAATTCCAAGATATTCGTATGCCTTCGATTGTTGTTTTACAATAAATCTCTACAATGTGGGGAGTCGGGCAATGCCGACTTTAACCATCCTAACCATCAAACCGGTGTCGGAACGGATAGAATCTAACACCACTTTATTATCTATGCAGGAGCAGCCATTACTATGACTCAATTTCAAGCAGCCCGTCGTGGTGAAATTACCCCCGAAATGGAGTTTGTGGCGATCCGTGAACAACTTGAACCCGAGTTCATTCGCGACGAAATTGCTATCGGCAGAATGGTTATTCCGGCCAATACCGAACACCTCAAAATGGGGCTTGAACCGATGGGCATCGGTATCGGTGCGACTTGTAAAATCAATGCTAACATCGGTAACTCAGCAGTCACCAGTGACAATGATTCCGAGCTCGAAAAACTACACACGGCCGTCCATTATGGCGCTGATACGGTGATGGATCTATCAACAGGACATAACATTGATACCATCCGCGAATCCATCATTGCTGCTTCGCCTGTTCCAATTGGTACAGTACCGATGTACCAGATGCTAGAAGAGCTCGGCGGCGAAATTGAGGCCATGCGTCCACAACACTTCTTGGACATGGTCGAGCATCAAGCACAACAAGGTGTGGACTACATGACAGTCCACTGTGCTATCTTGCTGGAACACCTGCACCTAACAACAGAACGAGTCACTGGGATAGTCAGTCGAGGCGGCTCATTGATCGCTAAATGGATGATGGTTCATCGCAAACAAAATCCATTGTATGAATCGTTTGAAGACCTTTGCGATATTATGAATCAATACGACGTAACATGGAGCTTAGGTGACGGCTTACGTCCTGGTTCAATCGCAGATGCTAGCGATAAAGCACAATTTGCAGAACTCGACGTGATGGGCGAACTAGTCCAGCGTGGTTGGGACAAAGGCACACAAGTCATGGTCGAAGGTCCTGGACATATCCCGATGGATCAAATCGAAATGAACGTCAAGCGGCAAATTGAAGTTTGCCAAGGTGCCCCGTTCTACGTACTCGGTCCACTTGTGACCGACATTGCTCCTGGTTATGACCACATCACTAGCGGTATCGGCGCGTCCTTAGCTGGCTGGGCGGGCGTAGCTATGCTCTGCTATGTAACTCCCAAAGAACACCTCGGGCTACCCAATAAAGACGACGTTCGTGAAGGCGTCATCGCCTACAAAATCGCCGCACACGCGGCCGACATCGCACGGCACCGACCCGGTGCGACGGACCGTGACAATGCACTTTCCAAAGCCCGTTTTGAATTCGACTGGAACGAACAATTTCGATTATCATTGGATCCCGAAACTGCTCGTCGCATGCACGATGAAACGTTACCGCAGGACTCCTTTAAGAGCGCTCAATTCTGTAGCATGTGCGGTCCGAAATACTGCAGCATGAAAATCACTGATGACATCCGCAAAATGGATCACAGCCCCGCAGGCATTCAACCTCTTGTGCAATTAGAACCAGAGGCAGCCGATCCCTCGTAAATTGAGCTGACGGCGAATTAATAACTCCATACGGAGCCAACAACATGTCTGCCGACAGTGGATCAGAAACAATCCCAAGTGCCAATCGAACGACACGCCTCAAAACGGAATACATGCGATCCTACACGCACGTATTTGAGCGAGATGACTGGTTTATGAATCTGCTATTGGCTAGCCTCTGCTTTTTCATTCCAGTCATTGGACACCTTGTCTTTATGGGTTATCAGTACCAAGTCGTAGAAGGATTCATCCGGCGACCCAACGAGAAAATGTCTAAGTTTGACTTTAACCAATTCACCGAAATGTTAACTCGCGGGGTCTACCCATTCGTCGTTTCATTGGTGCTGCAGTTCTTGATGGTGCTTGTACTTTTTATTATCATCTTTGTCCTAATGGCGATCCGCGTGATGTTCGACCTCGGTGAGCAGCCATTAGTAATGATGCTTGTAACGATCTTCATCGCATACACAACAATCATCGGTTTTTTTATCGGTCACCTAATCATCGGACCTTTGATGTTGCGAGCGGGCCTTTGTCAATCTTTCAGTGAAACATTTAATTACCGTTGGATTCGCGGTTTTGTGCGAATGATGTGGCTAGAGGAAATTATGTCATCATTATTCCTCATGGTTTCAAGCATCTTTGTTTCATTCATTGGAATGCTAATGTGCTTTGTTGGCATTTACCCCGCAATAGGACTGGTGTCGTTGGCAATGTCACATCTCAGCTATCAACAATACGCAATATTCCTTGCAAACGGTGGTGAGCCAATTCCCTTCAAAGAAGAAACTCCATGCTATCCCGTTGAGCAAATCTGATAATCGATACTCACCCCAAGGCTATCGATGACCTTGCCAGCAAGAACAGTTAGGATGGCTTGTCACACTCAGCTAGTGCTCTACAGGCCTAAAACATCATTCATCGAATACAACCCAGCTGACTGTGCAGCGACAAATTTCGCAGCAGTCAACGCACCCAAAGCATAACTATCTCGATTTGACGCGCGGACGGTTAGCTCAATCGTCTCGCCGAGCATTCCAAAGACAATAGTATGTTCTCCCGGATTATCACCTGTGCGAATGGCGTGATAGGCAATTTCGTTGTGCTCGCGAGCTCCCACTTGACCCTGCCGCCCGTGAACCTCTGCAGAAATCCCCATTGCTTCCCCAATCAATTCGCCGAAACGCAGCGCCGTTCCACTAGGTGCGTCTTCTTTGAATCTGTGGTGACGTTCCAAGATCTCTACGTCCGCACCACCAGGTACATCCTTGAGCACAGCCCCAGTCGTTTGAGCTAGCTTCATCACTAGATTAACCGCGGTACTCATACTCGGAGCCCACACTATAGGGATCTGTTCGCTTGCCGAACGAATTAAGTCTTGTTGTTCGGAATTCAAGCCTGTTGTGGCAACCACCAAAGGCGTACCATTGGCCAGACATTGTTGTGTGATACTCTCCGCACCCGCGGGTACTGAAAAATCCACAACAACGTCAATATCGACATTCCAAGTTGGACTTAGTACGACATCAATCGCTCCAATACCAGCAACCGACCCGGCATCCTCACCGGCACGCGGGTGTTCTGCAGATTCAAAAGCAGCCACCAAATTCAATTGTTTGTCGACACTGGCCAATGCAACTAAGCGTTGTCCCATGCGACCAGCCGCACCATGTATGGCAAGTCCCAAATTACTCATTTTCAATATCCTTGTCCGTGTTAACACCGATGTTACGCCGGTTTGCTATGTCTATCATTCGAACTCAATTCAGAAACCTAGCCTAGCCATAAATTTTAATGGCGCGAATAATTTCGTCTAGGTCATTAGAGACAGCGACCGCTCGATTTGCGTAATTCGCGCGAGTCATCCCGCGAACGCCTAATACCTCGTTGAATTTTTTCTGATCCGTTGTGTGATATGCAACCGTTGCCGTAGGATCTTTTAGTTGATGGCCCGTTAGAATGCAAACAACTCGATCACTCGCCGCAATGATTCCTTGCTCACGTAATAACTTCACGCCAGCCACACTTGCCGCACTTGCAGGTTCGCAACCGATGCCCCCCGCGCCCACTTGAGCTTTGGCATCAAGCATATCTTGGTCGGAAACCTCGCGGACAACACCGTCACAATAATCTAACGCTCGCAAACATTTATCGAGATTGACAGGGCGGTTGATTTCAATCGCACTCGCAATCGTCGAAGCCTTTTTCTGTTTTGTATCCAACTCCTGATAATATTGTTCCTGAATGGAGCGGTCGATACGACCATCATTCCAACGCATCGACCGATTCTCGTATAACTCGTGTAACGTATTGGCACCACGAGCGTTGATGACTGCAAGTCGTGGTACTCGGTCAATTAATCCTAGTGCAAACAGTTCGCTGAATGCTTTTCCAAAGGAACTTGAATTCCCTAGGTTACCACCTGGCACGACAATCCAATCGGGCACTTCCCAACCTAGACTTTCGATCACGCGGTACATGATCGTCTTTTGGCCTTCAAGCCTAAAGGGATTGATACTATTCACCAAATAAATATCAAGCTTTTTACAGACTTCGACAACACGCAACATCGCATCATCAAAGTCCCCTGTAATCTGGACTGTCAATGCTCCGTACTCGAGTGCCTGAGATAATTTACCGTAGGCAATTTTTCCAGAGCCTATAAAAATCACAGACTTCATCTGCTGAGACACCGAGCAATACATAGCCAACGAAGCGGAGGTGTTGCCAGTGGAAGCACAAGCTGCACGTTGGGATCCCACGCTGCGTGCATGAGTAAACGCAGCAGTCATACCGTTGTCCTTGAAACTCCCTGAAGGATTCATTCCTTCGTATTGCAAAAACAGCTTGCCACTCGCCATGCCAGCGTAATGGGAAACCGTATCAGCTTGTTGTAGAATCGTTTGGCCTTCACCCACGGTAACAACTTGCTCACGAAGCGCGAACGGCAACAGTTCGTGAAAACGCCACACACCACTGCGTGCTAACGGGTCGAGTCGCTGTGACCATTTGTCCTGGAAAATCGACCAACTCTCGGGGGCTGGACCAGATTTCCAATCATATTTGACGTCTAGTAAGCTACCGCATTCCAAACAACTCGTCAAAACTTCGTCGATGGCATAAACTTTGCAACAGTCTACATGAATGCATTCTTGGTACGCTATTTCGCGAAAATTCACTTGCTACGGCCATGACAGTGGTTGAGCCTTTTCCACTAACCTTATAAAAAACGGCAGAGTTTTGTATTGTGTCTATGAAATCAGTATAAATCAGACACCAATTTTGAGCAACAAGACTCCTAATACATTTTAGTGGGAACGAAGGTACTCTCTTATTTCATAGCCGTTTTTGATGACGCCTTCAGATTAAAATCATTGACAGTACGATTTCCAATTCTTAGAATCTGCAGTTGGAGTCGATTGGTTAAATACTTGCTATAATTTCAGTGGATCGCCGATGCTCTCGACCGCATCGAACTAGAGAGCTACGGTGCTTGTGAGCAGTGTTAACTCAAAATCCCCAAACAACGATTAAACGTCCTTCCCTTCACCGCATATTGCGTTAAATGTGCTAGCGAAATACAAGCGGGCTAACTGTATGAATAATAACGAGGATGCCATCGGAACAACTGATGACTCGTCTCTCTCATTTGGGCGCCGCTGCGGACTTTTCACGGCGATCGCCATTGTTGGCCTTGTGTTTGACCTCTGGTCGAAATCCTATATGTTTGCCAAGCTTGGATTGCCTGGAAAACGTCCTTTTGAATTGTGGTGGGTCATCGAGGATTTTTTTGGTTTTCAAACAGCAGTCAATCAAGGGGCATTGTTTGGCATCGGGCAGGGGGGGAGTTCGTTTTTCGCAATGTTTTCCGGCGTTGCTCTGCTAGCTATTGCATTTTGGTTTATAAAGTATGGTGGTTGGAGAAGCCTCTGGCTCACCGTCTGCTTAGCCGCCGTGACCGCCGGAATCCTAGGAAATCTCTATGACCGCTTAGGGCTTTGGCATCCCACTGATACATTTGCGGATGACTATTCTAATTTTGCTTATGGCGTACGCGATTTCATCCTATTTACCTATCAGGGTCATGTCTGGCCAAATTTTAATATCGCTGATTGCCTTCTGGTTTGCGGAGCAATCATGCTTGGCATTTTCTCCTTTCGCCAAGACGCGACAAGTCAACAAACGAAGAACGAAACGAAAGCAACCTAATAAACAACAGTAACGCAATCATGAACAATCGCCTTGAACAACTAACAAATCAGCTTAACAATCTCGATACGGACTTCAGTGCGCGTTTGCTCTCCGCCGTACGATATGCCGTTGCTGCAGGACAACAAACACTCACTCGATTCCAAGATGACCAACTTGAGGTAATCAAGAAAGCAGATCGCTCACCTGTTACTGCAGCAGACACGGAGGCGGAGTTGCTGCTCCGGAAATTCATCGCCGACGATTTCCCCGAAGACGCGATACTTGGCGAAGAATTTGATGACGTTGCTGGCTCGAACGGCTACCGCTGGGTACTCGATCCAATTGATGGCACCAAGTCTTTCATCTCAGGCGTACCACTCTACGCTACGTTGATAGGAATCGAGCACGACGGTAAGAGTCAGATCGGCGTGATTTACATACCTGCTTTAGATGAGCTTATTTTTGCCGAAATTGGTAAAGGTGTTCGGCATTGTCGTGCTGCGGCGGCGATGACAATACCAAGAGTTTCAAGCGTCACGACACTTGCAGATGCCTGTTTTGTTACAACCCAATTAAGCACCTATGAGGAATGTAACCGCCGTCAGGTGTTTCAAAACATCGAGCAACAGGCGGCTATTACTCGCACCTGGGGCGACGCCTACGGGTACCTACTCGTCGCTACGGGACGTGCTGAGGTGATGATTGACCCGATTTTTAACGTCTGGGATGCAGCAGCAATTCTTCCCGTGATTCAAGAATCCGGTGGCATCTTCACAGACTGGAAAGGCGTTGCGACGGTGCATCATCAAGAGGGCATTGCCACCAACGGCCACTGCCACGCCGAGATTCTTGCATTCACACGTAATGCGTAGGGACATTCTCTCCGAGTTTGCCCACCATGTATTTTCAACAAAAAAGCTATTCCAATTGCTCTTTCACAAGATCATGAAGCTTCCTTAGACCCACCTGACGGTCGACTTCATAAAACCCAACTTTGTAGTGAATGACTTTGCCAGATTTGTCCAACACGATAAATAATGGCAACTTTGCTCCTGCGCGACGCGGGTCGCCCAACTCGCTAATGTAACCTTCGATGTCCGCCACGACTGGGTAACTTAAATTCATGAAGCTCGCGAACTTTCTAGTCGACGCGCGAACTCGCGTTCGCTGCGCGGGATCTTCAAGTTCAGGACGAACCACGACCCCCACAACCTGCAAACCCTTGTCCGCATATTTCCGCGACAGGAAATCTAGATACCCAACTTGCCCGTACGGTGGACTCAACGGACTGTCCTTGTAATCCCAAAAGTGCAAAATCGTCACTTTCCCTTTAAGCGACGCATCGGCGAAACTAGACCCACGATATAACTCAAACCCCGGATCCGTTACGACACGCCCCAACGCTCGCGTCATCAGCGCTGCCACGCCACCACGGCGACCGTTTTGTGACTGCACGTCTTTTTTAGCAATCAACGAAAGTTCCGCCAGAGTCGTTGTCTTGGCAATATCGATTAATTTGTCGCTCTGAGCACGCAATAACTTAAGTTGTACGTCATCCCACACAACTTCCGTGTTTGGCAAATCCAATTTAAGCTGATCACGCAAGCTGATAAACGCCGTAAAAGCCGCTACCGTCTTCTCACGCACCTCATCGCTCAAGGCCTCTCGTTTGACAAGTCGGTATTCAAGCGTATGACGTTCACCTTGCCCTACCGTCACTCGTTCTTCAAGCCTATTAATTATTCCATCAGTGGAAACCCACACTGTTCGTTTGGTGCCAAAACTATTAAATCCCAATACTCGCCAAAACGATTTTCCATTCACCTCTTCTCGCTCAAGCACGCGATAGCTTAAAGCCCCTTGCTTCCAGACAGTATCCATATTGATCTTGCCGCCATCAGCAATTTGAAACAGCGCCAGCGGAATTAACGACGAGTGGTTCTCTGAGTTAAATAATATCAGCGGGTTAGCGAGTGAAGTCCGCGACGATTGTAGATTGATACCGTTTCCGTCAATCCATTTAGAAACCCCAAACTGTGCAATCCAGGACAATTCCCCGCGACCACTCTCTCTTATCGTCCAATGCAATACACCACCGTCACCCGTTTGATCACGCAGCACAGTGATTTTGAATTCTTTCGTCGAAGTTCTAGCGTCGCCGTCATCAGGCACCATCGTACCCTGATAAACAAGCAACTCGGCAGCCACCAAAGATTGATCCGGCACCGCGATACTCATCGAAAGAATACAAACCATCAAAGTAGACACAGCTGGTAAAACGAATCGATTCAGTGAAAACATCATTAACTTCCTAGAGAACGCGGGCATTTAAATCAGTAGTAGGACATACGTCCAATAAGTCAGTCATTTTAAGTGTTCTTGGACGGCGATGCGAATCGTTTACAGTAAAAACTGTAGGCACAGACGACATATTTTCGTAAATTGCGTGCTTACACACCTAACGTAGCAGGTTTTCCCATAATAAAAACAATTAACAAACGTAGTAATGGGATAAAAGCACCCGTTGCAGACCACCGATGACAAGTTATACTTACGGTTTCAAATAACTACAAATCCCCAAGTCCCCTTTTAACGGGGTGTGATCGTTTTTCAAGAGGAACGCGAAGATGGCTCGAGTTTGCGAAATTTGTAACAAACAAGCACAGATTGGAAATTCTGTCGAGACCCGTGGTAAAGCCAAATACCTTGGTGGTGTTGGTACTAAAATCACT
>JABHUV010000057.1 GCA_018658605.1 Planctomycetaceae bacterium | reverse complement strand
TGCCCGCGGCCCCGGTCGGGATCACTGGAGTCGTGCATTCAGTTTGACCCTCGGTGGGGGGGGGATTAAGACCGGTCGAGTTATCGGAGCTACTGACAAACACGCGGCGGAGATTACTGAGCGGCCTGTCTCGGTTGAGGATTATGCGGCAACGGTCTATCACGCCCTGGGAATGAATCCAAGAGCTATCTACAAAACGCTAGATGGCAGACCCACGGAAGCATTACCGGTTGGCGATCCAATTACTGAATTGATTGGATAGACCACGCCCCAAGTGTTTAGCTCGATCAACGTATGGAACGCTCCTGATGAGCGTCTCTTACGCGTGGCCTCAATGTGGAATTGTCTGGCAGCAAAGATCATATTTGATATGATCCATGTGTTTGGAGCACTATGATATATTTGTGATTCTCAAGTTGATGTTGCAGGTCGAGTATAGGAAATGGACGCTATAATCCAACCACTGCCCAGGGATCGAATTTGTGGAGAAATAACAGCGACCATGAATGTTGGTGGTAGGGAATGAATGTTTGATGAAGGCTGGCCGGGGAAAATTAAACTAGCTGCTCAGCTCAAGGAGATTGCTGAGTCAGATGTTTCAGTGGCAGTTGCCGCCGGCGCGACGACTGAATGGCGTTTGGGCGTTCAATGAATGATAAATTGAAAGATCTTGTGAAGTAGCGTTTGAGTAGTCCGGTACCGCTAATTCTTCTGCTGATAAACACGTACATAATCAATTTTAAACTGTTGGGGGAAGGCGGTGGTATCGTCAGGATTCCCTACAAACTTCCCTCCAACGGAAAGATTTAATAAGAGATGAAAGGGTTGGTCAAATGGTGCAGGGAAGGGCGCAGCTTCTGAATCCCATTTTGTTTTTGTCTGATACAATTTACCGTCCACATACCAACGCATGACTTCTTTTTCCCACTCTAGAGCAAAAATATGAAAGTCATCCGCAAAATTCCCTTGGGGCAAGATATATTTCCCTGAACTGGACCGGTTGTTAGGCCACTGGTCACCGAAATGCAACGTCCCTAAAACATGATCGGGCTTAGCTCCGTTAAATTCCATAATGTCGATTTCACCACTCAGCGCCCACCCACCATACTTTTCATTTGTCGGCAACATCCAGATGGCTGGCCATATTCCCTGACCTGTGGGCAACTTCGCGCGAATTACAAAACGACCATATCTCCAATCACCGCGGTGTTTAGTTCTGATTCGTCCCGAAGAATACTCACGACCGATACCAACGATGTTGGGATTATCGCGGTGAGCTTCGATGATTAAATGCCCGTCGTCTACGCGGATATTCTTTTCACGATCTGTATAGAGTTGCAGTTCACTATTTCCGCCGCCAAATGCGTTAACTTCGATGCCCCACTTGGAATAATTCAGTTTGTCTTCGTTGAATTCGTCTGACCAGACCAGCTTCCATGTGTCAACCGCTCGGAGCACAGCCTGACTAGGGACGAAAACTATAGACAATATCATGATCAATAGGTACCGCATTGTTCATCTCCGAAATAACGTGGATGCCGCGATAATTCCACCATTTTACGCGTTAATTTAGTCGTTCAGTGTCTAAAAGGTTAGATGTCGGTAAGAGCTCCGGAGCTATTACCAAGGGAGTCGTTGGCGAGTCTAAACCGTTCAAGCAGCGTACACGGGCCATGGTTTGATGGAAAAATCGAATACAATGGACCGATTGTTGCAAGCCAGATTATATCAATATTGAATTTGATTCGATAGGTGAACCGACCTATCACACGATGGGGTGTCAGCAAGTAGAGAAAAGCATCGCCTGCGGTTGGTGGGGGTCGAATTTATCGTCGAATGGAAACAGGCGACTCCAGGCGTGATGTCCGCAAAAGGATCCTTTTCCAAAGGTGCAAATTACGGAACTTACTGATCAACAGCGAAGGCGCGTAGTGAGGCCAGCGAGACGATTTCCAAGGCGCGTTGGTGTGTGGACTCAAGAACCACGCGTGGAGCCATATTGTTCTCGTAGGCCTGCTGCCAACGTGCAGCGCAGAGACACCAGCGATCTCCGCATTTGAGACCGGGGAAATCGTATTCCGGGATGGGAGTGGAAAGGTCATTGCCAGCAAGCTTGGAAAACTCAAGGAACTCGGTTGTCATTTGCACACAAATGGTGTGCGAGCCTTGATCTTGTCCATTAGTGTTACAACAACCGTCGCGAAGGAATCCCGTCAACGGATTAGTGCTACACGATTGGAGTACACCGCCCAAAACATTGAGTGATTCGTTGGGGTCTACTATTGCAATCATCTGATATTATCCACATAGGGTCGCGAGCCAACGGCGTTCACTCCGCGAGTTGTAAGAGTTTTTTATACCGTTGCGTTTGCCGAATGGGCTCAACGGCGATTATTGAAACAACAGCTAAGATATCGCGAAGCCCTAGGTGTGTCGAGAGTGAAGTATCTGTAATTAGGGAATCGAACCGTAAATCGACGCCTGCGTAAAGTGCAAGCGGGTGATCGTTTTAGGAAGTTTGGATTATGATAGGTTTATAAATCCTGCGATTTTGAGAAGCCTATTTGTGTTAGATTATGAAAATGTCATACAACAGGCAATGATCTTCCGGTAGATGGAAACAGTCATTTATCGTTGCATGTTTTTGTTTAACGCTGCGTTATCACCTCGCAGATGATTGTTTGTTACGGAGAATTCCTGAAATGGTAAAACGATTATTGTCACTGGTATTACTTGGTTGCTTGGTCGGGGGATGCGATAGAGAGCAACCGGTTACAGAAAAGAATATAGTTCGTCGACTGGAAACGGTAAGCGGGTTGTTAGAGCATTTTCCTGAAAACGTGCAAAGTACTCATGCTTGGCATGGCCATTATTACATGGTTGGGGGAACACCTGTGATCCCGACAAAGGAAGTTCCAGCGGAAACTCTTCAAAGGTTCGTTGGGTTAGAGGTTGTTATTCAAGGAGTCTGGCACCCTGGTGAAAAATGGAACCCCACCACGGAGGAGGAGAATGATTTAGCAAGGCCTACGGGCCTTGACCAACCGGAGGTTGTTCGGGGTGATGGCGTTAAGGTTTCATCGATCCAACGAGTTAAGGAATAGAAGAGAAAAAAGGATGCGTCGTAATCGTCTCAAGCAGAGCCTAACCGACTATTTTCTTTTCCGGCGATCCGAGTGGTGGTGTGGGAGAGTTTTTGTAGCCAGTAATCAACATGCGGTAATTCCCTAAATACTACTTAGCCACGTTGTTAAGATCTTTGAGGAGTTTTTCAGTCTCGAGCTTTTCCAAGGGGTCTAAATCAGGGATTGTTTGTTGGTACCAGTATTTCGTTCGACCTAGTATTATTTCCTTGCGGTTACCGTCTAGATCGTTAGGTTTGTACAATTTCCGCCATTGTTCGGCTAGTTTCAATTCCTCGGATGGAATTACCGGTACATTGCGCGCTATCGCGGCAGCAATCGCTTGATTATCTATTTTAGCGATATTTGTCAAAGTGGTGTCCTCGCCTCTTGCCAGAAAGAACAGGCCGTCCGTCCAATTGTTGAGAATTAAAATTGTATACATTGCTATCGCACTATTGGTTTTTGGATCATCCGGTGATTTTTCGTATTTTAGTACCGCGTCTTCATATGCCCTATGCAACTGGAGGCATTGAGCGTTTTTAGCGATAAGTTTGTCGACTATTAAGAGTTCATTTTTGCCGCCTCCATTTGTCGCGATTCTTTTAGCAATTAGCAGCACATTTTGAGCCAACTCGAAATGTAGATTTAGTATATGTTGTTCCGAATTTGATAAACATTCGTCAAACATTTTGATCAAGAGGTCGTTAAGTTGCTCTCGGTCAACCAGATTACTGAAAAATTCCGGTCTCAATTGTGCGACAATCTTAAGTGTTAAGTCAAGCTGTGCCATCGCGGCAGTTTTGTTGCCCAAGTCTATCGATATCAGTGAATTTGTTAGTGACGCTTGAAACAATAGTTTCCAGTCATCAAGAAACTGGGGCATCTTTCCTTTTGAGCGATCCAAGAGAATCGCGAACTCAGCAAGTGTAATTTCATTGTTGAGTTCGAAATCGTCGATTTGATACTCGGTTGAGAGCGCCTCGCAAATTTGAGCAAGTTGATTGTCGTCGCCGGATTTAATAGTGATCGCCAAGGCATATTTATACAGGGCGTATCGTTCAACGCCTTTTGCTTGGACTATTGCGCCACTAGCATCTTGTATTAGTACCAGTTTGCCATTCATGAATAGTTTTTTGGCAAGGCTAACCAATGCTGTGTTATCCGTCGACTCTTTGAGTTCGTTAATATATAACCTGTCAAGACGAGATAAGGGCCCGGCAAGCTGGTTAGTCGTCGGGACTGGAATCCGTTGGTCGCGCATTGGTGCGCCGGTACCGTTAATCGGTGTCGGGTTATTACTGCCTCGTGCAATTTTAGGTGCTGTTTGCGGCATTGGAATATTGGCTTTGGATGACTCTTCGGTTTGCAGTTGGGGAGTCGCAGGTTTGGTTGCTTTTTTCGGTTCGGTACTGGGTGGTTTGCCATTACGTTGGCCATCGTTTGGGTTGTTGATGTTTGACGTGGTGGATTTTGACTTGGGCACACGCATATTTCCGGGGTCGACGGGTCGTCGTGCGGAAACTGGACTAGGTGGTTCCGGCCAAAGATGTAGAGGATCTTTGTCGAAAACAAATTTAAGGATGAATATTGCAATTGGACCAGCTGCTAATGCCGCTCCAACACATGAAATAAAAGTGCGTGCGGGATTACCGTGGGCGCGTCCCCGCTGCCGACGACGTTTACGTTTACGTGAATGCTGGGGTGGTGATGATTGTATGCCGGTGTCGGTAACGGACGTTTCTGAGGGTGTTGGAAGATCGACTAAGTTGGACGATTCAGCGACCGGCACTGCTAATTGGGGAGCAGAGTTCTCGTTTTCTAATTGCTCATCATAGGCTCGTCGAAGTTGGTCGTCGCTTAGCGTAGCATAGGCGTCTTCAATTACAGCGAATTGTTCACCGGTAAGGTTATTGCTAGATATTAACCGCCGATAGTTTATTTTAATTTCCCGCGTGCTTGCGACACGTGAGACATTTAACAATTCGTAACAATTCATAAAGCAAAATTGATGGATAGGTACAGAAAAATGTGTTATTAAATCACTTTTAATTGTCCTCTTTATGCAAGCCACTGTGTGTGAAAAACTGGAGATTATCTATAATACTTACGGCATAAATCATCAATCATTGTATTTGGGTTGTTGTTTAGATTTAACTTTTTGGCAGTGGTGTAGACTACAACGTGACGGACATGAAAAAACACAAATTTTCCAATCTTCGCAGTTCGATTAGATTCCTTAGTGTAATCACGATGGGATTGTTTTTTTGCGGGAATGCAATCGCTCAGAATGGTGCTCCGCAGTTTCCGTTCGGTAACCGCGCAATCCCAGACCGAGCGAACATCATTCTTCCCGCTTCCAGGGGCGCTACTGTTTGGTCAACCTATCTGCATGGCATTGCAGCTAATCGTATTGCGGCTGGTTACTTACTTGAATCTACGGCTAGGGCAAATTTGATTAATGGTCACGCCCGCTTGGCACACATAGAAGCGGATCGCGTCGCGGTTAAATACCATGTTGAACGCATTGCCGCTTTTTTTGATTTGCGAAGAATGAATAAGGAATACAGACGGGAATTAAATCCTAATATGCACGTACGTGATGCCAAGGCTGATAAAGTAATGGACGATTTGATTACCGGTCAGCCGGAATACGTCCTAAAACAACTTGACATCACGGGCCGATTAAACTGGATGTTCGTACGGCTAACCAATCGTTTATACACCGACGAATTACTCAATAACACTGATGTGTTCGGCGGGAGTAATTTCAAACAAAACTTGTCTGTTTCTCAAATGAAAGAAATTTACCTTGAAAGCACGACACGAATTGACGGTAAAAGAATTCGAACACCATTAGTTAATACTAACTCGGGACATCAGGAATTGCCGCCGGTGTTTTTTATGCCAGCTTTGCAAAAATCGTCGGATGATTATATTGCCGCACGCCATCTTATTCTAAACGCGATTAAAGACGAGGATCCGAAAACGCCAAGTTATGAACAGTGGCAGACTATCTATAGGAGCCTTGATCGGTTGCGGCAATCCCTTAGTAACGCGATTCCTGCGGTGGAACGGTCGATACCTAGTGCGTTCGATGATTACTACAGTGGCAAACGCTTTATTGAATCGCAAGCCGCGGCTATGATGTTCGTCCATCGTACGGATCGTGGAGAGCAACTTATCGGAGGCGAAGTGTTTGACGGTCAGACAATAGGAGAAGTATTGAACTTTATGGTGCACCATGGACTTCAGTTTAGCAGGCCGGAGACGGGAGGGCGTTCGAGTTACGAAACGCTATTTCGAATGCTGCGAATCGCTTATATGAGGAACTGAGTTTTTCGTTCTAGTTTTTTTGGTAACCAGTATTTATGTTCACACAATTTGAAATACGGAATCTTTCAGGAATTGTTACGACAGAGTGTTTTGACAAGACGACCGTCATTGTTGGCAGCGGTTCCGGCTGCGACTTAACACTTGCGACCGAATCTGAAGACACAATCCGGTTTTGTGTCGAACTTCGTGAAAGTGGTGCTACCGTTACATGTTTGCAAGATGTCGGCATGATGATAAATAGATCGGCAGTGTTTAAAAAAGGGGAAACTCACCCCTTGCGACACGGAGATGTTATTCGGTTCGTCAGAAACGATCTCCATTTAACCTTTAGTTATTCGCCAAACGAAACTCGGGTCACCCCAGAGTCATCTAAGGTGGTTGAACACGATTCAGTGAGTGATCCAAATGCGGCGGCTTCAACTAGCGCAGTACTTGCCTCCGACGCGATTTCAAAAAAGGTGTTGGACAGCGAAGTACGCACAGTTGGTACTGCAGTATGGAATGCAATACGGGAGCAACGGCGAATAATCGTTTCGGCATGTGTCGGCTTCCTACTGCTGTTGGTGTTAGTTTTTAATTTTGACACCACCCCCAGCGTCACCTTGCCCGAGATTGAGATTGTTGTTGTTGTTGATGAACATCAAAATAAGATGATTGACTTGTTGGAGTCGGTGCGTCGTCAGGGAAATTTCAGCAGCTTAACGATTGGAGATATCACTCCTTCGGTCAATATAAATGATGCTGTAATTTTTAATTCTGATCAACGACGGATTCTGTTTGCGCCGTCAGAAACTGATGCGCCTAATGAGTTTGCGTTGCATCTTAAGTGCGTCGTAATACGACCGGACTCTACCTCTGAGTTACAACAACCGGTTGTAGTGCGATGCTTATTCAACGAAGTCGAAGACTTGCCTGTTGTGAAATCTATGCGTTCCATGCAATTAGGACTTGGTAACACGCGTCCTATTTCCATTATGGTAGAGGCGTTTGATCCTGATTTACCCCAAGATTTGTTGACTTACACAACAAGTAATCAACTTCCCGACGGAGCAACTCTCGACCCCATAACAGGTGCGTTTGATTGGATTCCATCGAAGAGCCAATATGGTGAAACCTATTCGATTGTCATAGATGTTACGAAGAAAACTAAGACCAATCTCGTGAGTACAGTTGAGTTTGATATTGATCTGATCGATGATTCGGAACTAGATAAGAACCGTAAGAAATATGAGGATTCGTTATATGTGTTGTGGTTGCAACACCCGACTGAAAAATTCAGGCAACCGGTTGCAACTACGGTGGCAATTGCCCCGGGTGTTCTGGCAACAAACGCAACATTGATAATTGAATTGCAAAAGCAAGTACTTAGCGACTGGACGGTGTGGGTTGGCCGAATTGATGAAGACGATCTAGTACCGGTTACCGACATGTTGGTTCATGGATATTTCCCCCCGGGTCAAGAGCAATATGGGGAGGGTAGCTATCAGAGCATCTTTTTCGACGTGGGCGTCGTTCGCGCGAGTGAGGAATTCATCCAGTCTTTTGTGGAGGTTATAGACGCGGATTCGTATGTTGCGGTGAGTGCAGGTCAAGATGTTGACTTGTTATCGGTAAATATCGCGGAGCAACTTCAGGACACAACAGAGATTCTCAGTAGTAAATTCACTCGCGGTAATATTGTAACTATTGATACGCTATCTTTTGTCGAGTCATCAAAAACACCTGATTTTATGATTTTTGAGATAGGGGGTCTGTTTCCCACGCACATAGATGGAGCCCCCTTGCTGGCCGATGGAAAGCTATTGGCGTTGTATTCGAGCCCTTTTCGCGATGGTAATCAAAATGTAGATGTAAATCATTTATGTACAGTTGCTATTTCCTTAAGTGATTTAGACTTGGATTCCCCCAATTCACTTTGGGTCCACGCAGCAGAGGTCCTGTCGCAGTCGGAGTGAATTAAATTCATAGTACATCCGGTGTCGGTTATTCGAGAAAACATAGAGAGAAAGTGACATGGCGAAACATCCCCCGATTGGTATCGACTTGGGAACCACATATTCCGCGATTGCTTATAGCGACAAGGATGGGAGGCCTGTTTCCCTAGATAATTCCGTCGGAGAATTCCTGACTCCGAGTTGTATTTTGTTTGACGCTGGCGAAATTATAATCGGCAGGGAAGCAAGTCGAGCTAGTGTTGTTGCACCGTTCTCCTACGCCGAGTGTTTTAAACGTGAAATGGGCAGTGACCGCTCATTACAGCCTATCAATAACCAACAGGTTCCCGCAGAAGTTTTGAGCGCACTGATCCTTAGGCAACTGAAGAGAGATGCGGAACGTGTGTTGGGAGAAATAACGGAAGCCGTTATTACTGTGCCAGCTTTCTTTGATGAAAGACGGAGGAATTCTACAAAAGTTGCCGCAGCGATGGCCGGTTTGGATGTCCTTGCAATCATCAATGAACCGACAGCCGCGGCCATTTGTTATGGTCATAATTCCGGTCTAAATAGTGATGGTAACGCGTTAAACAAAAAACTACTGGTATATGATCTGGGAGGTGGGACTTTTGACGTATCCGTTGTGCAGGTCAATGGTTCCCGATTTAGAACCTTGGCGACAGATGGAGATGTTCGCCTTGGCGGGAAAGATTTCGATGAACGAATTGTTGACTACATTGCTGAGGCTTTCACAAAGGAACATGGCCTGGATCCCCGCAGTGATGCCGAGGACTGTGCTCAACTTTGGCTAGATGCAGAAACGCTAAAAAAATCCCTGTCAGAACGTAATGCGATAACAACCGTATGTCATCATAATGGCTTGCGATCGCGTGTGGAATTAACTCGGCAGACATTCGAAATCATGACCTCTGACCTGCTTAGCCGAACAGAAATAACTACTGAACTGGTTCGTAAGCAAACAAACCTCGAGTGGGGGGACTTAGATCACATCATCATGGTGGGCGGATCTAGTCGAATGCCTATGGTAACAGACCTGCTACTAAGGTTATCAGGAAAGAATCTAGACCGGTCCGCCTCACCGGATCAGGCAATCGCTCACGGCGCTGCAATCTATGCAGCGCTGCTTTCAGGTAGTACACATAAATCAGATGAAATATTGGTTACGGACGTGAATTCGCATTCGTTGGGAGTTATTGGAGTCCATGCAGAGACAGGAGACAGACGCGTTGCTTGCATGATTCCGAAAAATACGCCAATCCCCAGCACGTTGAAAAAATCATTTAAAACAGCAACCTTTGGCCAGAGCAGTGTTGTCGTTGAAGTGGTTGAGGGAGAGAGTGTTAACCCGTCAAATTGTATCAAGATCGGCGAGTGTATCGTAAGCGATCTTCCGCCGGATCTACCGGCAGGCTCGGTCGTAGAACTCTCATTCAGTTACAAAAAGGATGGAACGCTGGAGGTTTCCGCACGCCTTCCGAGTGTACGGAGATCTGTGCATACTCAAATCAAACGCGAATTACAATCGGATCCTTCGCGATTTGATTATTGGGTCAGTTTGCTAACAGGCAACAAGCCAACGACTGAATCAACATTACTCGAAAAGGGGGGGGAATCAGATAATCAAGGGGATATTAGTACTCCATATGAATTACTGGATGATACCTATTTCATAATTGGTAGCAGTGCTGTTGGTAATTCGATGTTAAAGGGAGTAGACCAGCCCCTCGTCAAACAGGTCGAGGCGTATCAGCGAGAAATCAGTTTTTTGAAGGATAAGCTTTCCGAATATAATAATCGTTCCGCTGGCGGAAGTGTTCAACGCGTGCAAATCTCGACGAGTATAGCAAAAATTAAGAACCGTATGGAATCCACCGAAAAGAAACTGCAGATTGCAATTATTGATTTAGGTAAACAGTGTTTTCAGGACGACGTTGAGTTGATCGATGCGGATGCTCTTTATGACAAATGTGAACAGCTCCTGAAACAGACGAAAATTTAACCTTTTGTGAGACTTCCTGTCATTTGCCCCTCCGTCGGCGCGAGTATTAGGATGAACAGATAGTCTCACAATATATTGCTTGGCATTATATAAACTATGTCTGAATTTGACCCTTACCACATCTGGCTTGGCATACCTGAAACGGAAAGACCGATTTCTAAATATCGGTTGCTTGCGATTGCGGATTTTGAGGACAATAGGGACGTGATCAGTTCCGCAGCTGAACGACATACGGTTTACCTGAGAACACTTCAGGCTGGGGAACACGAGGTACTCGTTGCTGCACTGTTAAATGAAGTCTCGCAGGCGCGCGTAACTCTGTTAAACGTGGATTCTAAGGCTGCCTATGACGCGGTATTGCGAAAACAGCAGACCCGCGAACCGCCCCCAACTCCTGTCGTTGTCAGGCAAACTGTGACAACGGAGTTCCCCGTGTCGGTAGGTGAGCCAGCTAAGAAATCGTATGGAAAGATGCAGAAAGAGATCTGGAAACAACCTGCGGTTATCGGTTTGTTTGTGGTGGGTGTAATTGGCGTATTAGTGCTATTAATCCGCACAATGTCATCTGGGGATGTTGACACTGTAGTCAGGAATGCCCCCCCGCGGGTAACTTCACCAGTCATACCAAGTCTTGAACCAAAAGCCGAACCAACTTTCGAACCATCTTTCGAACCTGAACCTGAACCTGAACCTGAGGCCCAGCCAGAAGTACCACCTGAACCTCAAGAAAAACCGGTGGAGCCTATCCCGACTGCGCCTGTGTTTGAATCATTCACCAACATGCTCGGCATGAAGCTTAACAAAATCCCTGCTGGCACATTTCCGATGGGTTCGCCAGAAGATGAAATGCGCCGAGGGAGTGATGAACAGCAACATCAGGTCACAATCAGCAAAGCTTTCTACATGCAACCCACGGAGGTGACCCAGGAGCAATGGATGGCGGTGATGGAGAGTGAACCGTGGCTGGGCCGTCAATTTACCCGAGAAGGTTCCGGCTACGCAGCGTCGTACGTAAGCTGGAATGACGCCGTGGCGTATTGTGAAAAACTTAGCGAGATAGAAGACAAGACGTATCGCTTGCCCACAGAAGCAGAATGGGAGTATGCCTGCCGGGCAGGGACAGAAACAGCATGGAGCTTTGGCGACGATGAAAAAGCACTTGGTGATTACGCTTGGTATCAAGAAAGCGCAATTAATGCAGGTGAACCATACGCTCACCGAGTTGGACGAAAAAAACCCAACGATTTTGGGCTGTACGACATGCACGGCAATGTTTGGGAATGGTGTAGCGACTATTACAGAAAGGATTACTACCATCAGTCGCCCATAAATTATCCACAGGGTCCAGAGGCTGTATCTTCCCACGTTTTGCGGGGTGGGTCGTGGCCCCACGACGCGCGTACATCTCGTTCCGCTGGCCGCTTTGCGAGCAGTGCTGGTTCCCTCAACTACGACCTCGGGTTTCGGTTGGTTTGTGAGTTGGATGACGACGCGCAGTTGGCGAGTGGTGGCAATTCTGATCCATCAACGATGCCGGTCGTTGATGAACTGGATCTATTGGAATTGGCAACAACCATGAAAAATGTTCGGGAGGCATTAGAAGCTAGGGACATGGATACCGCTATAACAGAATTAAAAAAAGCTCAGTCGCTGCCCCAAAGCCCAGAATACACCGCAGTTGTTCTACGCCTAGCAAAGATGACCGAACTATTGAATGAGTTCATCAAAAACAGTGAGGACGCGATCAACGGGTTTTCGTCGGGAAGTGAAATAATGTGTGCAGGTTCGACGATTGTGTCAGTTGTAAAAGTTTCAGAGACTAAACTAGTAATTAGGAGTGGAGGCCAATTGAAGACGTATGCTCGCAATCAATTGTCTATTGCAATTGCTATGGGAATCGCTGACACGTTTTTTCAGAATAACAAGCGCACCACTAGTTTGAAGGCAGCATTCGTCGCCACTCATAAAATGCGAAGTGTGTCGTGGATAACTGAGGCCAGAGAATGGTGGGAATCAGGGCCATTACCAATCGAAACCTTCAATCTGTATTTGATCGACAGGTATAATGTTCAAGATGCCTCTTCTAAAGCGGAAGCGCCGGATAATCCGCTGGTTCGTACCATCGATCTGATGGAATCTTCGCCTTCCTATAACTTAAGCGTCCCATATGACGGGAATGTCGAAACATCAAATATAACAGTTCAATTTGACGTTACTGCTAGAGGAACAGAGGCGTTTCCCAGTGAAACAGTTCAAACTGAACCAGTGGCTATTAACAAGGATTTTAATGCCAAAATAATGCTCGGTGAACATATCCAACCTTCTGTGGGAAATTCTCCGGCAAGGAAATTTAAGCTTGTCGGTAACGTTTTAGTGAGATTGTCCTACGATGCTAAGAAACAAGAATTTAGGATTTATGTTAAACCGACAGCGGATGTTGGTGCCGGAAAAATCAATTCAACGCAAGTCGGTCTGTCGGCACCACAGAGCGAAAAACGTATCGAGGAACTGCAACGGACGATTCTTAAAACCACGCAAGAGTATGATATAGTGCATCCAGCTAATTGGCAACGTTTGAAAAAGAGATACCAGCAACTTGAGGACCAAAGGGCAAATGCGGCCGCTGCAAATAATTTGCAGCTAGCGGCTAACATAGCAACCGAAATGAATAACGTGGGGGCCCAGCTTAAGGTGCAGCTTAACCTGATGACAAGCAAACGTAATCGCTTGCCTGCGTTTCATTTTAACTTGGCCTACTTAAAGTCTCTCACGTTAAAATTAGCCAATTTGAAATATCTTGATATCAGATATAGAATATTCCAGAAAATTGATGATAAGCACGTGCTGATCATAGACGGATGGTAAGCTGCTCGAATGTGGCCTCAACGAGGTGGCATTTGAAATTGCCGCGGAATTGCCGCGCGGAGGCCAACTGTCCCCTGTCTGTTGTAAGATTTGCTCGTTTTTTAGGCGAAGACATTGAGGACGGGTTTTCCGTGGCCGTCTCTGGTGGCGTAAAACGGACGCTTCTCAACTTCGAAGGCAGTCTGAGGACTGATCCCCATAGCGGTAAAGATGGTGGCGTGAAGATCCATCACGGAGACAGGGTTCTCCACAGCCAGTAGCGGTCGTTGGTCGGCTGTTTTGCCGTAGAGGAATCCTTTTTTGGTCCCGCCGCCGAACATTACGACGCTGGTGCCGCCTGTGAAATGGCGATGAAGTCCATAGTGCTTGGGCTCTTCCAGGGTTTTGCTAGGAGCCCGAGATTGGTCTCTTGCTGTCGATCCGGGCACGCCTTCGATCATCATGTCACGACTGAATTCACTGGCGATAACAACCAGAGTGCGGTCTAAAAGCCCTCTAGACTCCAGATCGCGAATTAACTGGGCAATAGGACGATCGATTTCCTGCTTCACACGGGCAACAGTGGAGTGTCCGTTTTCGTGGGTGTCCCAGTGGATAAAAGGAATGTACTCGGTGGTCACTTCGACGAAACGAGCCCCTTCTTCAACGAGACGTCGCGCCAATAGGCAACCGCGACCGAAGCGACCGGTGTTATAACGTTCAAACGACTCTTTGGGTTCGCGCGTCAAATCAAACGCGTGCTTCTCTTTCGATTGCAACAGACGATGAGCGGCATCCATCGAACGGAGCATGGATTCCTGTTGAAAATCACTCATAAGTTCCCGATTGGGGCTCTGGTCAATTAGCTTTCGATAATGTCGATAGCGGTTACCAAAGCGATCTGGTTCCATTCCCTTTGGTGGTTGAACTGAACGGACGGCATCCTGAGGGAAAGGCAGGTTCATCGGCCCAAACTCGGAACCGAAGAAACCAGCTGTCGTAAACGCTTTGAGTTCCTCTTTTTCACCGACACCTTCGAGGCGTTGTCCAATATTGATAAACGGTGGAACAACTGGGTTTTTGGGGCCGAGCACCTTTGCCATCCAGGCACCGAGAT
>JABHUV010000048.1 GCA_018658605.1 Planctomycetaceae bacterium | reverse complement strand
GATTTCGACAGCGCGCTGGCCACAAATCCCTTCTCGAAAATTGTGCAGAATAGTGTGCAGCACCAAGCAGCAGGGGGTCGCAACGCCTTACTACCAACGAAGCAAGGTCAGCAGAAACCCCTGAAAAACAAGCCTGTGCGGCGTAGTGCCGTTGCTTGCAATCTAGACCAAATGGCCTCAAATGCCCCCACTAGGACTCGAACCTAGAACCCTCTGATTAAGAGTCAGATGCTCTGCCAGTTGTGCTATAGGGGCTTTTGGATATAACGGTCAATCGACCAATGATATCAAACGCAGGTCTATCGTAACCTACTAGACGATTCTGCCCAAGGGGTAGATTTACTCCTCAGACACGTCGAATCCTAATTGATGCAACTTGCGATATAAGTTCGACCGATGGACTCCCAGATGTTTGGCCACTTCTGTCATGTTACCGCCTAATCGCTTGATCTGCGATTGAATATACTGCATCTGAAACTCGCGGGTTGCATCGTTTAACGATAACTCTAAGGATACCTGAGGGCCGCTACCGCCAGGGGCGACCACGAAATCTAAGTCGTCTGCTTCCACCGTATCACCATCAGTTAAATAAACTAATCGCTCGACAACATTGCGTAACTCACGCACATTCCCCGGCCAAGTATGGGCTAATAGTCGCTTGCGAGCACTTGCTTTGAGCCGGGGTATATTGCGGCGCGCCTTAACCGATAACTCCCCTAAAAAATGCTCCGCTAACAATACAATATCCTCGCCCCGTAATCGTAAAGCCGGTACCTCCAGCGTGACGACATTCAATCGAAAAAACAAATCCTCGCGAAATGTCTTGCCGCGCACCATCTCTGTTAAATCTTGATTTGTGGCGGCAATTACGCGGGTGTCAATGCGAATCGGTGTGGATCCGCCCACTCGGACAACCTCCTTAGCCTCGAGTACGCGTAGTAATTTTGCCTGCCCTGCTAAACTCATGTCACCAATCTCGTCCAATAGCAAAGTCCCGTTAGTCGCTAACTCAAACTTCCCCACGCGGTCCTCATGCGCATCGGTAAAGGCACCCCGCACGTGACCAAACAACTCGCTCTCTAATAACGTCTCGGTCAATGCCGCACAATTCACCGCGACCAGTGGTTCCTCGCTGCGACCACTCTGGTAATGCACCATTTGGCTGACGACTTCTTTGCCCGTTCCATTTTCGCCTAAAATCAAAATGGATAAGTCAGTATCTGCAATACGATGGATCGTCGATTTCAAGGCAACCATTTGCGGTGAATCGCCGATTAAATCAAGTTCTTGAGCTGCTTCTGCCGCGATCACACTACGACTTGATATTAACTGTTCTATCTGACGTGTGGTCTGTAGGGCCGCCATGATATGGCTAGCTAATTCTTCCAGCACGGAAAGATCGTCCGAGGTGAAAAGACCGTCTTGTTTATTGAGGACCTGCAGCGCTCCGAGGATCTCGTCAGCTTCATTCTTAAGAGGGCAGCAGATTAAGTTACGCGTGACGAAATCTAATTCGCTGTCAACGTCACGATTGATTTGCCCAGCACCCTCGATCTCGTCGACGCACAATGAGTCACCCGTACGGACCACTTCACCAACCACTCCGGCATCTTCGGGCACTCGTAACTCACCACCCTCAACGCCTAACGCGGGTCGAGCAACAAGTTCATGGTTGTCTTGATCCCACAAGAATAAACTCGCGCGATCCGCGCCTAGCAACGTCGTTGATGCTTTGACAATTTCGGTGACTAACTCGTCAGTCTCTTTGATGCCGTGCCACTGAGCTGCAATCGCCAGAATCGTCTCAGCACGTAATGCTCGATCCGTCAGTTGTTTATGCTGAGACCAGCTGCTGATCGCCGTGAATAAGGGATCACGAATATCGTTGATAATGGCGCCAACTCGTTGCGGGTCATCACACTCAAGCGACAATACCAGCTGCTGGTTGCCGGTGGCAAGTTGTTGTGAATTGGGAATGCAGGCCCAAGCATCAGTGAACTGGATTTCAATACCGTCAAGCGCCGACTGCAGCGTATCCTCGGGAGGTAAAGATTTAGTGCCCGCTTGTCCTAGCACGAGCCATCGTACTCCATCCGCTGACTGAATTGCGGATGATGTGCATCCCAATTGGTCGACCAGTAATTGACATAGTTGTTCAGGATAATTAGGTTCAACTATCGACAATTCAAGTATTTCATCAATCATATCACAGGCTCCTGTTGTCATTATGATAACATAAGCGGCGTTTGAGGAGGCGATCGTCTTCTTTTTGTTTATACTTGCGTCCTAATATCACTTCATCTCTTGTGCGAATCATGTCTGCCATCTTCTATTCATCTCTAAAATCACTTTATCAGCGACAGCGTTGGTTATTGATGGTGTTTGTCGCTGTATTAACGGTCATTGCCGCCAGCGGTTATCAAGATTTTGGGTTCGATAATGAAGCCCGCGGATTGTTCCGCACAAACGACTCGGCCTTTGACGAGCTAGAGGAGATATTCGATCAATTTCGGCCGGACGAAAATGATTGCTTGGTTGTTATCGAAGCGGGCCAGGGCGGATTTTTTAACGCGAGCTCGATACAGCAGCTCCGTCAACTGCAACAACAGTTAGTACAAATACCGTTGATAACAAGCGTACTGTCGCCATTGTCTCCTGAGATGATTGTGTGCAAGGAATTACCGCAAGCGTTGATTCCCGCCGTTGCGTTGGATTCGGTAGATTGGAAACAGGTTCAGCGTGATGCACATCAACATCCGCTGGTTGCCGGGAATTTTCTAGCAGCAGATGGAAAGCACATGTTGTTGATATTGCGAATGGGTAGACAGGATCTGCTCGTCAGTGATTATGAAACGAGTGTTGGGTCGATGCTAGGCGTGATCGATCATTGGAATACGACGACCTCGCATGTAGCTGATCTAACGGGAATCCCCCCAGTTCGTGTCGAAGTGTTTCACAGCATCAAAACAGATACCCGCCACCTCATGATGATCGGTTCACTTATTGGTGGTCTAGTTTCAATCTGTGTTTTCCGAAATTGGGCATTAGCCTTGATGACGTTTGTCGGAGCGTTGACTGGTGGCTTTTGGTCATTGGGCTTGTTGAGTTTGCTGGGAGTTAAATTGAATCTGATCAGTACGATATTACCAGTGTTGATTGTGGTGATTGGGTTAACAGATGCTGTGCACATTGTATTTGATATTCGTGATTCAAGGATGCGGGGAATTCAGCCCGTCCGCGCGTCTTGGCTCGCCGTTCGTCGACTCGGCATTGCCTGTGCCGGAACCTCCATCACCACAGCCATTGGATTCGGTAGCCTTGCATTCAGCCAAATTGACGTGATCCGGCAGTTTGGGATTACGTGCGCGGTAGGCACTCTGATCACCTTCGTCGCCGTGATTTTGGTGGTGCCATTGTTAGCATGTACAGCTTGGGTGGGTGGTGCTTATCGCGGTAAGCCACCTCGGGAACGTGACATGATGCGACGCTGGGGAGTGCACTACGCTGACTGGATACTACAACATCGCCGTTGGATTCTTCTGGGTTCGTTGCTCTTTATCAGCCTGCTAGCCGTCACCGCAACTCGCTTGTATCCCGATAGCCACATTTATGAATCATTGCCGATCCATAGTCGTAGTACCGTTGCGCTGCAAAAAATTGACTCGGAATTTGGCGGGATCCTGAGCGCAATCATACTTGTCGAGTGGCAGTCAGACAACGGCGGTGATAAACAGCAAGCACCTGTAATCTCGGCGATCCAACAAGTGACTACGGAGGTGCATCGCGAACCAGATTTGCATAATCCAATGTCGGTCGTGAATTTTCGAGAGATGTTCTCTTCTTGCAGTCTTTTAACGCTGCCTAAGACAATTGAAGCACAGTGGTTTCGTGAGGATATTGGTCGAGCGATTGTGGTGGCGCGGATGCGTGATAAGGGCATCCACTTTCACCAGCAAATGCTGGTAGGGTTTCGCGAGCAATTGGCCAAGGTTCAGCAGCAACACTCGGGGATAAAAATAACGGTATCTGGTTCGGCGGTCGTGGCGACGAGAAACCTTTCCAAGATGATAACGGACTTAGCGAAATCGTTGGCCATCGCCGCTGCGGTTATTTTTGTGGTGTTGACGTTTCTGTTTCGCTCACTGCGAATGGGATTAGTGAGCCTTGTTCCCAATCTACTGCCGGTGTTATTTACGGCTGCATTTTTAGTGTGGACTGGTCAGGCGTTGCGTTTGACAAGCGTCCTGTTGTTCACCGTCAGTTTGGGTATTGCAGTGGACGATACGATTCATTTTATCGTACGTTATTTACGCGAGAGGAAGTCGGGACTTTCGGTCGACGATGCGATTCGTAATTCAATTGTCTCTGTCGGTGGCGCGTTGCTGGTTAGCACTCTCATTTTATTAGCAGGGTTTTCAGCCAGTGCTACGAGTGTCATGCCCCACAGTCAACTGTTTTCTCAACTAGCATGCATAGCGGTTGTCGTAGCGTTTGTTGGAGATATGGTCCTACTGCCCTCAATCCTAAGGCTGGTTGATCGCAAGCACATGTAATACCACCGGGGTGGTTAACGCCGCAAGCTTTTATTGTTTTACTTGAAAGCTAGCTTGCTGAACGCTAGCGGTGTTGCTCTTGTTTGGATTGAGACGAATGGCTGTCGAATAATCTGATAACGCGTCGTCTTCATTTCCGAGAGCACGATGTGCGAGGCCACGTTGGTAGTATGCTATCGCGGATTCAGAATTGATGCTGATTGCTTGAGTGTAATCGGCAACGGCTGCTGCAAATCTTTTTTGACCGATATGAATTTCTCCGCGATTTATGTAAGCCATTTCGTGTTGATCATCAATGCGAATCGTTTCCGTGTAATCTGCAATTGCCTTGTCAAATTGACCAGAATTGTTGAACATCACAGCCCGGTTAAAATATGTATTAGTACTTTCCGAGTCGACTTTGATCGCTTGGGTTAAGTCAATGATTGATTTTTCAATCTTTCCTTGGTTGGCGTAAGCAAGAGCACGGTTATTGTATGCTTCCGCAAAACTAGGATTGATGCGAATCGCTTCGCTGTAGTTCGCGATAGCACGATCAAAAGCGTTCATGTTGGCAAATGCCATGCCGCGGCGGTTATAGGTTGCTGTGTTGGTTGCGTCGAGTTGCAGGATATATGCGTAATCCGCCATTTCTCCGTCGATGTTGCCTTTGAGCGAGAAAGAGGTTCCTCGTTTGTAAAAGGCATCGATTGATTTTGGATCTAATCGAATGGCAGCCGTGTAACAAGCAATGGCTGTGTCGACGTCACCTTTGGCGAGAAATGTGTCACCTTTTTCAATTTCCAAATCACGTTGTTCAAAAGCCTTGAGGTTTGCGTGGATTACCTGTAAGTCAGCGTTGGATTCTGCGGGTAATGTTGTCGTTGAGGTAATCGAACTGACTGATTGTTGTTGACCCTGCGATGTCGAATACTCAGTAGGAAAAGGGTTGAGGAACTCTTTCATCTGAACAGCATCCATCGACGCACATCCTACACAGAGGATACACATATAAGCTGATATTGATGGAATAAGTTGTCGTACCTTCATGTCTTTCCCCTTAGCCGAGACGATGTTCGTTGGTGCATTAATGGGTAGGTGATGTTCTATAAATGCATAGAAAACCCCTATGCATCAATATTCGACGTCTAGAACCCGAATCTTCACTAAAACCGGAATAACCCGTTCAGGTGGTACCATTTAACATCGAGTAGTTTTTAAAATACCGTTTTAACGAGCACGATTTTGACTTGTTTTCTCCCTATTTCACGCAAACTACCTAAGCTGTAATCCCGCCTGTAGCGTTATATGTACAAACACACCTTGTAATGTACGGATTTTATTGATTGCAGTTTACTTGCTCGATAGGTTATTCTTGCTTTTACAGTTATCACATTTCCGATTCCACAACTATGTTGCAATGATATTTCCTGAGCCTAAGCGAGAATCTCATGAATTTAGAAACGCTACTTCTCTTATATGCAGACTGGTTCATTTTTGAATTATTGGAGTTCTTAATTGAGGATGGTGGTTGTTGTTGCTTTATGGTGTTGGGGATAGTGCCTATTATCTTGGTGATCGTCAGCAAGACTCGCAAACAGACTATGTCAAAACAGCAGCGGATCTGTGGCGAGACAGATCTGTTGTGTGACAAATGCAATACGATTTGTTCAAAATCGGCCCAATTTTGCTCGACTTGTGGTGCTGCTTTCGCTGACGATTTAACACCGGAAAGTTTTTACGGCAACTTGCGCCGCCGCGTGAGCAACTGGAGCAAATGGGGTTGGTTAAACCCAGCTGAAATTGAGCAACTAGAAAACATTGTTGCTAAAGACGAAGAGGTTTTTAATCGTACGACAACTTTGCAGACTGAACCGCAGTCGGCTGTTCCGCCGGCTCCGACCGTTACGCCGGCACCGCCTGTAGTCCCCACATCGGCGCGGCCTGGTATACCACAGGCAGTGCCATCAAGTGTGACACGCATTGCTGTTGAGTCGACAAAACCGGCAGCTCCCATTCCCCCACCACCGGTTCCGCCGGCTCGCAAACTTTCAGACATATTGCGGGCGTTTATGGATGAGAGCAATATTAAAGTTGGCGAGTTCATCAGTGGCTTGCTGATTGTGTTTGGTTCGGTTGGTTTAGTAGTTACGTTAAATCAACAATTCAAAGATGAAATCGCTTATCTTCCCTCCGCAGTGTTCATGACGATTGTCGCTCTGTTTCATTTACTCGGCATCTATTCCTACCGAAAATGGAACTTGGCATCATCTAGCCGAGTCATTTTATATATTGCTAATCTGTTAATACCGTTGAATGTGCTAGCAGCGTCTTTAAATGAAACATCACCGAATACCGAAGGGATGCTTTTCTACTTGGCCGTTTTGATCGGCGTTGTTGGGTTCAGCACGATGAGTTACTACAGTGCGAAAGTCCTCTCCCCCGCTCGGTTTTGGCCCATTATCCTAGCTGTTTTGGGACCGGCATTCTTCCAGATCATCATCAAATTGGTAATGGGCGGGTCCGCAACGGATTCGGTGATGTTGGTTACGGGATTGCTAATGGCACCGCTGGCATTAGTCAGTTTCGCAATTCTGGCAGAGCATCGTCATTTCCGGAAGTCGGCACAGGTCAGCAAGGAGGATGTGATCAGTTTATTGCGAGTTCTTTCTCTTGGTGTTTTTTCACTCGGGGCTTGTATTGCAGTATTGTTCTCGAAAGTCGACTCGTCTGAATTTGCCATCAACTTAGCGCAACAACTTGCTACGCCCTTCATCATAATTTGCTTCATGGTGGTTTCTTCAGGTGCCTTGATCAACCGTCGTTTACAAGATCAAAAATCACTCCGCTTGAAAATGGTCGGCTCGTGGATGGCTGTGACAGGCGTGATGGGGATCATCGGTGGGTTCTTTATGGCAGTCCCCAATATTAATGCCATGTTAATAACATCCTTTGTGGCTGCGGCATTGTCCTACGTATTTGCGAAAGTAAGCCGACTACCATTCTTAGCTATCTCTGCAACACTATGCACTGCTTTTGCCGCTTGGTGTTTGTTTGTGAAACTTGACGCCTCGGGTATCGTTGAATTTACTAGCAAACAACTACTGGATTTGTTCTTTCACGGTTACCACCCACTAATATTGTCCGCGATTGCAATTGGGACATTGATCTATCATCACCTACAAGCGACCGCTGACGAAGCCGGTGATACAGTATCTGATTTAAGTGCGGCATCGAAATCTATCGTAACACGTGTTATGGCGACCGTTACGAGCTTGACTACGTTCGAATTTGGTTTCTTACTTGACCATCGTGAAAGTCGCTCTAATGACACATCGGCTAATACAGATAACAACAATCAGAAAGGTACTTCAGCTGTACCTTTAGCTAATGCGGGCGTCTTCGGGTCGTTGTTATTAGCGGCACTTGGTTTGTTTGTCGCTGGTGTCTGTTCAATTTTCTATCTTGAACAACCGGCCACGGATTTAACACTGATAGTGTTTGCCACATATACCGCTGGGTTGCTATTTGCGACGACAAGAACAGATAACCGCTTAATCAGTTTGGCATCGCTAGGGCTATTGTTTGTGTGCTGGCTCAAAGCAGTCAATACACAATGTTGGCCGAGCTGGAACAACCTAGTGGCGATTGATAAATTCGGAATTATCTCTCTAGGTATGTTCATTAGTTCGATTGCCTTGCTCGTCAGCATGTGTATTTTGAGGTATCGACGGTTCGGTAACCTTAATGAGAGTTACCGAGGTATCGCGTACCTTAATCTGATTGGCAGTGGTATGTTCTGGTACGTTTTAACCGTAATTTTTACAGTAAGCCATCTTTATCTCGCCGCGGGAGTGTATCAATCTTCTTTGGGGCATTCTCTAATTCTCACCGTCGGTATTGTCGTCATCGCTTTGTGTTACGTCACAGATTGGACTTGGATGTTCGTGCAAATCCAAGGCATGCTGACCGTTGCCATGGCGGTTACCGCCGCAATGTTTATTCGGCAAGAAGAATTTATATTGACCTCGATGGATCATCTCCGCGCACAATTAATTGCGATTTCGGCGGGCATGATTTTTTGGGTCATTATCCGTAAGCATTGCCAGCAGTCTTCCCTGCTCAAGAAGTTTGTTTTGACTGACATGATGTACGTCGATTTTGTGGTGCAAGTATTTGCTTCCATAGCGATGTATTTGTTTTGGCTGACTTCGTTGATTGAACCGCTGCATATGACATATGTCAATTCAGCCATTCTCGATGCGCTGTCAGCGAACGTTGGTTACAGTATCAACTCTTGGGATTGGGTTCTGTGGTTTACCACGCTGATTGGCTGGGCAATTGTTATCCCGGATCGACACCGTCGCGTATCAAGTATCTGTGGGCTATTGGTTTTCAGCGCTCTGCCAATTTTAGTAGGTGATGATTTAATACGCGGATATGTTGAAGATGCGGGTGTGAAGGCTCAGGCGCTGCATCATTTTCTGAGATGGGGCTATGGTATCTTCGGATTGATTATTGCGTTGATTGTATGTACGGACTTCGTTTGGTGGCGCAGGCTGCAGGCGATGTTCCCTCGGTTTATGGACAATCAGGATGATAAATCGAGCGGCGAGGAGGCAAAGGCTACCTGGAACATGTTGCGAATGCTCTCTTTATTATCAGCTGCGTTACCTGTGGTCTTCCTGACAATTGTGCATTATATCCACGTCGTAGATCTCCGTTTGTCGAGCGTAAATCTGCACTCTATTTCAGACCAAATATTGATGTCCGGTGGGGAGCCGATCTTTGAAAGTTTCCCAGAATGGGCATTTGCCGGTCCACTGTTATTGTTGATGGTAACGGCCTGGATCTATGCGATTCGGGCTCGCCGCGACGCCTTTATCCTCTTAGGATTTTTGTTTTGGCAGGTCGCCTGGATGTTCTTTGGCTTGATCGGAGTTTGGACAGATGATCATCCAGCGAATTTCAGCGAAGTGGTGGACGGGGCCCAATGGCTACTCGTCGGGATGGCCCTCTATGGAATTGTGTGGAGTGGTTTGCGACGTTGGGTAACTAGTCAGCAGCAAGCGGATGATGTCGTACGGCTTGATTGGCGGACGGAGTTATTTAAGAGTGGCAATGCGAGTCGCTGGTTGTTTGTGTTCTCCTGGGTGTCGTTGGCACTTTACATGGTCGTCGCTGTTCTCGATGGATTTGTGCTGCAACATCAAATCTCGGGATCTTTTTGGTTAGAGCGGCAGACAGCGTTTGCTTCGATTGGATCCTACGTCAGTTTGGCGATGATCGGTACATCGTTGCTATTCTCACAAGCGTCATCACGCAAAGAAAAATCCGATTCTGACAGGACGTGGTGTTTGATCGTGATGACTTTCAACGCTCTAGTAGCACACAGTTTAGTATCAACGACGCAATTCAAATCAGATTACGTTGTGGTTAGTGATGTCCTGTTTTTTCAGATGCTCGGTTGGTTCTTCTTGGCGGTGGGGTTAACTGCAGCGATCGGGCGGCTCGTTCCACGTTGGCAAAGTGGACTGACGTCCTCACAAGGCGTTCACCAAGACGCAGATATTAGGGCAAATCGTTTCTTTGTTCCGCTAAACATTCTTAGCGTGCTCGTACTTATCGCTGCATCGATGTTGTTGTTTGTTGAACAATATTCGGATTGGTTGCTGATTGGAATGTTTGCCTCCATTACTATTTTGTTTGTAATGACACTGGCAGTTCTGCAGAATGTGCATTCCATCGTCTGGGTCACGTCGCTAACGTTAATAACGGTGACAATATGTTATCTGAAGTTATTAAACCCAGAAGGCCAGTTAGCCAACAGCTTTTTTAACGACTCGGCTCAAGTTTTCATACTTGGTCGTATAGAAATTGTTACCTTGGCGGTAATTGCGTTGATAATTTGGGTTTCCTCTGGGCCTCTACGAAAGCTAGCTGGTGCCCTGCTACATCCTGCGTCGACCCTATCGGAAACGGGGCGTTCGTATATCTCACTTGCTGTTATTCTGTTGGCACTAAGTTCGATCTTCGTCTTAATGACCGGTACTTTAATATCTAACAGCCAATCTCTGCTTGTAGGTCAGTGGGAGTGGGTCATTTTCTTGATCCCTCTTAGCAGTTTGTTCATTTATGGTCGTGATGCAGATTACGCAAGTTGGTTTCGCAGCGTCTATATCTTAGGCATTGCTTTAGTGGCAACGTTGTTAGCGATGTGGTTTGGGTCGAGCAGTAATCTAGGGCAGCAATTACAAGGATTAATTGTGTTGTATGCGATTGCAGGTTATTTGGCTGTATGGGGATTGGTCTATCGGTACCAAGATGTGGTGTCTACCGCGGTTGCAAGAATGGGTGTCGTCAATGTTCAGCAACGATTGCTTCAGGGCCGTTCATTAGCTACACATGTGCAGTTGGTCGTTGGTGTTATCGTGTGTAGTTGTGCCTGTTTGAGCACATTCATTCTAGATCCATCTGTACACATGGTTCATCGTTATCTTGCGATGACCATTCCTTTATTAGTGATCGTTGGCATGGAAGTGTTACGGGATCGTACAGCGACCCATCGTCGAGATTTGTTTAGTTCTTTATGTCTAGCATCATTGTTAATTTTTCTCTGGGCAGATGTTGGAGCACTCGGTTCCAATTTAGCGTGGTTGCGACGTATCAGCCGTGTCTTTATCGCTGGGTCGTTCATGGGCGGGGTTCTTGCTGTATTTTCACAGCAACTCACCCAACAATTTAAACATTGGTCAGCACAAATCAAACGGCTACAGCTGCAAGCAATTGTCGCAGCGGGTATTTCATTAGTTGTAATGTTGTGCGTTAATTTTGCTCTTCGCAGTGATGCGCAGGGTCTGTCGCATATTGAAGTATGGTTGGCAGCGGCATCGATCGTTATGTTAGGTGTTGCCTTAATCATCATTGCGATTAAACCTGATCATGATCCATTGGCACTAGCGGATGATACTCGCCAGATTTACGTCTATTGCGCAGAGCTGATGGCGTTATTATTAGCTGTTCATTTATGGACAACACGTCCGGTATTGTTTGGGGACTTCACCGAATGGTGGCCGTTTATTTTGATGGGACTAGCGTTTGTCGGTGCGATTGCATCTGAGGTACTGCGGCAGTCCAAAATTCGAGTGTTGTCGGAGCCAATCTACAATACGTCGTTTCTGTTACCAGCCGTGCCATTGCTCGGATTAGTCTTATTCCAAGGTGACGGTCAAGGCTTATTTGGTGATTACAAGTTGTTGTTTTTGGGTGCGGCGTTAATGAACGTTATGCTAGCCTTTTTTCGGCGGTCATTTCTACATGCATTGTTAGCGGCCCTAGCAGGTAACGCAAGTTTGTGGATGATGTTTGTAGGGCTGGATTTTGAGTTGCTTGAACATGTACAAATCTGGCTTATTCCACCGGCGGTTTCGGTATTAATTGTCGCGCAAATATTTCAGCGAGACCTGAAAAAAGAGAGTTTGTCAACAATTCGCTACATGACAGTTTCGGCAATCTATCTTGCTTCTACCAGTGAAATGCTATTGAAGTGGGCAAGTGGTACCGAAGGTGTACTGATGCTCGCCGTCCTAGCAATACTGTCACTGTTTGGTATCGCCATGGGTATGCTGATACGAATTCGCCAGTTCGTTTATTTGGGAATCGGATTTTTGATTTTGTCGTTGTGCGGCATGTTGACCAAGGTCGCGATTCTAGGAACGATTTGGGTGTTTGGCGTGATTATTGTTGTCGGAGCGATCATGATGATCGCAATGATGACCCGTGAAAAATATGCGCCTTGGATTAAACAAAAACTAGATGAAATTGCAGGCTGGGAAGACGATTGAAAAATTTGAGTTTTCGTTTGAGACTAGGCGTGAATGAGTGCACATGGGCTCTATCAAATGCCATCAATCTGTGAGATTATAAAGGGTTGATTAGTACTCTAATAAATATCACAGAATTGAGACCATGAATAAAAAACCAACTGGCTTGTTACCCGCCGCGCATACTCCTTTTGACGCAACTGGTGATATCAATCTGCGTGTTGTATCTAAGCAAGTGGATCGTTTAATTGAAATGCAATGTGGCGGTGTTTATGTTGGTGGAACGACGGGTGAATGTTACAGTTTGACTTGTGATGAACGCATTGCACTGGCAGGTGCGTGGTTTGATGCCGCCAGTGATACAGATTTGTCGGTAGTTGTGCATGTCGGTGATAATTGCATCCGCAATGCTCAGACTCTCGCAGCACAGGCAGAATCACGTGGAGCGGACGCGATTGCAGCGATGGCCCCCTGTTTCTTTAGACCACCGACGCTTGACGTCTTAATCGGATACCTTAGAGAGATATCCTCTGCTGCTCCCAACACGCCATTTTACTTTTATGATATCCCCGTCATGACGCATGTGGAATTGTCGATGGTCGAATTCCTAGAACGCTGTCAAACGGAGTTTCCTAATCTCGCCGGGCTAAAGTTCACGAATGATAGCTTGTTTGATTTACAAGATATATTGCGAATTGCTCCAGAGCGTTACAACATTTTATTTGGTTTTGATGAGATAATGTCATCGGCTTGGGCCTACGGTGTCCGCGGTGCGGTTGGATCCACCTACAATCAGTTCGCGAAACTTTACAACGCAATTATTGCAGCGTTTGAAACTGGAGATCAGAGCCGAGTCTTAGAATTGCAGAATTTGAGCGTTGATATAATCCGTGTGTTCCAAAAATATGGATTTTTGGCCGCATCAAAGGAAGTTATGAAACTGGTTGGTATCGATTGTGGAACGGTACGTAGTCCGGTGTTACCGTTACAGGCGGGCGAACTTGACGAAATTGCTAGTTCACTCGAGTCACTCGGCGCGATGCAATGGGTCTAGATCGTGGCTGGAGTAAACGCTTTACGAACTGGCAGTAATTTGGAGTTAAAGGATGACATTGTTTTACGGTGAGGGATCAGCGGAGACTTCTATTTCCGCTGATGAAATGCGAACGGTGTTGGTTCAAGTGTTTCAGACGCTGGGCGCTCGTAATAAGGTTCTCGCAATACCACCAGATTTCACTCGCTTCCATAGTCGCGCTGGCGCTTTAACGAGTATGACCTACGAATATTATCAAGATAAACTAGTTGATATTATGCCGGCACTCGGAACACATGTCCCGATGCCTGCTTGGCAATTGGACAAGATGTTTGAGGGTGTCCCTCATGAACTTTTTCGCGAACACCGCTGGCGTGACGATGTGTTGACGGTTGGACAGGTTCCCGCGGAATTTGTGAGTCAAGTCACTGCTGGCATTTGGGAAAAACCGTGGCCCGCTCAAATGAATAAACTTGTGTTTGAGGGCGGTCATGACTTGATTCTTTCGATTGGACAAGTTGTGCCGCATGAAGTTATCGGGATGGCAAACTACAACAAGAATATTTTTGTTGGCACAGGGGGTGTTCAAGGAATTAATGAGAGCCACTTTATTGGAGCGGCTTATGGGATGGAGCGGATGATGGGGCGGGCCGACACACCGCTGCGAAAAATATTGAATTATGCTCAGGATAATTTTTGCCAACATCTTCCGCTGGTATATGTGTTGACTGTCGTCGGATCCGATAGGGATGGAAATCTGGTAACCCGAGGATTGTTTATTGGGGACGACGTAGAGTGTTTTGAAAAAGCGAGTGAGTTGTCCGCAGCGGTCAATTTCCAACAGCTTGACGAAGAATTTGATAAAGTCGTTGTGTATTTGGATCCGCAGGAGTTTCATAGTACCTGGTTAGGCAATAAAGCAATCTACCGAACGAGAATGGCGATTGCCGATGGCGGGGAACTGATTGTGCTGGCTCCTAAAGTTAAGACGTTTGGTGAGGACTCACAAATAGATGCGTTGATCAGAAAATACGGTTATCGTACAACTCCGGAAATTATGAAGTTCATGGATGACAATGAAGATTTACAGAACAATCTTTCCGCAGTAGCCCATCTGATGCACGGATCTTCCGAAAACCGATTCAAAATCACTTATTGCCCAGGTGAGTTGACGCAAGAAGAAATTGAGGGAGTTGGCTACGCTTACGGCGATTTGGATGAGATGCTAGGACGGTACAAAATCGACGAGCGGCAGAACGGTTGGCATGAAACGGATGCAGGCGAACGCTTTTATTATGTGAGCAATCCGGCATTAGGGTTATGGGCACATAAGAGCCGCATTTAAAACATGCGAGAGGATACGTAAAATGGCAAACCCAGTGTATAAAAAGTACTGCACCGGTAACACAACACCGATTGCAGCGTTTCTAATAAACAAATAATCGTAACCAAGTTTATTCCCTTACAGAAAAAATATTAATTAGGTCTTAACTATGAAACGTCAGATTTTGTTTTCGCTTTGTATATTGTTTACGTTGGCGACTCCGGCAACTGCACAGACCGTGGACTTACTTGAAGATGGAAAACTTGACCACTGGGTTACCGCTCAAGGAAAGAGTGTAACGACTGGTTGGAGTTTTGAAGATGGAGCACTCAAGTGCGACGGTCGCGGGTCGGGTTCATTATTCACGAAGGAAACGTATCGCGATTTCGAATTAACGTGGCAGTGGAAAATTACCGCTGCAGGCAACAGTGGAATTAAATATCGCGTACGAAATTACGGCAACTCGGCATTGGGTTGTGAATATCAAATTTTAGATGACCCGCAGAACAAGTATGGTAAGCACTCCAAGAATGCGACCGGTTCACTGTATGCGATTTGGGAACCGACAGGTGAGTTCGTGCAGAATCCTGCGGAGCAATGGAATGAAAGCCGAATTAAAGTCAAAGGGAACCATGTTCAACATTTTTTAAACGGTGTATTGGTAGTTGATGGTCGTATTGGGTCAAGAGACTGGCAGGCGCGAGTCGATGAGAGTAAATTTAGCAAGCACCGCAAGTTTAGTGAAAACCGTAGTGGTTTGATTATGCTTACCGAACACGGTAATCCAACATGGTTTCGGAGCATGACAATCACAAATCTCGGAGCAAAACAGCGGCGTAATCGCTCCCAAGCCAATTAGAATATTTGGTTTGAACCACATAGCATAGAATTGTCGGCACCACTGCGAAGATGAATCAACCGTTACCTGTATTTACGATTTCCATCGGCGACCCATCCGGTATTGGGCCAGAGGTCGCTGTTAAAGCATGTGCCGATGAGTCGCTGCATGCACTCGCTCGCTGGGTCATCGTAGGCGAAGCTTGGCAAGTGGCTGAACTTGCCGAACAATTCGGTTTGACAGTGGATCAGGTGATCACCGATATTGATGAATTGGCAAATGATAGTCGAGTGGCCGTGCTTGACGCGCAACAAATTTCCCGAGCTGATGTCACGGTAGCTCAAGTAAGTGCCGTGTGTGGTGAAGCAGCGGTAAACTATGTACGGATTGCCACTCAGTTGTGTATCGATGGAAAATCGAATGCCATTGTGACCGCTCCGATTAATAAGGAAGCGGTCGTGGCGACTGGTCGCAAAGGATTTTGCGGACATACCGAGTTTATTGCAGATATGTGTGGTCGTGACACTTCGCGAATGCTGCTAGTCAATGATCAGTTGTGTGTAGTCCATGTCACGACGCATTGCAGTCTATTTGACGCGGCGACGAAAATTGATATCGAACGAATTCGCGAGACGATTGAAATTGGACATCAGGCCATGCTGCACTTAGGGTTCAAAAGTCCGCGGTTATGCATCTGTGGCTTAAATCCACACG
>JABHUV010000099.1 GCA_018658605.1 Planctomycetaceae bacterium | reverse complement strand
TATGCACTTGTGCTTGTCTGGAAGTTGTAGCAGAAACGTGGTCGTTATTTGCTAGTTGGTTTCCAGTCGGGATCTTTTTCAAAGAACATCATGTGCTGCCAAGGTAACTTGTCAAATTGGCTAGCAATACGAAAACCATTAGCTTCGTATTCTTTAAGTATCTGAACTTTGTTCATTTTGTGTAAAGGTTTAATAGGTACTTTGTCATCTTCTTCGCGGTATTCCAAAAGAATTATTTGACCGTTCGGTTTAAGACTATCACGCATGGCCCTTAACATAATCTGTGGATGTGATAATTCGTGATAGACGTCGACCATGAGTATGACATCGACTGTATTGCGCGGTAGATGTGGATTATGAAAGGACCCCAAAATGGGAGTGATGTTGTCGATTCCTTCCTTTTCCATGCGAGTGCGCAGGAATTGCAACATTTGTGGTTGTACGTCAACGCCCAAGATTGTGCCTTGCGGGCCGACCATTTTCGCCATTTTCAAAGCGTAGAATCCATTGCCGCAACCCATGTCACAGACGGTCATTCCTGTTTTGAGGTTGAGTTGTCCGAGCATGACTGAACAGCGTTCCTCGTTTTCGCGATTGTCACGGATGAGCCAAGGCGCGCCGGTGAAGTGCATGGTTTGGGCGATGCGACGACCGAAGTACGTTGAGCGTGACGGTGGTATGTTGGATTTTTCGGCAGTCAGATTTTGCGCTGGGAGGCAAGCAGCGAAACTGAGCAACAGTAAAGCAGTGGAGAGAGTACGATAAAACATAACGCTGTCTTTCTTGAGGGAATAAAGGCTCAGTTCGCCCTTCGCTTTTCGTCCGGAGTAAACTGCCTGATAAAGTTAGCCACTACGGTTTAAGTAATTTTATACACAAGGGGTGTATCTAGTATGGCAACTGTCATGATTAATTGCCAGTACGCAGAAGTCGCGATCTGTTTTGATGACGTCGTAAATGTTGCATCGCATTACGCGGGGCGTGGCATTTGTCGTGTGTATTGCAAAGCCTTGGAGGTTGGCGGGGTTTGGCCGTGTTCCAGTTGCCAGAGATAGCGTTGTTCGTCGGTGGCGTAATAGGCGAGCCACGTATCAGGATCAGACTCATTGTCGACAAGTCGCCACACGATGGGGTTATTGGTGATGTCGAGTTTCTTTTCAGTCGCTGTTAGGATGTCACGAACCAAGACGCAGAATAGTTCTCGGTCTGACAGGTGATCGGTGTATTGTAGATAGATATTTTGTTCAGCGAGGCGCTGTAATGTGTCCCATAACATTTTGGATAGATCGCGGTTGGACAGTGTCTCAGGTTGGGGCAAACTGAGTTCAGGTTCGAACCACTGGCTTATTGGAAGCACCGGAGCGTATTCCCAATTGAGCATCGATTCTAGGAATTGATTTTCTTCGGAGGTCGACATTTCCGTGACGTCTACTAGGGCGATCGAGTCGTCGAAAAAAGGTTCGAGTTGGTCTCGCAGCTGCGCGTTATGCAGCAATTGTTCGACTTCGCTCTCAGGTAAACTGGTTTCGTGCATCGGATTCAATTTTATGATTAGAGATTCGCGTGAGGTGTATTTATCAAAGATGCTTAATGGCTTGCCCTGTAGTTTTTATAAGCCATGTCCTTGAATTTAGTCGCTATTAGACGGCAAGCAAGGTGTAATTATCTGTGAATGCAAGTTCACTAGAAAAAAACAGACGCTCTATTCGGCGCGACCGTTACGACCACTAATTAATACGAATTTGTACGAATATGAAAATTCGGTAAGTTTTGGTAATTCTGTAAGCGTTGGAGGTGCCTTGGATTATTCGAAATCAAGCGATTTCTCTATTTGACTGATTTTCTGAACGCGGCGTTCATGCCGGCCACCTTCAAAATCGGTATTCAACCAGAGTTGTAGCAAGGGTTCGACGTTGCGTTCGCCGAAGAGGTCAGCTGATAGACAGAGTACGTTGGCATCGTTATGGCGACGACTCATTTCAGCGGTTATTTCATCGTGGCAAGAGGCAGCTCGTACTCCAGGGTATTTATTAGCGGCAATTGCCATGCCAATACCTGTCCCACATATAAGGATTCCCCGATCGCTGTCGCCAGCGCAAACGTCACGACTCACTGCTTGTGCAATGTCAGGGTAATCGACACTTTGATCGCTGTTTGTACCGACGTCGTTGCAACTGTGACCATTTCTATTAAGGTAATCGACAATCTTTTGTTTGACGCGGTAGCCGCGGTGATCACTACCAATAGTAAGTTTCATCTCTTTTACTCTCTTATAATATCCTGATCAGGAATGATTAGATTATTGATGCGACT
>JABHUV010000354.1 GCA_018658605.1 Planctomycetaceae bacterium | reverse complement strand
TGGTCGCGGGTACTATTTTCGGCTTTACCATGATTATGATGAGCTGGGTTGGCGTTAATTTTGGATTACCTATGCTCTCGGATACCGGCTCAGTCGGATTGCACTCCTACGGATCCGGTGACAACGCCGCTAGTGCAATCGGAGGCGTTGTATTAGTCGTCGCCTTGAACTGGGCATTTATGTTCATCGCCTGGCTGCGCTACAAAAAAGGCATTCTCGCTTCATAACCAACAAAAAGTCACATTATCTAACAATTTACCCTTAGCGTGCCAACACTTCATGTAATACCGACGCTTGTAGGACTTGGGGATTTTCGGCGAGGATTATCCCGTTTGCGTGTCGCAGAATGGCGCCTGCCTGTTCACCCTCAAGTTCGCCCCGCAATGACAAACTAGACTGGTTCCAACTGAAGGCACAGTACATCGATTGAAAAGGGATCTGCGACTGCTGTAGATCACCCAGCCAACGTAGCTGTAGTTGTCGCGCGGCCGTTGGTAGCCATTCACGTGACACGTGCCCAGCACCGCCCTGCAGAACACCTTGGAGTTGCAGCCAGCGATCATTTTGAAATATGGCACGGGATATCTGAACGGTTACGCGGCCACTCAATGGTGACTCCTGCAAACCACCTAACAGCGATTGCAATTCAACATTGTGCATCGTGCCCTGCATATCAAATTGCATGTGCTGCTGCACACCAACAGCTGTGTCTAAAGCCAGTGCCCCAACGAACGTTGCCGTTTCACCGAAACTGAATTCCTTGAGTAGCAATCTGCCCAACAGTTTGGCTGAAACAGGATGCCCATTAGTTTCTAATAGGATCTTTGTTTTGACGGGAAACTCATGAAAACGTTTTATTTCAATCGCGATTGGATTCGTTAAGTCGTTGCCAAAATTAAGCAATGCATTAGAAGATCGATTACCGGGAATAATTTGAGCAACAAAATTTACGATGGGTGGTTCCGTCTGTTTGGCAAACGTTAGCGATTGGATCTTGATCGTCGTGTTTTCCCCCTCACTGACAGGCAGGACATGGTCGTTCCACCACTGCAGCCAATTGTGGAGATTTTGATATGGCGTTTGCGCGAAATGTAGATTCAGTTCCCATTGGTCTTGTGCACGAGTTATTCGTAGATGATCACACTGCAAAATATTGCGATCCGTTTCACGATCATTGAGCGACACGTCTTCTAACACATAACAACCCGGACTTATGAAGTAAACGCGCCCTATCTCTACCCTACTAGCAGTCGCTATTTCCAACGAATCTGTCCACCATGACACCAGCAGTTGTTGGCCCGCGTCGCTATGACGCAACAACATCGTTCCGCCGATTAGCAGTGTAGGAACGCACACACAACTACAGAATAGGAGTCGATTCAACCAACGTTGGGTTCGATGCTTCATCCGTGAAACAATCCAAATCAAAAAGACAAATTTTGTTGAGGTAAGATAGCAGATTTCAACTCAACAATTCAATTGCAATCCAATTTGTGAGCATTCGCAGTTCTCAAATAATCGGCAAATAAAGTATCAACAATCAACTGGGAAGCATGGTACAACACAATGGGAATGACCAGCACTTCTAGATCCAAGCAAATCAGCAGGCCAATCATCAACGTTTTCTGACTGCCAGCGAATCCGACAGCTAACGCATCTGCGCGCGAGAGCTTAAGCCATCCGCCGATTGCGATACCCAACCAAAAGACAACGATATGCACGAACAACACCACGGCCAAAGCGATCCCAATTAAGGCAATTGCATGTCCCGCATTTTCTCCCACCATCTCAGGTCCAACTTTTATTGACCCCAAAAACACCATCGTCAAAATACCGCACTGTGCTGCGATTCCCAATGTAGATTTATTATCTGTGGCCCAATTTGCCCATCTGCGATGCGTCCGAGTCAGTTGTGCCAGCACCATCGGCAATACAACAAGTAGTCCCAGTTTTAACACCATCTCGCTAAATGGCGTTTTCAGCTCAACATTCTTGCCAAAGAAAAATAGTAACCATAATGGCGCAATTACAAAACAAAGTAGGTTAGTGATCAAGGTAACCATGATAGCGATACTATCGTTGCCTCCCGCTCGCCGAGTCCAAACCGCAGCGGATACCAAAGTGCAGGGTGTTACGGCAACCACCAGCAATCCACCTCTCAACCCCTCAAACTCAAGATTCCCAAGCAAACATGTCACCGCCCACAAAATCAATGGAAGCGCGCCATAGTTCATGACGACGGCCAACAACGTCCCACGGGGGCGGCGAATACCTGAACTGAGAGCTTTTAGACTCAACGACGCAGCCATCAAAAACAAAACGGTAAACACGACGGCATTTCGAAACGGTTCGTGGTCGGCCCAAGTTGCGCATTCTTCATGGACAATTAATCCCAGTGCAAACACCACAACCAAAGATAATAAAAACCATCTCTTAGCTAAAAAATCTTTCAATGAACTGCCACTTCCTCTTTCCGGTCTTTGAGTCAAACTAACAAACACCTCCTATTTCACCTGTCCGCCTACTTTAAACGACCTATGCGATTTTTACTACGCTAGTTAAACTGTATAGAAAGCTGCAAGTGCATTAATCGTATTGCACTTATGATACCCTTTATTGATTCACTCAATACGCCATAGAAAAGAATAGAATAGCATGTTGCGTTACTGGACCGCCGGAGAATCTCACGGCAAGACATTATTAGCAGTCGTCGATGGATTTCCTGCTGGAATTGAAATCAATACCGATTCAATCGATTACGATTTACGGATGCGACAAGGCGGCTATGGGCGCGGTGGGCGACAAAAAATTGAAACCGATAAGGTCGAGTTGCTTACTGGTGTTTGGAAAAATGTTTCGATGGGGAGCCCCGTTACGCTACAAGTCATCAATCGCGACTACAAGCTTGAGAAACTCAAAGAACTTGAACGACCCCGCCCGGGTCATGGCGATTTAACCGGCGCTGTAAAGTTCCTCGGGTCCATTCGAAATGTGCTAGAACGATCCAGTGCACGAGAAACGGCCGTTCGAGTGGCTGCCGGAGCACTCGCCAAGCAAATCTTAGCAGAGTTCCAAATCGAGTGTATTGGGTTTGTCGATGAACTCGGAGGACAACAGATCCATAGACAAGATGGTGATATTCAACAGTGGCGAACACTACGCGAACAAAGCGAAGTATATTCGTTGAACCCTGAGCAAGACTCTGAGATCAAAAAGTTGATCGACCAAGCCGAAGAGCAAGGCGATACGCTAGGCGGAATACTCGAAGTGCACATTACAGGATTACCTTTTGGACTCGGCACGCATGCACAATGGGACCGCAAACTAGATGGCCGCATCGCCCAAGCCGTTATGGCCGTGCAAGCCATCAAAGGAGTGGAAATTGGACTCGGATTCGAAGCCGCTCGCCGTCCCGGCTCCCAAGTCCACGACCCAATTACTTACAATGCTGATAAAAAAGATACTCCTAGCCTCGGATTCCAACGACCCACTAATAACGCAGGTGGCCTTGAAGCAGGTATGACTAATGGTCAAAGCTTGGTTGTACGAGCGGCAAAGAAACCGATCAGTACGTTGCGGCAACCACTGGAAAGCATCAACCTGGACACTAAGCAAGCGGATACGGCGAGTTACGAACGGTCCGATGTGTGTGCCGTTTCTGCTGCGGCGATTATCATCGAAAACGTCGTAGCCTTTGAGGTCGCGGTGGCCTTCTGTGAAAAGTTTGGTAATGACAGTATTAGCGAAATGAAAGCTCGCTACGACCTGTTTCAGCAAATGGCCCAACAACGCTAGCTGTTGGCTCGTCGCGCAATAACAATTCTTGGATGACCGGCAAGATCCGCTACTGTCGAAATCTCGTCAAACTCATTTTCAGCAACCAGCATTTTCAACTGCTCCATCAACATTGGACTGGTTTCCAGTACAAGCCAACCTCCGTCGTTGAGTCGCGCTGCTGCCTGAGGCACTAGTCGTTGATAACATTCCATCCCAGTCGGGCCAGATTCTAATGCCAATTGCGGCTCGTATTCTCGCACATTTCGACTTAACGTCGCGTATTCTTCGCTAGTAACATACGGTGGATTGCTGACAACAATGTCAAACTTGTTGTCACTCGGCCCCGCTAACAAATCCTGCTCTGCAAATTTAATTCGATCATTAACTTCATGGCGAATAGCGTTTTTCCGAGCAACTTCTAATGCGGCAGTTGAGAGATCAACGGCAGTTACTTGAATTTGTGACATTTCCGTAACCAATGTAATAGCAATAGCTCCGCTGCCAGTACCAACATCGACAACATGACATGGCATTGATTGCCCGTTGGAATCGGAGTTGAAATGTTCCTTCACAATATCAAGCACAGCGATAACAAGGAATTCCGTTTCCGGTCTAGGAATTAATACATGCTCGGACACATCAAATCGAAGCGAGTAAAACTCTTTGAAACCAACAAGGTAGGCAACGGGGCATCCACTGGCTCGTTGTTTTACCAATTCTCGAAATTGCAAACGGTCCGCTTCACTAACAATTTCATCGAAGCGTGTGTACAACATAATTCGCTCGCAATGCATACTGTGAGCGAGCAGTATTTCCGCATCCAGCCGTGGCGACTGCGAGTCGTTTTTCTCGAGGTAGTTTTTGGTCCAATCTAGCAAGGCCAGAACGGTCCACTGTGTTTCGTGGCCCACCTGATTTGCCTGACTTCCTTGATCAGTCATCTAGGGCACCCATAGATTCCCGTAGTTGGTTGCGATCATGATCAATCAACAAGTCGGTCAACATTTGCAGATTACCCGCTAAAATCTGATCGAGCTTATAAAGCGTGGCATTAATACGATGATCCGTCACACGGTTTTCCGCAAAGTTATAGGTGCGAATACGTTGACTTCGATCCCCTGAACCAATGAGGGACTGCCGCTCGCTCGCTCGCTTTTCATGCTCTTGTTGACGAAATAATTCGTAGACTCGTGCCTGCAGAATTCTCAACGCCTTGGCCAAGTTCTTATGTTGACTTGTTTCGTCCTGCATCGAGACGACAATACCTGTTTCGAAGTGAGTCAACCGGACGGCTGATGCGGTTTTATTAACATGTTGCCCGCCGGGGCCACTCGCATGAAAAATATCTTTCCGATAGTCGTCCGACTTAATATCAATTTCCAGTTCTTCGGGCTCAGGCAACACAGCAACGGTCGCGGCAGAGGTATGGATCCGACCTTTGGTTTCGGTATCGGGAACACGTTGTACACGGTGTCCGCCACTTTCATAAGCAAGTTCACGAAAAGCACCTTCACCGTCAAAGGATAGCATGATTTCTTTGAAGCCGCCGAGTTCCGTTGGACTGGCTTCAATGACCTCAACTTTCCAACGTTTATATTCACTGTGCTTCTTATACATTTCATATAAATCACGTGCGAACAACGCTGCCTCATCGCCACCTGTTCCGGCACGAATTTCCATCACGCAACGATTGCGTGATGCGTCATCGCCACCGATCGTCATTTCTAGCAAATCGTTCCAAGCAGATTCTCGTCGTTCTTTGATTTCGGGCAGCTCAATTGCTGCTAATTCTTTTTCATCTGGATCATTACTACCAGCCATTTCGTTGAGTTCGGCAATCTCATCGAGCATCAGTTTGAACGAGCGGTAAAGTGTCGCTAGCTTTGCCAAGCGACCATGCTCGCGGGCAACGGCAGCCAACTTGCTCGAATTAGTGAGCACCTCTGGGTCAGTCATCATTTGCTCTAACTCTTCATATCGAGTGAGCTTTTCGTCAAGCATTTCGCGCAAAGCACAGTTTCCTTGTTTTGGAGGAACAATTACATCCTCCATCTTAATGTCTATTCAAAGTATTTACTTGAAAGCGTAAATGACAAACGCAGTAACCGGCAAGACCGATCACTGCGATATGCGACAGTCCGGTGACAAGAGCCGCTGCTCAACCACTCAGAACTGATTTTTGATTTGGAAAGCTATTTTTTCTTCTTGCCTTTTTTGGGCGTTTGCAAACTGGCATAAGTTCCGGCAGCAAATTTACTTTGGAATTTCTCGATTCGACCAGCTGCGTCTATAAACTTCAGTTTGCCCGTATAAAATGGATGGCAACTAGAACAGATGTCGATTTTCAACTCGCTGCGTGTGCTGCGAGTGGTAAAGCTATTACCACACCCACATTTGACTGCAGTTTCAATGTAATCGGGATGTATGCCGTCTTTCATAATACTTCAAACCTTCGTTTTTATTTTACTCAATGTGAAACAACTAAATATAAACACGTATGCAGATATCGACAAGAACCAAACAGTGGCTGCAACTCCTAATTTTGAACCCATCTGAGAATTATCGCAAGTCGTCCAGTTTTCATATTCGTATAAATTCCGGTAAATTTGTGGCTGAAATTATCCACTACTGCGAAACCAGATAAACTCACACAGCGGAATCCGCAACATAGGACTCGGCGGCTTGTGAATACACATCCAAGCTAGCTTGCAATGCGGAAGCGACCTCTTGCATTAACGGATCACCTTCATTGCGAGGAGCTTTTTCTGCCGGTACTTCGACCGCATCCAATACGTCCAATACCAATTTATACCGGCGGGGAATAGTCACTTTGTCCAATAAATCTTCTTCTAATCGCTCCAGCATTTCCAAGATACGTTCGCGTGGCAAATGCCCATTAGTCGGTACGATATAGTCTACTGGATAATAGCTAAGCTGCTGCACTGTGTTGATATCAAACAAATCTCGACGACGTTCCCTTGCTTCTTCTTCATCAAGCAGTCCGTTGGCCAAATCAGGAACCATCAACGGTCGCAGCGCTTTTGCCCGCGCCACAAAATCCCCCTGCTGAACCTCACCTTTCCATTTTTTCTCCTGCGTTTGCAGAATACTTTGGGCAAGCTTCATAATGCGGTCGTAATATTCACCCGCTTGCGCTTGTCCAAGATACGATTTCTCCCGTTGCGCAAGCAAACCACTCGCCACATAGCGGATCCGTTCAAGCAGTGGCAAATCAGCCTTTACGGGCACTTCGAGATGCGACTCAAGTAAAGTCAAAGAATGCTGTGTGGCTTCTTCGAAATCACCGATAAACTGATAACGAAATGCAATTGGATGGATGACAACCTTTAAATTAGCATCTTGTTTTTTACGCCGACGAGCTGCTGATCGTGCAATAAAACCAGTCCCGCCTAAGAACGGGTGCAAATAATCATTGCTACGTGAAACCGAGCCTTCAGGAAAAATCACTAACGGTCGTTCTGCCGTGGTTAATGTATTAATCGCAAACTCAAGCGCCGCGCGATCCACGCCTTCTCGGTTAATACTAAAACCACCCAATTGTGGAATCGCCCACCGCATGAACCAATCCTGGTTAAACAGATGCCAACTCGCCATGCTGTAGATATAACAATCAACCGCTTTAGCAACCTCGCCAATCGCCATCGGGTCCGCATTGCGACAGTGATTCCCTGCTAGCACTATTCCATGTTTTGCGCGAATCGAATCGGCAATCTTCTCCGCGTTGATCACTTCAAACTCACAAATACCTTCGGCGCGGCGCAGCCAGAAATGAAACAAATTAAATTTACATGTAGCCCATAACATGAATTTACATTTACTGGGTGGCACAAATCGATATGGTTTTTCAATTATGAGATCCTGCATTATGATCCCTTCGCCTTGTCATTGGTGGAGGGGTAACCCTGTGAATGCGATTGATGCCATTTCCAAGCCGTCGACATAATCTCCTCAAGACTGGAATGCTGGGGTTCCCAACCCAGCGTATCGCGAGCTAGTTGATTATCAGCGATTAATAATGGCGGATCACCCGGGCGTCTATCGACCACAGTCATTGGAATTTCGTGCCCAGTCACTGTTCGCGCTGCCTCAATAATCTCCATTACCGAATGTCCCGTACCGGATCCCAGATTCACTTGAATTGACTGCCCCTTCTGTAGTCGGTCCAACGCCCGTAAATGAGCGTCAGCGAGGTCCAATACGTGCACATAGTCACGCACGCACGTACCATCAGGTGTCGCATAGTCATCGCCAAATACGGAAATGTTTTCACGTTGCCCCAACGCGACTTGTAAAACGATGGGGATTAAGTGCGTTTCTGGGTCATGATCCTCACCGATATCGCCCGCAGAGTCAGCCCCAGCTGCATTAAAGTACCGCAGCGCCGCGAACCCCATACCCTGTTCGGCATTAGCTTGTCCTAGTAATTGCTCAACATCTAATTTTGTTTGACCATAGGGACTGATCGGTCGAGCAGGGCAAGACTCTGTAATCGGTATGGTTTCTGGTTCACCATAAATCGCGGTGGTGCTAGAAAACACAAACTTTTGAACATGCTCTTTAGTTGTTGCTTCGATCAAGCACCGTGTACCCTCTACATTATTGTGTTGATACAACTCGGGGTTTTCAACAGATTCCCCGACTAACGCAAACGCAGCGAAATGAACGACAGCGTCGATCTGGTACTGCTGCATGGTGCCACGTAACAACGATACGTCGTGCAAGTCGCCGAGAATAAATGGGTGGTTAGGTACCGCACGCTCGACAGCTTGTCGATGTCCTCGGCTTAAATTGTCATACGCAACAATCTGGTATCCGTGTGCGGCTAAGTAACGACACGTATGACTTCCGATGTAGCCCGCTGCTCCTGTCACTAATATATTCATCTGCACACTCGACTTCACAAAAACAACCGATACATCACTATACTATCTTCGCCCTGAGAGGTTAATTAACTTACGTCTTGCCACAAATCATCCGCGGCTTCATCAAAATACTTCTTGCTGACCGTTATAATCGGTATAACCAAATGGTGCGCCAAGCGTTGTTTACTCTGATAAAATGCACAGTGTAGATTCTTCCGTAGCATAGTCGAATTCTATTGTGGGTGGTTATTATTTCTTTTCTGTATATCTCTTTCTAAAGACAACGAAAATATGCGTTTACTACGCAGCCGAATAAAACGTAACGCCTTAAAAACGCAGCCACCGGTCATGGGTAATACTGTTGCTGCCTTTGTTCAGTATCTGCGCAATGAATGTCATTTAGCTGAAAACAGCATTGCTGCCTATCGCCGTGACATCATCCGATTTAATCATTGGCTTGGAAAACGCAAGATCGCCAAGCTTTCCATTACTAAATTGTCCGACTTCATCTCAACACTGAAAAAACACAACCTCGCACCAAGCAGTATCGCTCGCAATATCGTGTCGCTGCGAGTTTTCTTTCGATTTCTACAACTTGAAGGAATTCTCTCCGAAAACAAAGCTGAGCTTTTAGGCAGTCAAAAATTATGGCAACGCATACCAGAGATTTTAACCCCTGGCAGTGTCCAGCGTCTGCTCAATGCTCCCAACCATCGTGATAGTTATCCACTACGCGACCGCGCACTTCTGGAACTTCTGTACGCCACCGGATGTCGAGCATCAGAGGTTTCACATCTCACAGTCGCCAACACGCATTTGGATGAAGCCTATTGTAAATATCATGGTAAAGGTGGAAAGCAAAGGTTGGTACCTTTAGCAAAACAAGCGGTTCAATCGATCTCAAATTATCTTGAACATGAACGTCCCAAGCTCGTAGACGAACAAGCCCTTTCTAATTCACTGCTGCTCAGTCGCACAGGTAAGTCGTTGCGGCGAGAGGCCATTTGGGAACTCGTAAAAAAATATGCCGCTCGCATCGGCGCGCCCAATTCCATCAGCCCACATTCACTGCGGCATAGCTTTGCCACACATATGCTCGCTGGAGGCGCTGACCTGCGCCAACTACAAGAACTTCTTGGGCACGCCAGCATTGCGACCACTCAAATCTATACGCATGTAGACCAGTCCCACTTGCAAAAAGTGCACAAAGAATTCCACCCGCGGGCATAGCAAAAACCAAACACTAGCGGAATCGGACGCGATTCTATTCGTTCGGTGGCTCAGGCGTATTAAATCGGATCTTTTCGATTAATCGCACAACATTGCCATTCATGTCTTTAGTCCCAGACACTGCGGTAATTGCGCCAATCACCCACTCATAATGCAAATCATAATCAAAACCAACTTCAATTTCAGCAGTGTCGCGACTCGGACCTCCATCGGTACCAATCAACTCTTGGATTCGTGAATTCAAATGCTGCACCGTCGGCAAGCTCTCTTCGTTTAAGCGTATACCAGCCAGAGTGCCATCTTCATTACCAGACAAGTATAGCTTCATCGGTGGAAACTCCATTTGATCTGGCGGCGCAGCTTGTGGTGACGCCGCTGGCATGCGGATATTAAAATCACCCTCCATCGCCACAATTTTGAACGTCATAATGAAAAACACTAGCAGTTGAAACACGATGTCAATCATCGGAGTCATCTGCAGTTCAATTTTTTCACCGGCGCCACCAGTATTACGTATCTTCATTGTTATCTCAGTTAGCCTCCTAATGGAGTTATATATTTGGGAGCGCTATTAATATTTTCTTCGGCGCGTAAGGCAAAATTCTCAAAACCTGCCTCTTGGCAAATCTCAATCAACTCCTGCACCATTCCCCCTTTGGCAGCCCTGTGAGCACGAATAACTATAGTCGTTTCCTTGGGATTGTCCATCGTTTGAACGTCGATGCGATAATATTCAACGTCCAGATAATGACGCAGGCCAAGATAATTCACTTCGGTTTGGTTCATGACGGCCGTACCGTCCTGACCAAGATGAATAATCACGAGATTCTCCAATTGCGAATCTGGTGGTTTCGCCAGCGCACTATCCGGTAATTGAACCATGTCGTTAGTTTCGCTCTGGGTGAAATTAATCAGCACCATAAAGAAAGCGATCAACTGAAACGTCATGTCAATCATCGGCGTTAAATCGCCTTCGAGGATTTCGGTTTTTTGTTTTTTAATTCGCATCGGTTTCTATTTCTTGCCCACACCTTCAAATCGACCCATCAATCCCTCACTGAGAATGCCTACTTCTAGCATTAGTCGTGCTACGCGATTTTTGAGAATGTTATACATAGCAATAGCTGGAATGGCGATCGCCAGTCCAAGCAGAGTAGTAAACAAAGCCGTTGAGATGCCACCAGCCAGCTCGGAAGCTTCCGGCGTCGATCCGCCCGTTGCGATAACCTGAAACGCGGAGATCATCCCGTGAACAGTTCCAAACAATCCAACCATCGGAGATATCGTTCCAATTAAAGCCATATAACTCAATCGATGCTCAAGCTTCATGTTCTCTTCTTCACCAATTTCCTGCATCGCTTCGATAGCCTGAGGATACCCAGCTGACAGCTTCGCTAAACCAGCTGACAGAACAGAACCTAGTACCGATTCGTGTTCCTTGGCTAATTCGTAAGCGTCTTGATATTGCTTATTGTCGAGCATCTCTTCAAAGTCTTCGACTAGATGCACCGGACAAACTTTACTACGAGCACCGGTAATCATGTTCATGACCAACAGGGCTACGAGCGTAAAAGAAAGTCCGAGAAAAATTAACATATAGCCGACACCAAGTGCTTCATACACCCAAGTCAGATAAGACGTTTCTTGCGCTGCCAAATCTTCGTCGTCGGCTGGTGCCGCCTCATTTTCATTATTGGCCGGAGCTGGTTCCGCAACGTCCTCTTCTGGCGCGTTTTCCTCTGGCAATTCATCTTGGGCAACCACCACCGATGTCATGTTAAGGCTGAGCGAATCGCCCAAACCGACAACTAGCGCTAATGCCGTTAGCCCTGTCAAAATCCATTTGGGCCACGCTGGAATTGCTAATTGAACCATTATTGTCTCCGTTCTTTGAATCTAAAACTCATTGTTGAGTGTGGTACAAAAGTACCGCATAAGTAAAATGTTAGTATTTGTCTGTTATTTTATGGGATGTGATTATGATTAATGTCCGGTGCAATGGACTCTGTATTATTCCCGAACGGTCGCCAAAATAAAAGATCGGGAGCGAATGATTGTCGATTATTCTGCTCTTGATTTTTGTTCCCAAAAGGTACCTGGATACTTTTCTCGCAGCAAACGTTTGCTGTCTTGAGCACGATCCGCTTTACTAACCTCGGTCCACAACTGGGACAAGTGATACAGTGATTCCGCATGTGCATCAGCAGACTCGTTAAATATTAAGTGGGTGTGTAGAAACGCAAGGATAGCATCTTTGGGTTGTTTATTGCTGCGGTAACAAATACCTTGAGCATTGTATGCTTGAGCAAATAACTCTTTCTGCGTTTTAGGATCATTGTCCTTAATCAACTTATCCGTCAGAGCAATGCCGGCTGCTGCTTTTCCCGTTGCACCCAAACACCTTGCTTGACCAGCTTTTGCCTCAGATACGGTCCTTTGCAGCAACGACGTCGTCGCTGGAAACGCAGCCACTTTCTCGAACATGATCAACGCATTGGCAAATTCGGCTTTACCGACTGTTGAATTAGCTAATCGCAACGTCCCTTTGATTTGCAATTCTGGCCATGGTGATGTTGTTAAAATAGTGTAATATTCAGCAGCCTTATCAAAACTTCCCACCGTGTACGCTAAATCACCGAATAACTCGACAGCTACATAATAATGGTAGCTATCAGCATGTTGTTGCAAAAACGTGACTAACGCAGAACCAGCTTGTATTTTATCGCCGTCACCAGCAAGAGCGCTATGGGCATCCACTGCGGCAAGCATATATGCAACATCCTGTTTAACAAAATTATTCTGGATCGCTTCAAGATTCACCTTTACAAGTTCGGCTCGAGCATCTTTTAACCGCCCGTTTTTAAACATCGCGGCCGCTTGCAAGACTTCCGTAGGGGAATCCACAAATTGGATCCGCGATATGTCATTGGCAGCCAACTTACGCGGCACACCGTCAACTCGCACGGTCACTTCGTTCTTGGTAATCGAGTCAATTAAGCCCTTCACCGAATTATCAGGACTGCTGATCAAGTAAATTTGATCTTTGACCTGAGCTTGCACAGCAGTCGTACCGACCAAAAACAGACTCGACAATAGCACGAGCTTAATAAGTTGCAATCGTTTGATCATTAGTAATGTCCCTATTTATCTTTTTATCAATCGGCTGCTATCCGCGTAGGGGCGAAAGCAGCATTTTCCTCATAACCACGCTAGGCTAACTCTACTTGTTTGCTAAACCTGTAACTCTTTCACCCAGAGCTTTTTGAATTTGCCTTAACACCGTATCAAATCGAGCCTTGAACTCTGGCCCTCCAAGTTCTGGGTTTATTTTCTGTGTGTTGAGCACCTCTAATTTGGCATAACCTAAATATTTCTTTTTGTCTTCACCCGTCTTCAACATTGCATAACCCAAACGAGCCACAGCAATCCCCAAACGAGCCTCATAATATTCGTTTTTGAATGCGTCTTTCCCTAGTGTTAATCGGCTTATTTTTCGCCAACCCCAGATTAAATTGTCACCGCTTTTTAATTTACGCGCACCCCCTATGGATAGCAAATATTTAGCCGTATCTTTTTCCAGCATACCTAATTCACTATAAGTGCGCGCGGCTTCTATTTGAACACTGACGTTTGATGGTGTCGCTAACAGAATGTAAGCAAGCTCCGTCGAGGCTGCGGGGTAATCACCGATCTTCTTCATGACTTGAGCCAGATGTACGCGAATCGAACCAATATATGCCTTCGCCATCGCAGGGTCTTCGTGTACCCAAGTTGGATCCGCTTTGCCTGCTGTTTTAATTGCAGTAAACTGCGCGATCGCTTTTTCATAATACACTTTGGCTTGAGGCGTTATCTCGCCGTTGACCTCAAATCCGTTACCGAGACTCTGCATCGTGACGCCAACCCAATGCCGAACGGTAAACTCTTCCGACGTCCTGCTGACTTCATTGAGGAAAGTTTCGAAGCCATTAGCAAGCACCTGTCGCTCAGCATCATCACTAGCCG
>JABHUV010000049.1 GCA_018658605.1 Planctomycetaceae bacterium | reverse complement strand
TGCAGGACTTTCGGAAAGTCCTGGACGATTAATCCTCTACCAAGGTAGAACTTTTAAGGCCTACCGTGGCATGGGCTCTATGGGCGCCATGGTTCAAGGATCCAGTGAACGCTACCGACAGAGTGGTAACGGCAAGCTTGTTCCTGAAGGAGTTGAAGGTCGTGTTCCGTTTAAGGGCGATTTGGCAGACTTTGTCTATCAAATCGTGGGAGGCCTTCGTGCCGGAATGGGTTATTGCGGCACTGCAACAATTGAAGATTTACGCACTGAAGCGCGATTTATTCGCGTGACAGCTGCCAGTACACGTGAGAGTCACCCCCATGACATTGCCATTACGCATGAAGCACCAAATTACAGCCCAGACCAATCGTCTGCTAACGACGGCTAATTCCCAATTACGGCTCCACTGGCTAAGACCCCAGCGGCGGGTGATCTTCGGCGTCTTAACCCTTCTTTTCGCCGCCCCACTTGTTGCAGTGGAACCAATTCGAATTGTGACATCCTCGGTCACTAAGCCTACTCCCATTACGAGCGTGACGGTAACAACTAAGTTATCAGCTCCTTCGAAACGAAGAACGCCGACCGCTGATACTGCACACTCACATACGACGGCCATTCGATCGATTCGTACGATAAAGCTAGCTCCAACGAATAATCCAATACGGCTAACAGCACTGCAAACACCTCAAAACGTTGCCGCAACACAGGGATCCAATATTCCGCCGTCAACATTACAAGAGGTCAAAGAAAGTGCAGATGAAAAAATTTCCCCAGGGCAAACTCCCACCAAATTCGCACCTATTAACACAACAGACGCAGTCCCACCAACTACCAGTTCGGATACCGCTACTGTCCTTAATCCCAACACGCGGCCACCAGAACACTCGACAGCAGTTCCTGACGACCTAAAACTCACCGTTCCGTTAGAGATCAATGTCCCTCCTAACCCCGCCGTCATTACTACGGAACAACCCGCCTCTGCGCCGCCAACGCTCGCACCGGCAGCAACGGAACAACTTGCTCCGATAGCCGTTCTAGAGCAGGGAACTCCAGCAGCACCGCTGCAAAACCTAGTCGCTATTCTTAATTGCGGCTCACCCGACTGTGAGCGAGCAGCTCAGCGTCTGAAGCCCACTCCTTTGTCAGAGATCTCATTAGACATCGCTCCTACTTTTAAGCCAAATTTAGACGATAAACCAGACAAACTACAAGTGGAAGTCCGGGCTTGGACCAACCGTCAGGGTAAAGTTTTCGCAACTGGCCAACTAGCAGATTACACGTTCAGCAAGATAGAGATCAAACTGGCAAACGGAACTACGACTAAAATCCCAATGGCGGACCTGAGCGTCGACGATGCCTGTTACGTAGCCGATACTTGGGGTTTCCCAAAACAGTGCCGCATTGGATTAGATACCTATGACTTGCGCAATTGGGAACCAATCACATTCACGTGGAAAGCTTCCGCTCTCACCCAAAAACCACTTTACTTTGAAGACGTACAACTTGAACGCTACGGCCACACGATGGGGCCCTGGTTACAACCCGCGAGATCCGGAGCACACTTCTTTTTGAACATTGCTGTACTCCCTTATCGCATGGGCATCCATCCTTGGAACGAGTGTCAATATTCGCTGGGCTACTATCGGCCAGGATCACTAGCGCCTCGTCAGCTTCCCGCCTTGCCGCTCAACGCAAAAGCTTCGTTGTGGCAGGCTGGCGCGATGATTGGAGGAGTCTACCTCATTCCGTAGTTTGACATCCTATTTTCTCAATCGCTTTCCTGTTCTCTTTAAATCACATGTGTTACATGACGGGTCAGTAATAACTGTGAAGCAGTAACCGGGAGCGATTGGCTCAGGCGTCCAGATCCACTTAGGGTCTGTGACGCCTTTGTGTTGCTATATGGAGCACCAAATTAAGCCACAAATAGGGCAGTTCATTCTGCTTGTCAGATAGATGCATCTTACTCAGCAGCAACCATCGGTGGGTCATATTCGAATTCACGCCAAGTGACCGCTCGTCGCAGCGGTTCAATCCTCAACACCACATGCCCATTCTGAAAAACTCGTACCGTACCGTTTGACTGGCTCACGACCACCGCAATCGCCTTGGTTGTGCGAGTAATCGAGGCAGCCGCCCAGTGACGGGCCCCCAATCCTTTAGATAAAGTAATACTTGCCGCTTTGACCTGTATAATTTGACAACATTTCTCAACGACGCCATCGCTTCCTACGACGAATGCACCGTCGAGCAAAGCGATTTCCTTGATGGCATCACGAGTTCGCGCGTCCTTGATGTTGCGATCAGATTTACCATAGCCTTTCACAGGATCAAACCCTGCCGTGGAGCTATATTCCAGCACTTGTCGGGTGCACCCAACAACAAACAGCGTTCCCACTGGGTTTCCCTCGCGACCCTCATGTCCAATCTCAACAGAGAGGTCCACGACCGACTTAAGTGTTTCTAGGGGAACACTAGTTTCCAATTGCCGCAAATCTCGGGCCGTCAGTTTTCCCAAGTGCTCGCCGAGCTGGAGCACGGAAATACTGTCGATTCCTTTGGAATCGAACCCGCTATACAACGCAACCACTTGTGCTCCGGCGTCAAGCACCTCATTGGCAACACATTCTAACAACGCATTTTCCATACGTTGATGTACAGGACTTTCATCCGCTTCAAGAACAACCGGTGTCAAACCAAATTCCTCGACACCCTCTAAGTCCTCGGCATTTTGAGAAACACAAAGAATAAGTTTGTACTGTCCAACTTTACGAATTGATTTCCAATCCGCCGGTCCATCTAACATCAACATCAAGGCATCTGCCTTGAGGGCTAAACGTAACTTCGCCGCATTTTTGTAGATCGAAGCGAAGGGTTCACGAAACTTGGACGGCATCTATGGTTAACTTACCCTTGGTTAAAACGTGAAAAACAAACTGCCACTTAACAGCAAGTAAACTCGTATTGGTTTTATTTATTCGTTCGCAAGAAAGAACGGCTGGTTTGCTAATAATATTCGCATATACTAATCGGAAAGTTCGCTTGTGGGCAATCCCATTTCAAAAGCATTGAAACAGAGGAACCAACGTCAATGGTATCGTTATACCGACAGCCTTGTTAGCGGAATAGATTCGCTGGGTTGAGCATGTCCGCAATGTTTTCCTTGCCATCATATATCACCTCAGGACGTTCACCTTTGGTCCATGCTATCCAAGTTTCCGGATCTTCCCCCCAATCCTCACCACTAAATTTTCGAAATCCTTGAATCCCCGCAAATTGGACGGCGGGGTCACGATCGGAAAGCGCTTTAACGAGTTCTGTATAAACCTGTTCGCCATTAAAGTTCCCAATGGCCTGGATCGCTGCCACTCGCACATCAATCTCCGTGTCACTTCGCCATGTCTTCAGTAACAACTTAAAGGCACGGTCCGTTTGGCGTTGGCCCCATCCCTGACAAGCAATTACGCGAATATCGGCGTCCTCGTCAGTTATTGCGAATTCCAAACCAGACTCGGCTTCGACTACAGGAAAAGCTATTAAAGCCCGCACCATTTCACGACGCACCACAGGTACTTGCTCCTGTTTTATCTGCGACGATAAGGCGGTCGCATGCAATGCTTGTTTGTTATGCGACATCCCTGCTGCATTTTCCCGCAACTTAGACAGATCACGGTGTTTGTCATTCCACGTCGTCATATACTTATCGTCATTTTGCCACTCAGGATAAGATGTTGTTGGATTTATGGAATTCCAATTAAAGGGTGCCAGCTGTTGGCATCCCATTGCGCACAATAACGCTATAATCACAAAAGAACATCGAAACCAAAATAATCCGTGGTGCATGTGGTTGTCCCTATAACGCCCGCGTCCAACTATATCAAAACTCACTGTTTTTACACAGTTCAGCGGGAAATGTAGCAAAACTAACCCTAGTGGGTCAACATCCATTGCCTCCCATCCGCAGTGGACAATGATTACTGTAAATTTGATCGGTTCCGCAAGCCCCTCCAACGAGACTAATCAAACAATGACGGATCAAAACCTAGCAAACTATCGCTGGTTAACCTCGCCACAAGCGATTGCAAAATTTAGTTGGCTTAAAACTGTACTGCCCTTATCACCCAATCAGTTTATAAAACTCCGAGACGAAATTGGCGTGGCCCGCGCTGGAATCCTAGTCGCTCAAATGGAACTAAAACAACGAGCCATTGAAAAATTCCCGCGTGCCCAACAGCTATTTTTTACAGAAATTGGCTTGCAACAATCAACGGATATGGCCATCGCTACATTCAAAGCAACACAATTGAAGCAAGACTATCCTGCCGTCACTCATGTCACTGACCTATGCTGTGGTATTGGTGGCGACTTAATGGCTCTCGCAACCTACTTCGATACTACCGGAGTGGATATCGACCCAACGATCGCGTGGATTGCCGAACACAATGCAAATGTGACGAGAACGACTGGGACTGTCAATTTATTAGCGATCGACGCAGGCAATGCGGACCTCGAATCGACCGATTGGGTTCATCTCGATCCTGATCGTCGCGCCGATGGCCAACGACACACTGCCCTAGAAGGATATTGCCCTCCGCCATCCTTCATCGACGTACTATTGGCCCATAATCGACTTGGTAAGTACGGGTTATCTATTAAACTTGCTCCTGCCACTCAAGTGCCTGAGCAGTGGCACAGTCAAATGGCCAGTTGCCAATGGATTCAATCAAGAGGTGAATGTCGCCAACAACTCGTTATTTTCTCAACTAATAGTCAACCGCGTACAAAACAGGCCGTTGGCGTTACATCCAATGGCACCGCCGAATGGGTATTCAGTGTTGCCCACGACAAACTCCATGACTGCAACAACGTCGCCGTGGCTAATACATGCCAAACCTACATTTACGAGCCAGCACCGGCTATCCGTGCTGCGGGACTTAGCAATTCATGGGCTCATCAATATCAACTCACGGCCATACATCGGCGTTTTAGTTACTACACCTCCAACGAGCAATTGAGCCCACCGGGGGGTAGTCGTTTTCGAGTGGTTGAGGAGATGACCTTTGACCGTAAACAAATCAAGCAATGGTTAAGAGCTCGCCATATCGGACAACTTGAAATTAAAAAACAGGGGCTACCGTTTTCTCCCTCTGAACTACGAAAACAACTCCAACCTTACGGCAACAATCAAATCACATTAATCGTCCTAGGTGCAACTCGCTCGAGTCAGCGGGCCATTGCCATCATGGCAGAACGGGAATAATCCGTTTAATCCCATCTGTTTTCGGACATTCTCTGCCTCCACCCAGCACTCAAACCAAAGAATTGAAAATCATCTAACCTGCATGTTGAATGATTAAACAATGGATCTCACAGACCCATTGAGTTTTTTAATGAAAGGTGTCAACGAGTATGAGATGGATTGCAAAAAGATGTATCGTGCTACTGCTGTTTTCAGGTGTAATCGTCGTCCCATTGTTACTCATGAATTCCGCATCAGAAATGGGCGCCAATGCACAATCAAGCGAAGTGGGAACCTGGCAACGCATGACGCAATGGTTCGGAGACGCCAGTGATTCCATCACTGGTTTCCTTTCGACTGACAATGTTACTGACGGCAGCGGAATGGTCACACAAGAATCGATGCTAACTGTAAACCCAACGGGCAGTAACCCACATCTAGACGGAGGAGTGATCGGTCGATTTGAAGATGTTATTAACATGAACATAACGCCCAAATGGATCACACAACGCTGGGCCCGCATTTCGAAGAATATACAAAGTGGCCAATGGCACGGTTATCGAGTTCCGATAGTGACGGGTGAAGAATCCGACGATCTCGCGGGGGCACTCACCTATTACTTTGATACCGAACAACAATTACAGCGCATTGCATTTCGAGGCACCACTGGTGAACCGCAAAGATTAATCACGATGCTGCAACAAACCTTTCATTTAACAAAACGACCAACATCCCGTATCGGTTTATACATCAAGAGCCAAAACCGACGTCCTGTTAGCGTATTAATGATTACTCGTTCCCCTCGCGCGGCCACCCAAAATGACGCTACCCCTTACTCGCGATACACGATTCAATTCGAATTGAATCGTCCCTCAATTGGTACTCAAATAAGCGATCGCTATAAAAACATCTTGGCCGCTAAATAACATCCGTACTGTTTGCCTGTATTTAAATATTCGGGAATACAATCATAAAAGTGCTACAAACTGAAACAACTACAAACTCACATCATTGTGACGGTGAATCTCATTTAGTCGACAGGTTTTCCACCCCTACACTAACAACTCACAGATAACAATTGCCTCTCAATATCTGCCTCGTTACAGGCTGCACTAGGAGCTTTTAACTTCTTTGCAATGTTTATCGAATCTTTGCCGGCTAAGTACTTTGATTGTGGTACTAGCAAGTTTACAATCGTAACTCGGTTCCGCTTTATCACTAGTGTACCGGAACAAGTAGCCCGTAATAAAACAGAAGCGATCCCATGTGAATCGAATCGAGTTATCCGACTTCACATCGGCTGTTTTTTGTTCAAACACAACACATGAAAATAAAAAAGCCTGAGTCAAGGAATCTCGCGGTATCACAATAATGTGCCCGAGGGTTGTAACTACGATGGTTACAACAGACTTTCGCTTACGACGCGTAAAGGATGAAAAGTCGAGTGACCAAGGAAGAACAAAACATCCTGTCAGCGATCAGGAATGACGTCGCTGACAAGATTGGGAATCAAATATTCGAATTGTGGTTCGACCGTACGGTTCAATGGAACCTGTCCGCATCGACGCTTTCGATTTCTGCGCCCACTGCGTTCGCCATGGAACGACTTCGACGAGTTTATCAACGAGATATTGCTGAAGTGGCTCGCTGCATTGAAGGACAGT
>JABHUV010000262.1 GCA_018658605.1 Planctomycetaceae bacterium | reverse complement strand
CCGGACCTAACAACCATCGGAGCCAATCGGGCCGGCCATGATCTGCTCGAATCAATCGTGCTCCCTTCGTCCACCATCGTCCGTGACTTCGAACCTTACAATATAATTACCAACGATGGGCGAGTCCTCGCTGGCTTGATTGTTCGACAGACTACCGACAGTGTTACCATTCAGCAACAAACGGGGGAGCCCATTACCCTGCTGCGCAAAAACATCGATGAGATGGTCGCCGGGACAATTTCTATTATGCCTAATGGACTCGACAAAGCACTGACAGAAAGTGAACTAGCCGATGTCATTGCATATCTGTTGAGCTTGCGAAAGATATCAAACAACGAAGCTGCCGCTCAGTGAATCAGCTGGTACTTTGTTTTCTCTATTACTAACTTCCGGAACCGGTGTTCATACGTGATTCAGCGACCGCAGCGCTAATTGCAATGCTCCCATAACAGGATCTGCGATTGCAACAGCTGAAGGCGTTAGACCGTGGGTTGATAATTCGCTCATGATTTGAGCTCGCACATCGCCACGATGAATCAACACACCTCCGGCTAGGCCCAGCGTAAACAACCTGCCGGCCAACTCTAATTCCTCGGCAACATTGATGACCAAATTTGCTAAATCATGTGCCGCAGCGGAAACAACAGCAGTTGCTTGCTCATCCCCAGCATCACTCGCTTGAAAAACCAGCGGCGCCAAAGCAGCGATCTCACATCGCTGCATATCTGCGATCTGTTGAGAGTTGGGAATTGCAACACCAGCGGATTCTAGTCCAGCTTTTAGCGCAGCCATTGTAATCGCATAGCCACTGCCAGCATCACTGTTGTTAGGCCCCAATCCGCCACAACGTGCAGTTTGTTCATTTCTGTTGCGTCCGAACGCAATCGAGCCAGTACCAGCAATCAATGCGACTCCTACTCCTTTATAGTTCGCTGCATATAATACCGCCATGGCATCATGTGTCACTATCACTTTTTTAGCCAATTGGACATGCGCTGCCCAACCATTGATCAATGCTTGAGATGTTTCAGTGCCAGATCCAGCTAGCGCCAAGCAACCAGCAACAATTTCACATTGCTCGACAACGAGACCGGCATCTGCTTTTGCAGCATCTACCGCGTGCTGTATATTCGCAAGTGCCTCAATCGAATCGTCCGTTTGCACATTGGATGGCCCCGCAAGGCCCTTGCCAATTACTTTAAAAGTATCGGGCGTCGTCACGAGTGCTATCCAAGCACGAGTCTTAGTTCCCCCTCCATCGACACCCAAAATTACCCGCTGTTGATTCTCCGTCACTCGTCTGTCTCCAGAGCCGCTCGGAGGTGATTATCCGCACGACTTAATCGCTGTCGAGCAACGTCTGGGGACACATCACATTTCGCCGTAACAATGGCGGTTTTCAACTCACCTGCACAACGATCCAGAACTACCTGTGCTTCCTGACGCTGCAACCCGCTCAACTCCATGACAATATTACATGATCGAATAGCGAGTTTTTCATTGGTAGCACTTAAATCCACCATTAAGTTGCCATATGTTTTTCCCAGACGGACCATCGCGCCAGTCGTTAACATATTCAACACCATCTTCGTTGCGGTTCCCGCCTTGAGTCGCGTCGAGCCACTTACGACTTCGGGACCAACGACTGGTACGATCATCAAATCTGCGATCTCCGCCAACGGCGAATCTTGATTACAGCAAAAGCCAATTGTAAATGCTCCGAGCGATTGCGCAAATTCTAGCCCACCAATGACGTACGGAGTCCTCCCGCTCGTTGCAATTCCCACGACAACGTCCTGATCCGTCAATTCAATTTCGCGTAAAGCCTGTACTCCCTGCTCTGGATAATCTTCGGCGCCTTCGATGGCACGTGTTAACGCGTCATACCCACCGGCAACCAAACCAACAACCCATTCTGGTGGTGTGCTAAACGTCGGTGGACATTCACTTGCATCGAGTACACCTAATCGTCCAGATGTACCTGCACCCATATATATCAAACGCCCTCCGATTTTTAATTGCCTCGCAATCACATCAATCGCAGCAGCAATTGATGTCGCTTCTAATTCCACAGCATCCGCAATAGTGCGATCTTCATCCACCATTAAATGAACAATTTCCAGTGGCGACAATTCGTCAATGCCCATGGACGCCGCATTACGTGATTCGGTCGTCAGTTGTCGAATCTGGTTTTTTGAGGGGTCTTGTTGTGCGGTCATGAACCATCCAAAATGGCAAACATATCATCGTCTTACTGTAAACGTCGTATATACAAGTATAGTAGGATTACAAACGTAAAACAGCACTGCTCCATTCTCACGTTTTCGGTAATAAACAAATTTGAACCTCGCCATTGGAAATATCGATCTAGGCATCATCGCAGCGTACACCATCGCTGTGGTGTTATTTGGGCTGTGGATTGGACGAGACCAAAAGGACGTATCCAGTTACTTACTTGGTGACCGCAACCTACCGTGGTGGGCCATTTTAGGTTCGATCGTTGCCACCGAAACCAGCACTGCCACATTCCTCAGTGTCCCTGGAATTGCATTTGCGGTCGGTGGAGATTTGCGATTTCTACAGCTTGTCATTGGCTTTCTATGTGGTCGCTTCCTAGTTGCTTACATCTTGATTCCACAGTTTTTCAAAGGCCAAATATTCAGCGCTTATGAAATACTCGACAAGCGATTTGGGGGGGTAACAAAGATAACTGCATCAGTAGTATTCTTACTGACACGCAACCTCGGCGATGGACTACGTTTATTCTTAACCGGAATTGTACTAGAGAAAGTCTGCGGTTTCGATCTAGCCACTTCGATCACCATTATTGGTATCGCGACTATTATTTACACCTTCTTTGGTGGAATGAAAGCGGTCGTATGGAATGATTGCATCCAGTTTGTCGTTTATATTGGCGGCGGCATTGCCGCTGGGATCATAATGGTGCAATTGTTACCTGGCGGCTGGAGTGAAATGACAGCTTTTTCTCAGACGAACAACAAGTTACAGATGTTTGATTTTAGTTGGGACGTCACCGAAACTTTTACCTTTTGGGCTGGTGTGATTGGTGGAACAGTGCTATCGCTAGGAACACACGGAACCGACCAGATGATGGTACAGCGGTATTTAAGCGGTCGCGGGATTTGTGATGCACAGCGCGCCGTGATTGCCAGCGGCTTTGTTATTTTCGCTCAGTTCGCACTGTTTCTGTTTCTCGGCATTGGCTTGGCTGCGTTCTATTCACAACTCACTCCTGCACAGTCCTTCGAACGACCCGATGAGGTATTTGCAACGTTCATTATTCAGCAAATGCCCATTGGGTTAATCGGCATCACACTCGCCGCCGTATTCTCAGCCGCTATGTCGACACTGTCGAGTTCACTCAGCGCGTCCGCTTCGGCAGTCGTCAATGATTTATACTTACCTGCTCAAAACACTAAACCGACTGATAGGCAACTTCTAAAAGTTAGCCGCTGGACAACGGTCGCGTTTGGCTTACTGCAGATTTGTCTCGGCATTGCCGCTAGCTATGTCTCACGCAGTGTCGTGGGAGATGCTCTAGCCATCGCTGGATTTGCGGCGGGAATTCTCTTGGGTATTTTTGGGCTTGGCGTTTATACGAAGCGAGTCACTCAAACCCACGCTCTCATTGGCTTGCTATCGGGTGTAGTATGTTTGACCACCGTAAAGTTTGCAACCAATATCGCTTGGCCTTGGTTTGCGATTATCGGTGCAATTATCACCTTCACAACAGGTCTACTCGCAAGCTATCTCATTAAATCAACAAACTCATCAAAACCAAATTCCAGTCAACCGGATTCCAAACTATGAACTTTCACTATTCTGCAAGTCGTCATGCACTGCCTGTCTTAGTTACACTATCAGCAATACTGAACCTATTTGTCACGGCAACGCTGTTAGCTGCAGTCCCTGCTGTTCCCGCTGCAGCGCCTGCTGAGGTGGGAATGAGTGCGACACGATTGTCCAAAATCGACCTTGCCGTTGCAGAAGGCTTGCGCCGCGAATGGATGCCCGGTTGCGTTGTCATGGTCGGCTATCAAGGCAAGATTGTATTTCACAAAGCATATGGGGATAAGCAAATACAACCAGAAACGATTGGGATGACAACGGACACCGTCTTTGACATGGCGTCCATTACCAAGCCAATTGCTACGGCAACAAGCGTAATGAAATTAGTCGAGCTTGGAAAAATCGATATCGACCAGACTGTCGCCCATTACATCCCTGAGTTTGCGGTCAATGGGAAAGACAAAATTACCGTACGGCAACTGTTGATTCATCAAGGTGGATTGTTACCCGATAATGCGTTAAGCGACTATAACGACGGCGTGGCCAAAGCCGTTGAACGAATCTACGCATTAGGGACGCGCGTCGAGCCCGGAACGACATTTATGTACACCGACGTGGGGTTTATTGTGCTAGCGAAATTGGTCGAGCGAGTTTCGGGAAAAAACGTACATCAATTCTCGCAAGAGTTTTTGTTTAAACCATTAGGAATGCAGGAAACGGGTTATAAACCTTCTGAAGCTCTGCGAAAACGGGCCGCAACAACCCAGCAACGCGAAGGACGTTGGATGCGAGGCGAAGTTCATGACCCTCGAGCGTATCGATTGGGTGGAATCGCCGGACACGCTGGTTTGTTTTCTACCAGCAGCGACCTCGCTCGCTTTGCGCAAATGCTCCTCGGCCAAGGCACTTATCAAGATAAACAAGTACTCGCAGAAGAAACGGTAGCCTTGATGACAAAACCTAATAAAGTGTCAAGCGGATTACGTGGTCTTGGTTGGGATATCCGTACTGGTTATTCATATAACCGTGGAGACTTGCTAACCGATCAAGCTTTTGGACATGGGGGATTTACTGGAACGACGTTTTGGGTAGACCCAGGCCAAGATCTGTTTGTTATATTCCTCAGCAACCGCGTCCACCCCGATGGATCGGGATCCGTAAACCGACTGGCTGGTCGAATTGCAACAATTGCAACAGCTTCAATCTCGACAGATAACGACAAAGGAGCAACAGCGCAAGTCGGTGATACTCTGAATGGACTGGATGTATTACAACGTGACCAGTATCAACAACTCCAAGGGAAACGTATTGGCTTGATCACTAATCATACAGGGATCAACCGTGACGGAGTGAGTATTGTCGAGCTTTTCAACACAGCGGCCAATGTCGACTTAGTCGCACTGTTTAGTCCAGAGCATGGATTTGAAGGGAAGCTGGATATCGCTCAAATCAAAGATGCACGAGACACTAAATCTGGCTTGCCGATTTACAGCTTATACGGCAAAACACGCAAACCTACTGCTGAAATGCTCGCTGATATCGATTTACTCGTGTTTGACATCCAAGATATTGGGACTCGGTTTTACACATACATTTCGACGATGGGTAATGCAATGCAAGCGGCTGCCGATCACAATATCGATTTCATGGTTTTGGATCGCCCCAACCCAATCAATGGGTCGCTTGTACAAGGACCTGTGCTTGATAAAGGTAGCGAGTCGTTTGTCGGTTTCCATCCCGTTGCAGTCCGCCATGGCATGACCGCTGGGGAACTCGCAAATATGTTTAACGTCGAGTTAGATCTTAAACTTGACCTACAAATTGTCAAACTAGCACGGTGGCAGCGCAATAGTTTCTTTGATGCCACGGGCCTGCCGTGGGTAAATCCGTCGCCGAACATGCGTAACCTAAATCAAGCATTGCTATATCCTGGTGTTGGGTTGCTGGAGACTACCAACCTATCCGTCGGACGCGGTACGGACGCTCCGTTTGAACAAATTGGAGCCCCATATATTCAAGGTCGAGAGCTGGCCAACGCGATGAATGCTCGTAAACTCAATGGGATTCGCTTTGTTCCAATTCACTTTACGCCTGAGTCCAGTAAATTCAGCGGTCAGGTTTGTGGTGGCTTAAATTTAGTGATCACTGAACGCGATGCCTTCGACCCATTAGCGACCGGCTTGGAATTAGCTTTAGCATTACGGATACTTTATGGAGAACACTGGGAAACAAAATCATTAAATCGTCTGTTGAGTCATCAACAAACGTACGAGTCCATTAAAGCTGGTGCATCCGTACAAGACATTCGGTCAGCGTATAATAATGAACTACAAGATTTTCAACAAAGACGTAAGGCATTTCTATTGTATTAAGGACCATAGCAACGACCGTCCACTCAATTCACTCAATCCAGTTAAGCAAAGCTGCAATGCAAACGAATCCCTATCTAGCTCCTACAGCAAACCTTGATACCGGTGATCGCTGGTCATGGGATCTCAAAAATCTCTGGCAAATCGCGATCTATCAAAAATGCCTGATGATTGTTCAATTCATGTTGTTCGCAATTATCTTGTTCGTAGTGTTTTACGTACAAATCATCGGCACCTTGTTAAAGCTTCCCATTGAAACGGACGGCTATTGGTTTTGGGGGATCATCATTGCTGCGGGCGTTAGCCTGCTGTTGGTTACCATTTGTATAACGGTGCTGTGTACTAAATGTTGGAATTTAGCGATTGGTACAGGGGCTTTTGCGGGCATGTTAATTCCTGGTGTAAATCTAATCTTAATGCTAGTTATCAATGCTCTCATTACTAAGCGATTAAGAAACTACAACGTGCGTGTTGGACTATTCGGTGCCAACATGAATGATATTCGCATTCAACAACAAGAGAATATCGGGAATTCGATTTCGTAGTTGGAAAGGAACTCTAAGAAAGAATCTGGGGATCAGTCGACTAAAAATCCAGCTGTTTTAACACAGGGATCTGTGGGATTTTGAAGCTTTAGTTTAAGAGAACAATCAGCTTAGCTATGATAAACCTTTACGCCTTCGAGGCGTTCTTCTAACGCTTTTGCAGCATCTTCCTTAATCTTAGTATGCATAATCCAGACCTCTTTCAAACTCGGTAAATTCCGAATCTGATCCAAAACATCATCTTTATGTTGTTCATAAAAGATAATCCGAAAGACCCGATCAAATTGATTCATCATCAATCTCGCGCCAATATCCTGCAAAGCAGCAACTGCATCAGGATGATCCGGTCCCATATCGACTTCCGGTTCTTCTTCCGGCTCTTCCGGCTCTTCTGGCTTTTCTTCATCGGCTGATTCTTCAGCACCCTCATCGGCATCTCTTGATCGACCGTCGTCTGAATCCGAATCTCGTCCTCGAGAATCGTCATGGCGACGTCCTCGCCCACGAGACCGGCGTCGACCCTTGTTGCTGGAACGATCATCGTCGTCATCATCGTCGTCTATATCCGTGTCACCGTCGTGTGATTCGTCATCGTCATCATCGTCATCATCGACTTCGACTTCAATGTACTCGTACTCCACATCGTCATCGAGTTCTTCATCTTCATCAACTTCAACGTATTCGTATTCATATTCATCATCATCGTCTGTAGCATCTGAATCGTCGACATCTTCATCGTCTGAAGCATTATCGTCTGAAGCATTATCGTCATCTGAAGTATCCGAATCGTCAACATCTTCGTAGTCGTCGGAATCCAAATCGTTATCATCATGGTCGTCTTCGACATCCGATTCTTGATCGTCATCGTCAACTTCTTCCCATCGTTCATCTACAAATGAATCGTCATCTTCAGGTAACTGAACCATTAATCGCTCCAAGCTGTGTAACGCTTTTACTTTATTTAGGGGCTTGCACGTTTTATTAGAGTTGCATGTAACAGAGGTTATCGTGCACATCCCAAGGTAACATAGACACCGTCGCTCGTCACCACCGGAAAAAGCTCTCTCGTGTTTTTTTTATTCTGTATTGGACATTATAGCCCAACACCTAGTTGTTCTAGTCGGATATTGGCCAAGCTCGAGATGTTTTCGAACATTGTTTCGCCAACAAACAGCGCTCCGGAATTAGGATGCTGAGCGAACATTTCATCCGGCATATCCTCGACCGCCGTTGTCAGTACTAATTTCACGCCTCTCGCTGTTTCTAACAACAAAGGACAAGTGACACGTGGCGCTTTTACGGTTTGCCATTCAGCTTGAACCTCACCAGTTTCAATCGAAAACTGCCGGGCAACACCGTATTGAGCCGCTGCTGGATTATAAAATGCAACAATCAAACTTTTGCCATCAGGCGTAGCGACCATACCATCGGGAAAAATCTCTCCATCAGTGAAATCTAAAACAACCTCAGCTTCACTCAACGTCCCTTGGTTGGTATCCAGTTCATATCGAACAACTTGCTGCGTCGGCGTATCAATATCCAACAAGCTCCAATTCTCGCCACTGCGAGTTATCACTTTACCATTTGAGCACAATTGGTCGTCACGTAATTGACACAGTTGCCTATCCGAAAATTTCCAAAAATAGAGCCCCGCCTTATTGGTCGCAAATTCGAGATCCTTGGAGCCAAAAACTATCCCCTCATCAAATGCGATCGCATCATTAATCAGTGTATTCTCCACTCCAACATCGATGTCATCACTGAGCACCATTGCCTCACCGCTGGTGATATCCACCAATTCAATATGCTTGTCCACTCCAACGATAAATTTCTGTGGATCATCTGTCGGGAAAGCAAATCCGGGGCGTCCCCGCAGCGGATAGTTGTTGTTCGTTCGGGTCGCGCAATCAAACACATTGAGTGACCCAAGCACGCTGTCCACAGCGTGTTGAATAGCAACCCAACTGAACCGGTCAACTGCCAGTGCCATTGGACCCTCAGGCAAAAATAAAAGGCGCGTGTCATCCGGTTGAAATAATATCTCTGTCGTATACGTATTCAAACTAACAATTCCTCAAGTACTGATTATAAAAGGTAAACCGTCAAGCCAATATCATCGTCATCACATCAAAAACAGATCTAGCCAAGTAATTGTTGCACAACATTACCCGCAATATCCGTCAGACGATGATGTCTTCCTTGGTATTTAAACGTCAATCGCGTGTGATTGATTCCAAGACAATGCAACAGGGTCGCATTGAAATCGTGAATATGAATGGGGTCTTCTTCGATGTTATAGCTATAATCATCGGTCTGACCAACCACTTTGCCAGCGGACAATCCTCCACCCGCCATCCAAATCGAAAAACAGCGTGGGTGGTGATCCCGACCGTAGTCTTCTTTAGTCAATCTCCCTTGGCTATAGACAGTACGGCCAAATTCACCTGCCCAGATCACGATTGTATCTTTTAGCATCCCACGTTGCTTTAGGTCTTTAATCAATGCAGCTGAAGGTTGATCAGTCGCTGTAGCCTGCTCGCGAATGCTCTTAGGCAACAAAGTATGATGATCCCATCCTCGATGGTACAACTGCACAAACCGAACCCCTCGTTCAGCCAATCTTCTAGCTAACAAGCAATTAGACGCATAGGATCCAGGCGTCGTAACTGTATCTCCATACTGTTTGAGCACGTGCTCTGGCTCATCCGAAAAATCTGTCAACTCCGGCACTGAGGCTTGCATCCGAAATGCCATTTCATATTGCGCTATACGAGTCACTATTTCAGGATCGCCCAGTTCATTGGCTCGAACGTGATTCAGCATTGCTAAATAGTCGAGCAGTTTGCGGCGGTCGCCACGCGTGACGCCTGGCGGATTAGATAAATACAATACTGGATCTCCAGTACGACGAAACTTAACACCTTGGTGACGCGACGGTAAGAATCCAGCTCCCCACAATCGATCATATAGTGGCTGCCCAGTGTCACCACTTGTTAACGCTACAAACGCGGGCAAATCCTCACTAACGCTTCCTAATCCATAGGACAACCACGCTCCGAAACTTGGTCGACCAGCTAATTGAGTCCCCGTTTGCATCAACGTGATTGCTGGGTCGTGATTGATTGCCTCTGTAAACATGGAACGCACAAACGTTACATCATTTGCGATGCTTGCCGTATGCGGCAACAACTCACTGATCCAAGCACCCGATTCACCATATTGTTTGAAATCAAACACCGAAGGTGCAATGGGGAAATGTTCTTGAGCGGCCGTCATACCTGTCAAGCGTTGCCCATCGCGCACACTATTCGGCAAATCTTGTGTTGCCCATTGTTGTAATTTAGGCTTGTAGTCATACAAATCAATTTGCGACGGGGCTCCCGACTGACACAAATAAATAACGCGTTTGGCAGTGGGTGGAAAATGGGGAACATCTGGCAATCCACCGATTCGCTGATCTGCCATAGTCCCCCGCTTTGCCGCAGTGGAGTCTTGGCTCAACAATGCACTCAATGCAACCGTAGCAATTGAAATCCCACTACCCTGCAAAAAATGACGCCGATTATGAAGCCACGCCGACTTCCCAACCTGTGGATCAAGCCGCTGAGACGCTTGTTGTAATAAGAATTTGCTTATAGTCATGCGTTATTCTACTCTCGATTAATGACTTCATCTAAATTCAAAATCAAGTTTGCCACAATCGTAAACGCAGCCAATTCTTCGCTAGAGAATTCAGTGGCTGCCTCACTTTCACCAAAAGCTATTAGCTTTTGGGCACTTTCAATATCGGTTTCATATTGTTTTCGACTAGCTGCAAGCATTTTCTGCAAGACCGTCAATTCATATTTGTTTGGATATCGCGCCGTCAATTGCCGCCAACCCCACCGTAATCGTTCCGCATCATCGACTGCCTTATATTTCAACATCTGTTGAGCCAAATTTCTGGCGGCTTCTACAAACGCCACTTCGTTCAACAGCGCGAGGGCTTGCAGTGGAGTATTCGTCCGTGACCGCTGCAACACACAATATTCTCGTGACGCCGCATCAAAAGTCACCATAGTCGGCGGCGGCACCGTGCGTTTCCAAAACGTATACATGCTACGTCGATACAATTCCACGCCACTACCTTGTACATAAGCTTGACTGGCAATTTCTTTCCATAGTCCAGCAGGTTGATAGGGACGAGCACTCGTTCCACCTATCCGTTGCACCAACAATCCACTGGCCTGCAGCGCTTGATCTCTAATCATCTCTGCCTGCAAACGTAGACGCGGCGCCCGACTCAGCCAAACATTATCCACGTCTACATTCAGATGTTTGCGAGACACCACTGAATCCTGTTGATACGTTGCACTGGTCAAAATCAAACGCAACAAACGTTTAACGTTCCATTCGTTTTCACGAAAATCTGCGGCTAACCAATCTAACAACTCTGGATGTGTCGGAGCATCACCCTGGACTCCTAGGTTCTCCAGTGAAGCAACAATACCTCGACCAAAGAACTGCGCCCAAAATCGATTAACAATCACTCGTGCCGTTAACGGGTTGTTATCACTAACAATCCACTTAGCCAAATCAAGCCGTGATTGCATATCGAGTTTTTGTCCTGCGGCCACCGCTAAAGGAATTCCCATCGAGACTTCTTCTCCTGGAGCATCGTATTGACCTCGTTTAAGCAAATACGTTTTTCGTCGTTGCATATTTTCTTGCATCACCATCGACGTCGGAACGGTCGCTAGATGTAGTCGTTGTCGATGTCTAGCAAGTTGCAAGTCGCGATACAATTGGCCGTTTTCTCCCGCATCAACTTGATCAAGATAATAATGCAACAATTTAGCTTGTTGCCACGGCGTAAGCTGCGCCAGCGTTGCCAACTGCTCCGGCGTCTCACGAACCGACAAAATTTCAATTTCCATGTCACTCAAATCCCGCACGTAAAAGGCGGTGTTATCGATTTGTGCCTGCAGTAAGTTATCCGTTGCTTCACCACCAAATACCAAAGTTGGCTTTGTTTTATAGGTACCTGTAAATATATCTAGCATCACTTCCACTTTTTGTTTGACACCATCGATATAGATCGCCATTCCGCGGGCCATTTGCGTACCGTCGGAAGTAAACGCAATATGATGCCATTTATCTCCTTGTAGCGCTGATTTGGTTTTCATACGAACTGAGTCGTCTAGCCAGCGGGGGCCGAAGTTCACCTCGACGCGATTGTCTACCAATTTCCAACTGAAACCTTGGGGACGTTGATCATCAGGATTAAGCATGCTCATGATCGCGCCGGACTGGACGCCGGAAACTTTGATCCAAGTCGACAACGTAAGCTTTTGATGCCCTGGAAACTGAATCAGTGCACCACCTCCCAGTTGAAAAGTCTCATTTAAATCAAGCGCATCGCCAAACACGCCGGATTTAAATTGTGGTTTGTCACCAACAATCATCTTGATTTGTAATAATTCTTTATCAACTTCAGCCGTATTGATCACGTCATAGTCTACCGCACGCCCTTCCACTTGGAATTGTTGCGGAGTGATTTTTTTGTCCCAATCAAATTGAATCAACAGATCCTGATTGATGATCGGTAGACGTCCAGCAGGACTGTGGGGCCCCGCATCAATTTGCCGCATACGTTTTATGATTTCAACAAGTTTATTTTCCAACTCGTCAGAAAGTTTATCGACGTTAGATTCATGTTGATCCATTTCCGACTGCATCGATTGCGTCGGTACTTTGAGCATCGGAAATGAATTCCCATATTTGATAACCCGCCCCCGCTCAGGAATGTTATTGAAGAACGCCATTACTTGATAGAATTCTTTTTGCGTAATTGGATCGTACTTATGCTCATGACAACGGGCGCAACCCATTGTTAATCCCAGCCACACCGTCGCCGTGGTATCAACTCGATCAACAGCGTATTCGACAAGGTATTCCTCAAACACAATTCCACCTTCGGAATTGGAACGGTGATTACGATTAAACCCAGTCGCCAATTTTTGTTCTGTGGTACCATCAGGAATCAAATCGCCAGCCAATTGCTCGACGGTGAAATCATAAAACGACTGGTCGCTGTTAAACGAATCGATCACCCAATCTCGCCACCGCCACATATGACGCTCGCCATCGGTTTGATAGCCATTGGTATCCGCATAGCGTGCCACATCAAGCCAATGCATCGCTTGGCGCTCGCCGTAGCGCAAGTCATGCAGCAAACGGTCGATAAGTTTTGTGTATGCATCGGGCGCTGTGTCCGCTATGAACTCGTCAATCTGAGGCTGAGTCGGTGGTAGGCCGGTGAGATCCAGCGTCGCGCGACGGATCAACCGTTCTTTAGTTGCGCGAGCGGAAGGTGCCAAACCATGCTCATGCATTGCGGAAAGGGTAAACGAATCGATAGCATTTTCAATCCACGAATTAGCGATGGGTAGCGGCGTTTTTTTTATCGGAGCGAATGCCCAATGTTGCTTCCAGTGGGCACCTTGTTCGATCCATTTGCGAATTAATTCGATTTGGTCAGGCGACAATTGCCTATCTGCGTCCGCAGGTGGCATCCGTTGTTCAACATCGGTCGTTAGAAGTCGCTGCAGCAAAACACTTTCACTTGGTTTACCAGGAATGATCAATTGCCCGCTACCATGATCTTTTAACACATCCTGCTGTAAGTCCAAACGAAAATCAGATTCCCGCGTTTGCTCATCTGGACCGTGACATTGATAACACGTGTCGGCCAGTATCGGCCGAATATCACGCGAGAAATCGATTACATCCGATTCCGTTGCTTGAGTAACATTTACCAAGCAGAGTAAACCAATCATTGTCAAAACACGATACATACGCGTATGTCGCCCAAACGTCTTTAAGAGATTTAATTGTTGTCCTTGTAAGACCCTATGGTAAAACATCTGCTACCCAACAGCAAATTAAATTCTGGGGAGGAATTCCATGGTTTAAAAAAAAACTGAAATAAGAAGCGGTCCCTGAGATCACGTTATTATATAAACGAACAATCTTGGCGTTTACTCCACTATTCTTACCAGCCTATTGTATCATTCGCTGTCTGGCTTAAACTCGTAGGGCTCTAGTAACCAAGGACCACCCGAGTAGGTTCGGGCGTCGGGCGGCGGGAACTTTTCATCAATCAATTGCTCCAAAGCGTACTCGGTTCCATCCCGCAATGTTCCAAAGGGTTTTGTGCGACCATGATATTTCCACAACGAATTAATGGTCTCCTCACCATTAGATCCCATGCGAGCCAAGCTAACGCACGCCATGCGTTTCACGAGGTTATCCTCAGGCGGCATCGGCGCGTCGTCGTTAAGTCGCTCCAATAGAGCTTTCTCAAGCTTCGGGTCACCATGGAGATCACCTTCATAGATAAGCCCAGCAGCCCATACTGCGGACGCGCGAACACGATATCGGATTACCCCGTTTTTACGAATAAAACGGTACATCAACGGCATTGAATCCGCATATTTCATTTGTCCAAACATCTGGAACAAATGCGCAAACTGTTCATTGATGGCAAACATCGTGTCGTAGTTAAGTTTTTCACTTTCAAAAGCGACTTTCAAACTTGTGCAATATTCCAAAATCGGAGCCAATTCCTCCGTTACCGCCAGTCGCCGCAGAGCCCAACCTGACGTAGCGATGACTTCGTTCCGCCGACTTCTAAGTAACTTGACGATATCAACGGCAACCTGTTTCTGATCTAACGCAACCGCGATATGCATCGCCTGTTCTTGCATTCTCCAGTGGTCACTAACAATCGCAGATTGCATCGCACTGATAACACTTGGCAACAGTTCCTCAGTTTCACTAGCAGTCAACAACCACTCTCGAACCCGCACGCGTATCTGGGGATGAGGGTCATTTAAAAACGTTGCTAATTCAACAACATTATCCGCAGTAATTAATTGGTTTAACGAATTTACATAGGCGCCACGAACTTGGAAATGGAAATGATTCGTTGCCTGCTGGCCAAAACTAAGAACCGCTGCCGGATTCCATTTTGCCAAAGCTTCAAATGCGATCGCCTGAACCGTTGCATGTTTGCTATTCACTAATTTCGTAATCACGGCTAAGCAGCGTTCGCGGTGCTCAGCATTTGGTGTCGGAGATGCGAGCAAAGCAGCAATGAAATGATCAGCCACTCTGTTTGACGCAGTTAGTTGTTCAGCAATTTCCAATTCTGGGTGTGCAAGTGTTCCAGCGACACTATGAGCAGCCGCAATTCGCAACACAGCATTTTGCTCAGTATCTTTGGCAATGGCTACCAACGACTGACGATCTGCGTCGTTACCAATTTTTCCTAGCCCAGTAATAGCTAAGCGGACTAATGACGCTGACTTTTGTTTCTTACTTTGGAATTCAACAATCCTCGTTCGCCAAACTTCAACAGCACCTGCCGTACCCCACTCAGCAAAAGCAGGCTCTACGATTGCCGACAATTCAAAATCACCTGCTTTAACCAACTCCAGCAAAACCTCACCGGCTTGTTTTGCATTCAACTGGACTAGCGACATGGCTGCTGTATGCCGCACTAGAGCACGATTATTTGCATCAGTGACCAATGCGATTAACGGTGTAATCGTTACCTCGAGACCTGCTAATCCCAACTCCGACGCTTTGCCAATCGTCTTCGCTGCCATTAACTTGAGTTCCTGTTCGTCCGCTTCCATAGCTTTGACCCAAGTCGGAATCAACTGCAAAGATATCTCTTGCACCAGTTGCTCCTCAACTAACGGAGGATTGGAGAACATTGGCCAATCGTCGGTAATAATGTCTTTTTGAGCGACTGTTGTTTGGCAAACAAACAATATGCCAATCGCAACAAAGCTCAATGGTGATTTTAAAGTACGGAACATTCTATATTACTTTAACAGTATTAGGTTTTAAGTGAAAACCACAGCAAACAAGGCTACTGTGGTTTAGTAAGCAAGCGAACTCGGAAAAAGAGCAAAATCAAACAAGACATTGAAATGGCACCGGTCATAATCCAATTAAATGATAAGCTCAATGAGATTCGTGTGAATCCAATAGCTTCTAGGGGGATACGGAATCCAGACCACAGATCCTCAGTTGAACTACTCCAAACTTCACTCGGAGCAAGTCGCGCAAATTCAGCAGGGTCGAAACCCGGCATATTCATGATGGTAAGCGCGGTTGCCAACGGGTTAACAAGTAAAGCTGTTTCGACAACGTCTACACTAAACGGTGCCCCTTTACCCATCCAAAACAAAAACGTACCGGCAAAGATCATCGTGATCACCGAAAATGAAACAACCGTTGCGGTCGCCGTCACGCGAAACAGACTACTGATCAATGCGCTGACCGATAAAACGAGGATACAAGTCATCAACAAACAAACACATACTTGCCATATTTGAGTCGTCAACGTGTTATCAATTAATGCCAGTACGACGTAGCCCGGTAATGATGCCAACACAATTAAGCCAATCGTAACTGCTACGCTCAGAATTTTTCCCGTAATAATTCGGAAAGATGTGAGTGGTGTCATCTGCAATAATCGCCAACTATCAAATTCCAATTCAGAACTGATCAATCCTGAAGCGAGGCTAGGTGTGATTAACACGACGAGACTAACCTGCATCACAACCATGATGCCACCAATCGTTTCAACGCCCCACTGGTGAGTGTACTGCGTTGTGACGTAGACCAATGCTAATGACATCAGCAAACAGGCAACCATCATCCGAACAATCCAATGTGCTCGACCAAATCGACGACTACGGAACTCTTTCATTAGTACTGGATTAATATAGGCCGGAATATTCGGAGCGCGTTTTTTCGGATCCATCCCAAGAAAGAACACCATCCGGAGAGTTTGTAACAGACCACTCATTTGATGTGTCAAGACTCCCTGACTTCGCGAGCGATCCAAGATTCGTTGATTTAGCCGGATCAGTGGAATCGCCACAAACACAACCATCGATGAAAGTGACAAAATAACATAGCGACTAATCGAATCAACGTTACTATCGAGTCCTTGCGATCCAATATCACCATGCCCCAACACATCCATCACCGCTGGGATTGGCGATATGCACCGTATCCAACTTGCTAAATCTGCTAACACACCAGGCTCGGCTTGCAAAAACAAGTGTGGACCAAGCACAATCACTGACAACAGCAATACAATGCCATATGTCAGTTTGAGGGCGCCGTCAACTGAATTAGCAATACAGCTAATCATCAAACCCATCGTGGAATACTGTAGTGCTGCGAGAATTAGAACTCCATACAGCGGGAGGACTTGATCTTTCATATCAATTCCACCCATTACGAAGCAAGCAATCAATGAGGGGATACTAAGAACCAATAATTGAAAAACAAAGATCATTACCCCAGCAAGTTTGCCGAGATAAATATCAAGGGGCCGCATCGGCGAATTCAATAATAGTGCCAACGTACCTTGGATACGTTCACGAATAATGGAAGTGGCTGGGAACACGGGAACCAAAAAGATCATGGCCGTGAGAATCCCATAGGAAAACAATTTAAAGACCTGCATGGATTTAACGCCACTAAGATCGGAATAAGTTTCAGCTGGCCACCGCAGTATCAGCAGTAAAGCGAACATCATCACCAACATCACCTGAATGGCTACGGCTTTTTTTGTCCGCATCATTCCGATTAATTCGCGATGAATAATTGGGTTATTGAACATTCGATTCTTCTTATGGTTGTTTAGGAGTTCGGCTTGTTGAGATTAAAATCAGCAGGTGCTGAAGTTAAAACTCACACCATTTTGGCTCTATCTTCTTTGGTGACAGTCAAGAATGCATCTTCTAAGTCAGTTTGTACTTCACGGAACTGGGAGATTGCAATTTTTTCGTTGATGAGCGTGGTCAGTAGAGCCTGCATTGATTCTTCAGTAACGTTCGCACGAAAGCGTATTAGTTGTTCAGTACGACTTCCAGCGATTTCCGCAAGAGTCAATTCGCGTTTTACAATTTCCTGGGCGCGGTCTAAATCAGCACTTCCATTGAGTTGAATTTCAACCATCCGCATTTGGCCTAATTGTTTATTTATTTCACTCATTGTTCCAAATGCGCGAAGTTTACCCGCACTAATGATCCCAATTTGATCACAAATTCTCGCCAGCTCTGGCAGAATATGACTTGTGACAATCAATGTTTTCCCCAGATCAGCAAGTCGCAATATTAAATCACGCATTTCAATTCGTGCTTCCGGGTCCAAACCATTTGCTGGTTCGTCAAAAATTAACACTTCCGGATCATGCAGCAAGGTTCGAGCAATACCAACCCTCTGTTGCATACCGTGGCTTAGTGCCTCGACATAGCGATCTTGCATATACACCGCACGTGTGATTTCCAAAACTTCTTGGATGCGAGCTCTACGTTCCTTGCGGGGAATCTTAAATGCGGCGCCAAAAAAATCGAGGTACTCGCGAACTCGCATATTACTGTAGCCACCAAATCGGTCAGGCATATAACCTACGAGTTTTTTGATGCGATGTGCTTCAGCAAGACAATCCACACCTGCGATAATCGCTCGTCCTTCCGTTGGCTTGGCGAGACCGACTAAGATCTTAATGGTCGTCGTTTTTCCAGCACCATTGGGTCCGATAAAACCCAATATGCGCCCACGCTCAACCGTCATCGACAAATTGTCAACGGCGGTAAACTCACCAAATTTTTTGGTCAAGTTCTCAATGACAACAACCTTGTCTCGTGACGCAGTCGTTCCATTTTCAGCTTGATCGTCTTGGTTAACTTGATCAGCTTGCTCAGCCATCGTTATGCCTCACTCCACTTAAGAAATTTAATTAATAATTGTTCTATAAATGTTCAATCTGTCATTGCTGCTGATTGATCCGAATTAGGGTCGTGCTAGAGTCTCGCCTTCAAGAGAAATATCCACATCACGGATGAACCACGAATAATTTGTGTCTCTCGCTCGCATTGCCTCACGTGTTTCACCTTCAATCGGATCAAGGCCGACATTAAAGCCTAAGTACAAGTAGCCGTGCTGGTCGACGTTCAAGTGGGCTACATCATCAAATACAAACTCAATTGCTGCATTGGGCGATTGTATCGTAGCAATAATTTCCGGAATGATCCGACCTTCGGCATCAAACGCCCCTCCCACGGAATCGACTGGTCGTCCCCCAGCTGAAATGTCCATCAATACGGTCGCCTTGGTAATCTTCGCCGGCAACACGGAGACGGGAACTTTCGTGCGAATCCAGAAATGGTGTTGTGAATTGTGCGGTTCACGCACCCACTTGCTTTTCACATTATCGTACGCAAAGGACGCACCAATCCCATTGGCACTAACCACATCGTATTGCTGGTAGATCGATGGTACGACGAACTGCGTTTCTGGTTTTGTGTTTTCGACATGTAACGGAATGGCTGTCAAAGCTGATCCAATTTTGTTTGAATCACCAGGAAACGCGAAACCAAGATCGAGCGGTGAACTCCAGACAAGTAATGTATATCGTGACGGGAATGTGACCGTTTGGTTTTCATTTCGACTCAACAGAGAATTAACAAACGCTAATCGTCGAATTGCTTCACCATCCATGACCGTCGTTGAAGCATCAAGTTCGCTGTTAGATAGTTGCGTACTGGATACTTTGAGTTTGCCATCGACAAGTTCGACGCTACTCCGCTCACCTTGAGGACTTACCAACATTGCATGATCAATATCATTGAGCCCCGGTAAATGATAACTTCCAACCAGTCCCGCAGCGGTCAACGTTGCCGTCGCTACCATGGAATCTTCCAATCGAAAAGGCTTTTCAAACGGATAACTACGGACCGTTGCTCCCAGCAGCGGTAATCCTTCCCAATGCCATTGGTCCATATCAGTCCAAACCATGCGAATATTAGTACCAAGCAAATCTGCCATATCAGGCCAGAAGACTCCGCCGCCAGTCACTTCGATATCATCAACTATCGATTCCTTGGTATAGACAGCTCCAATCCCCCGAACCACAACATCTCGTGATCCATGTTCTGCGTTGATAAACTGCACCGAGCCGACGAGATTTTCTAGGCTACTGTGTTTGACTTCACCAACAATATATAGATAACTCGAAAGCACAATCACAATTACTGGGGCACCGGCAAGAATCAGCTCCAAGCGGCCTTTGCGATGCAAAAAGAAACCCATGCTAATAATAGCACCGCAAAAGACTGCGAACACTGCACTGATGTGTCCACGCGAGACAATTTGAAAACCAATTTTCTGCTTCAGAAAAGAATCAATATCTTTTACTTTCGAGGTCGCTGTGTATTGAGCTAAGCGTTTATTTTTCTCTGCTCTGGTTTGAAGGCCATCAATTTTTTTCACCACCATAGAATCCTTTTCGGTAGCGGTTACCGCAAAATCTGTTAAGGCTTTTTCCGACGGAGTGTAGAAACGGTTCATTAAGTCTTCCAGTGGTTCCAGCGCCTGGAGGTCTCTGGAAATCGCTGGATGCGTGCGATTACGTACCCAAGCTTCACTGCTCAGTGTGGTGAATAGAATTTCTCCGTTACCATACTTCATCCAAAAGGCTGCCGGGATATCACCAACTTCATGTGTAATCTCAACTCCATCAACCATTACGTTGATCATGCGAACGGGAGTATCATAATTATTTTGAGATCCAACCAATCGTTGACCGCTTGCAATCGAAGTGACTACGACAGTATTAAGCTCACGAGTTTCTAGTTCAACTAAATTCAACGAATCACCGAGCAAACGACGAGCGAACGCTGTGCCGGTTCGGTCAAGCATAATCCAAGCGCGCCCGCCGCCCATGATCCAACTACGAATCGAATTAGTTAGTGAAACATCTTCGGAATACCGACCATCAGCAATAACGAGTTGATCCAGACTATCTAACGACAATGAACTGGGAGCGATACCCGATATTTTAGGCTTAAACATAACCGTGCCAAGCTTTTTAGCCTGCCTAATAGACGTGAGCATTCGCAACGTAATGCTACTTATGTCCTCGACATCAACACCTCGCTTTGCAAGATAATCTCGCCTTTCCACCGTTGCGGATTCATCCTCTGGAATGAAACCTAAAGCTGGTTTATTGAACTCGGTATTAATCTGAGCGGCAGCATGCACTTTCTGCAATGGACTTACAACCATCACCTCAGCATCACCCTCCTGGAGAGAAATAATGCTACGCAACATCAAGCGGCCAAATTGCAAGCGTTCATTTTCCGGTTTATGATCCGGTACTCGAATTGGGTACCACACAATACGACGAGTCATCGAGGGTACGATGAACGTCCGTGTAAACTGCACGGCATTGTCTGCAGGGTTGTCAGTTTCCCAATTCGCCTTAATCGACATCTTTTGTTCACGATCCGTAGGGTTCCAAACCTCAGCCGACAAAATACCCCATCGACTAGGAACAAACGAACCGAACCCTGACGTCACACCAATACGTTGAACAACAGGCTCGGTGAGTGGCTTACGAGAGGGATTTTTTTTCCGGACCGTTGTTTCAGTTGCCGCCTGCTCCGCTGGTGCGACTTGACCTTCTTGCACGATGGCCTGCGCGATGGAAACATTGCTGGCTAAGCAAAAACTACATGCCCACACGGTTAACCATCGCCTTGATAGTTGGAAGGATCGTAAATTCATGGATTCTTCAGTTCGGTTCAAAAAATGGGTGGAAAAGCATGTATTGAGTTCTACAAGCGTTGGATAGTTGAGGGCTTATTGCGTGAGGACCACGTTGGGTAGTTTTTCTTGGATCAACATTTTGCCTGTATCTCCGAGACTCGTGCAAAACTCGACATTAAGATCTTCTAGGTTTGTCAGAGTTAACAAATGTTCGATGCCGTCATCCGTGATTTGCGTTGAGCGGAGGATGAGAGTTTTAAGCGTTAACAGCTTGCCAACCAGTTCCAATCCCCCATCACCGACTTCGGTTTGGTCTAAATTTAGTGTTGTGAGGTTTGTTAAACTCGTCAAATGATTTAAACCTGCGTCGGTGACTTGAGTCGCCCACAGATTTAAGTCTTCAATACTGATTAGCTTGCATAGATCCGCCAGTCCCGCATCACCGACTTGAGTTTCACTCAGGTCAAGGCGTTTCAATGCAGTCATATTCGCCAAGGCAGACATGGCTGGTGAACCGACGAGCGTTCCACGCACCTTGAGGTATTGTAATTTATGTAGCCCAGCAATATGCTGTATTCCGGCGCTCGTGATGCCGGTTTGATACAACTCTAGATTTTGTAAGTTTCTGAGTTTACCAATCGATACCATGCCTGCATCACCGACTTTAGTGTCATCTAAGCCCAAATGCACTAGTTTGGTAAGACCAACAAGATGAGCCATACCTTGGTCAGTAATTTGCGAACCCCAAACGCGTAAGAACTTCAAGTCTTTAACACCTGCTAGATGGGCAAGTCCTACATCAGAAACGTTAATACATTCTTTGAGATCTAGTACAATAATATCCGTGCGATTTTTGACGAGTGCCAAACCTGTATCGGATATCTTACAACGAACCATCTTGAATCGTCGCAATTTTGGGAGCTCTAACAAATGGCCAAAACCTACGTCGGTGATATCGGTACGTTGGAGATTTATTTCTTCTAATGACTTCACAAACTTGAGAGTCAACATGCCTACATCAGAAACTCGCGTTTCACCTAAATCGAGGATTTTGAGATGTTTTAATTCCTTGAGGTGTACTAGATCATCATCCGAGACACTAGCACCGTTGAGTACTAATCGCTCTACGTAAGGAACTCCGGACAACACACTCAAATCGACACTTTCACCAAACGCGCCTCCAAAATCTACAAAGTTAACAATGCCATCGTCCGCTTTGAAAACTTCGCCATACATGTCTTCTATTTTCGTGATCGCTGCGGTATTGTCTGCCGGGCGTGGTTCAGCGGGAACAGGTTGATTCACGATTGGCGTATCACCTGTTGCCACATTAGAGGTTTCAGTTGAAACGTCGGTACACCCGCAAACCAATAACATTGATAAAATCATCAACCGGAAACATGATGGATGCTTAAATGCCAGTGTTGATTGTGAAAACATTCGAACCATTATAATTTCTTCGTTTCGTGATAAATGAGAGATTAGGTAATTGAATCAATAGGGTTAGTACGATATGCGAGTCGCAAGAGTTTATCATAATCACGAACAATGGTAGATTCAATGAGAAGAATATACATGAAACCTATATATACGAATGCGTCTTAAAGCTCTACGGGTTACAACGGTTGACAGGAGCATTGATCCCTCCGGGACAGGTGGAGACAAGTAATTAACAATGAATATCGGGATCGTCTTAGCTTTGATTGCCACCGCGTTATTAGTCGCGGCGTTGCCGCGACTCCGAGGGACAACACTTATATCACCTTGGTGCTGGCTAGTAACTGCAATTTGGGCAATTGTTGTGGTTCATCTAATCCCAAATGAAGGACTATCCGCAACGGATCGTCATTGGCATAAGGCTATTCAATACAGTGCACACTCCTTGATCTTCTGCCCTTTTATGTCCTTATTGGGCGCTCGACGCCCACAAAACCGAATGTGGGAAATGGTTGTAATCACCCTTTGGCTCATTCTAGTTTTGCCTGCACTGGAAGCAGTTATTGTTAGGCCCGGCCAAAATTATGATACACAGGGAATCCGAGCCTGGTTTATGATAATTCTCATATTCGTGTCGAGCATGAATATTATTCTAGGTCGGTTTTGGATCTGTGGAATCCTCATCGCTTGTGCTCAATTTTCCTTGGTTAACGCGCACTTACCAAGTTGGTTACAGTTCCAATCCACGGAAATGGTACCGTGGGGTTTGGGTTTCGCAATTGCAGCACTCATTACCATATTGGCTTTACGCAAACCAGATCGAAGTAAGATGCGAGCGGAAAATCGGGTTTGGCTCGATTATCGCGACATGTTTGGTGGCATGTGGGCATTGCGAATACGAGAACGTATCAACGTCACCGCGAAAATGAACGATTGGGACCTGCGACTAGAGTGGCGTGGATTTACCGCTGCAGACGGCACACCCCTGCCGGATACGTTACCTGCGGATACCCAACGCATCCTCCATCTCAACTTCTGGAACTTGATGCGCAAATTCGTTAACCAAGCTTGGATCGACCAGCGACTAAATTCGTAGGTGAGTTTGGATCGCAGCCGCGGCCCACGCACAATTAGGAACCCAAGGGCAATCTGGCTTGGCAACGACTACTGTTGTAATTTTTTGAGTTGTTCTTTTTGTTGAGGTGACAACACGTTGTAGATCATTTTGTCGCGGTGCAAAACTAACTTCTTCAGATGCGCTTCGTATTTGCGAATTTCCTGTTCATATCGCCATTGCAGCAAATAAATATATTGTCGTTGTTGATCATTGACGATTTTAGAGTAATACGTCGGCAACCGACCCGAAAATTTTTTCGGTGCTGGCGTTTGAACAGCGGGGGCTGACTGTACGACTTCCTCCACTGCTTGACGTTTATTGCCTAAATCAATCGAATACTGTTGAGTAACTTGGCTTTTCGTCTCTGGAATCGATGGTCGCTGTCCGCAAGTAATCCCTGTCGCGCCAATTGCCGCAACCACTGCGAACAATATCACGCCACTCCACCCACAGTCAAACCACCAATTTTTATTTTGGAAAACACGCATAACCAATCACTCGCTTTCTTAAGAGTAAAAAAGATACCTCTATCACTTAAGAGAATGAAAGGTGAAGTTATCCGGCGTGAAATCAAAAAAAGAACCAAATGTCATCACTGCTGACATTTGGTTCAATAGCGTCACGGCTGTGACATCGATTTTTCGCGGGTGTTAAGCAAAAGCTTGTTTAATGGGTGTACCGTTACGGACAATAGTGATCGGCCGACCCGTGCCACTTTCATATTCCTTGGTATGGTCAATTCCCATTGCTTGGTAAAAGGTAGCAGCGACATCGTCGGGAGAAATGCCTGCATCGGCCGGTGCGGTCGCTTTCGCATCACTCTTGCCGATTACTTGACCGCCTTGAATTCCGCCTCCCGCGAGTAACATGAACATACAGCGTGGATAGTGATCGCGGCCACCTTCAGCGGTTCTAGTATTTATTTTGGGCGTTCGACCAAACTCACCCGTCACATACACAACCGTCGAATCTAGCAAGCCCTTTTCTTCTAAGCCTGTAAACAATGCTGCTAGGCCTTGATCAAATGGTGGTAACTGGCGAGTTTTCAACGATGTAAAATTATCACGATGTGTATCCCAACCACCGTAGGAGACCGTCACAAATTTCACACCCGCTCCCACCAAACGTGTTGCTAGCAAACAACTCATACCAAACGGCGTCGTGCCAAACTTTTTGGCATACGATTCAGGTTCGCGATTAATATCAAATGCTTCCCGCGCCGCCTTAGAAGTAATCATCGCACGCGCCTGTTTGTCAAACTCGTTCATGCCTTTGAGTAGCTGATTGTTCTGCTCGGCTTTCTTAAACACCGTATCCAAATCGGACAACAGGTTTTGTCGCTTCGTGACTTCATTCACCGTCAACCCACTACCCAGCGTCACTCCTCGAACCGAAAACGGTTGTCCCGGTCGCGGTGTCGCGCCTGTATTGAGTGGTGCATATTGAACACCCAAGAACCCTGCTTGTTGATTGCTACGAGGAATCGCTACAAACGGTGGCACATCTTCGGTTTCGGAGGATTGTGTTAGTTCCTTGGTTACGACGGCGCCATAGCCTGGATATTCGAGTGATGCGATTGGCCGGTTTCCCGTATTCACATATTCACTGCCCAAGCGGTGAGCGGCCAACGTGTGACTAACACCGCGTAAGACGACAAACTTATCCGCACATTGCGCTAAATTGGGAAGATGCTCACTAATCTCAATTCCGGCCACATTGGTTTTTATTGGATTAAAAGTCCCACGAAATTCATCCGGTGCATCGGGCTTCAAATCAAAGGTGTCCATATGGGAAGGGCCACCTGGCAAGTTCACAAAGATCGCATTTTTTCCTTGGGACGCCGCAATTTCATCGGCCTGAGCCATGCTTAAATAGCCGGCCAAATTCACGCCGGCAATTCCGGTTGCACCAATCTGTAAAAAATCGCGCCGGCGTACACCGTCACATGTCTTGTGAATAGTCATGTTTTTCCCTAATGGTTAACAACAAATTCTTTTGTATTTAGTAATGCCCACAACACTCCGCGGACACCATTTATCGTATCTTCCGATTCATTAATATACTTAACGCACTTCGCCAATTCCTGTTCATTCGGATAGCGGCTAAGTGTTCGCAAATACGCCTGCTTGACGATTTCATCCGCACCAAGCACCTGCCGCACGATGTTTTCATCGTTTGAGTTATCTTCAGCAGGCTCTTGTTGGTCAGCTGAATTTGGTAGTCCAAATCGCTGCACGTACACTCTACGTCGTTCTTGTAATGATTTAACCAAGGCGGCGTTGCCCTGTTTTCGAGAATAAGCGATCCGTTTCTCTAGACTCTGCATCAATTGTGCATAGTTTGCTGGCGGCTTTTTGGATGTTGAATTTAAGCTATTATTTGCGCGACCAACTCCGGTCATAGCCCACTTGTTTTCCTGCGAAACTTGGTACAACCACCCTGTATTGCGGCGATCCAATAAACGATAGACATCTTGGTCGTTCTGCAAATAGACCGTCTGCAATAAAGTAGGGTCCTCGCTGCGGTCACATTCGCAACTACTTTCACGAGTCGAGCGTCCAAACACCATCAAACCAAATGTACTTGAATTATTACCTTGCAAAAACCGTTCGCTGGATGAAGCGATTGAAATCGCTCGGCCCTTCATTTCTGCCTGTAACCGCTGAGCTTCTTGATCAGAAGCTGTTGCCATGGCAATTGCATCAACCGTGACTTCGGCCGGCAAGCGGCGTGGAACTTGATGACTATAGTGACGATTATCATCTTGATTGGTTTCATTAGTTTGCCAACTCAATTGATACGTACGACTGTTAATTATTTCCCGCTGCAACCATTTAATATCAAAATCATGATCCAAAAATCCTTGTGTCAGGTATTCAAGCAGCGCTGCGTTGCTAGGTGGATTTGCCAAACTAAGATCGTCTGGGGGATCGACAATGCCGACGTTAAAATAATTGGCCCACACTCGATTAACAAACGCTTTTGCAAAATAGGGATTCTCTTTGGAACGCAACCATTGCATCAGCGGTTCACGTACATCCTGATCTCGCTGGAACTGGATAACATCACCCCCCAGAATAGAAGCTTCCGTCAATACGGAACCACTAGACCGTCCATTCTCATCTACTTTGCGAGGACCACGTGTGTACAACGTGGGAAACGGTACCGTCTCGCCCGCTCGTATTTTATTAGTAAGCTCACGCCTTAATTCCCCTCCGCGCAATGTGTTCAAGCCTAAATCCTTCAGCATATTTTGATAGACCTTGCGATCCTCTCCCACCGGCGTATTACCGAAAACAACACCCGAGAAGAAGGTTGAGAATTCTGCGAAATCCTGCTTGGACCACACATCAAATGGATGTTTGTGGCATTGCGCACATTGAATGCGGATCCCCATAAACGCATAGGCAAAGCTTATCGCCCGTTCAGGTGGGTTACGAAACTCACGTCGAGCCCAATAATATGGCATCGTTTCCATTTGGGAAATTTTTTGATCGCGGTCAACACCATGCAATTCGGTCATGTCTTTACAATAGTCAACGTAGGATTGATTTGGTTTTCTCGATGTCGCTAAAATGATGCCCGCAGCTAGTTCATCATAGGGCATGTTCTTAGCAATCCGTTGCTCGACCCACCGATACCAAATTTCACCGGGTGCATTGCGTACGGGAGACGTATTGACTAATTGTTGATCGTTGTTGCCTGTAAAGTCACATAATTTGGTAGCCCACCAAGCCGCATAGGCCGGAGTTTCTAATAACTCATCAATTTTTTTGGATCGTTTCTTCGCAGACGTATCTTCCAAGAATTCCTCGACGGCTGCGGCTGTTGGTAAGGTACCTGTAAGATCGAGTGACAAACGGCGAAGGAATTCCGCATCCGTAGACAAGGCCGCTGGCACAATGCCTAATTTGCGAAGTTTTTCAACAACTAATTCGTCCACGCGGGTCGGTGTTTCAACATTTGGATATCGTCGACCGGTAAGTTTGCTCACGGGCCGCAATACCGGAATCGGTACCACAGCTTTGTCATAAGCGATCACCACATGCGTATCACCCGTGCCACTGCCGGCGGTAAGTAAACCGTTTTCATCAACCGCTGCTATCACTTTATCATTAGTAGTAAACCGCACTAATGGAGTGACATCTTCTCGCGACCCATCTTGCCACACAGCAATCACGGTCAACTGTTCCACTTCGCCTGTAGCTGAAAACTGGATTTCCGTCGGGCTAATTTCCAAACGATTTAGCTTGGCTACCTTATCTCCATCAAAGGCAGCACCACCCTGAATCCAATTGTGTAAAACGCGATATTCCCAACCAGCGGGATCAAATCGCTTACCGCCGCCATGAACATCCGCATCGGTCGGCATCGTTAGAATTAAGCTCGCCTCAGAATCCACTGTATCAATACGAGGGCTATCAGGATTATTTAACTCCTTGAAGTCCGTTGCAAAGTCGTAACCAAACAACGACAAACGAAAATCACCTCGACCCTGAAAGGAACCATGGCACGCGCGGCCATTACACCCTAAACGACTCAAAAGCGGTACCACATGCTTTTGAAAATCTGGTACTTCATCAATGTCGGTATCAGAAAATCGGCTTGGCAAGGGTAGAATGGTATCCACCGCTTCTGCCGAGACTGCTAACAGACTCAACCCCACCAACAAACCAATAAAAATCGATAAGCGACTTTTCATAAACAACCTTCTTTGAAATAAAAGCTCCGTAAACCTACGGAATACCTTTTGAACCACTATTAATCTATCGACGTAATGCAATAGTTCTCTTCAAACAACAAATATTACGGACAATCCTAATACAAGCAATTTAGACATTATATCGTGCATTTTCCAAATATTCCACTGCAAAGAAACCGTTACAACCCCGCACATATAGATACTTGGGCCCAAACGGCGACTGTTTAAACCATCAATGAGTGTGCTACAGTTAAAACCCCCTAAAAGCCGACAAGTAGTGTAGGTTCAAAGCAAATAATCGCATTCGTTGAATCGACTGTCACTCACAATAAACACCACATAGGTACAAGCTTGTTCGGTCCAGTTTTCACTCGAGAAGCTATGACGTTGCCGCGACGGTCACGTCATTACGCCCTGCGCGCAATTTATGTCACCGCACTGCTAATTCTGATGAGTACGTCATGGATGATTTTAGCAGGCACGCAAGTTATCCAGAGCCCCGGAGACCTCGCTCGATTCGGCGCAACGTTTTTCCAAATTCTCGCACCACTGCAATTAGCACTGCTCGTTTTCCTGTCGGCATTTGGAGCTGCCAGTGCCGTCGCACAAGAAAAAGATAAACGAACTTTCATCCTATTACTGCTCACCCAACTCACCAATCCACAACTCGTACTCGGTAAACTATTCGCGTCTCTGCTGACGCCTCTCATCATGGTCCTAGCATCCATTCCCGTGCTGCTAGCGGTCCAATTATTTGGCGGTGTTTCGAACGATCAAGTTACGAGAATCCTCCTAATCACATTCGCAGCCACTCTTGTCGCCGGCACACTTGGAAGCACATTCGCGTTGTGGCGTGAAAAAACTTTTCAAACTCTATCACTAACAACATTAACCATCGTCTTGTGGATTGGTCTGTGGGAAGGGATCGTTGCAGTCGGAGCATCAAGTCCACTGCTAGCAACCGTCGCTGATTGGGCGAATCCTATTCGAGGAATCGCTGCGGTCACAGTTCCTCGCATTGGCGACCAATCCTCTTGGTCACTTTCCGACCCAGCTATTTGCTTTTCTCTTTTTGCCGGGATGGCAGCATTATTTCTTAATTTACTAGCGATCATAAAAGTTCGCATTTGGAATCCCACTCGTGAAGTACGTAGCGTTGTTCAGGATCAAGACGACATGTCGGCGATTTGGGACAAGAAATTATCCGCTGCTGAAATTGAAGAAATTGCGGAAGCGTCGCGCGGTGGCCATGTCGATTCGATTGGTCGAGCGGCCACGGACACGCCAGAGGTACAGGCAACACGGCGGGTGTGGGATAATCCGGTACTATGGCGAGAAATATGCACGTGGGCCTATGGACGCAAAATTCTTATCATTCGTATCGCCTATATCAGCATGTCGCTGTTAGCACTTTTCAGTTTAAACAAAAACCTTGCCGACATCGAAACCGGTGCAACACTCATCGGCCTAGAAACGATTATTCCGCCAGTCGCGTCGTCAATCGCGCCACTATTTCTTGTCAGTTTGGTCATCATCAATGCCCTCGCTGTGAATTCCATAACCAATGAACGAGATGGGCAAGCACTTGATCTGCTGTTGGTTACGGATCTCTCTCCACGTGAATTTATTTTTGGCAAACTCTGGGGCGTTTTGTATGTCACCAAAGAAATGGTCATCATACCCATTCTCATCGGATTGTATTTGACGGTCCGCGGTGGGATCGATTTTGAAGGATTTTCATTTCTTATTGTCGGATTCTTCGCCCTGCTCTTCTTTGTGACCACACTTGGAATCCACTGCGGGCTGAACTTTGCCAACAGTCGTGCGGCAATCAGTGTCAGTATGGGCAGCGTATTTTTCTTATTCCTCGGTGTCGTAACTTGTATCATGATCATGATTTCGTTTAGCGGGTCATTCGAACAACAATTAGCGCCGTTTCTAGCGTTCATTCTTGGCGGCAGCATCGGCCTCTATGTGGCACTGGGGTTCCGCAATCCCTCGCCCGCCATTTTTTGGTCAACGTTGCTATTACCGTTTGCAACCTTCCATGCAATTACTAGTTTCTTTATCGAACACCATTTAACCAGTGTTACCGTCATCACAATCATCTACGGCTTTACCACACTGGCAATGCTCATGCCCGCCATCGGCGAGTTCGACGTCGCCATGGGACGCACTAAAAGCGATGATGAGTAAATTAAACATCTTTGTTAATTCGTGATAATTTGTGGTTCTGTGATACACTATATCTACTATATTTTTCCTTGTCGTGTCCGTTGCGTAGGTGACTAACAAACGTGTGGATTGAGCTAACACCGTGGCTTTTTACCATGGTGATCTTGATAATTCTCTCTGGCTTGTTCTCAGCAAGCGAAGCGGCCTATTTTTACTTACAACGCCATGACTTGAGAATTCTCGCTCATGGAAACTCCGCACAGCGAACTGCTGCTCGCCTGATGGACCAGCCCGATTACCTGTTATCAGCGGTCCTCTTCTGGAACCTACTCATCAACATGATCTACTTTTCCATCTCTGCTCGAGTGGGATTGCAGTTACAACAAAACCCCGATACTGAACACCTCGGCGTATTGTTCGGAGTTGCCAGTGTACTCGTTATCATTTTGTTAAGTGAAATGCTCCCCAAGAGTTTCGCGGTACTGCGCAGTCGCCGGTTCGCCAGTTTGGTTTCGTTTCCGTTATTGCTAGCAACTAAGTTAATCCAACCACTAGTGCCGCTGCTTCGCGTCTTTCATCTTCTTACCATGCGACTTATCCTGCCAAGATTGACTACTGAATCTGACCTTAATATTTCTGACCTTTCCCGAGCAGTTGAACTTTCCACACTTGACGCTAAATTCGACCCACACGAATATCAAATGTTACGGAATATTTTGGAGCTCTCGCAAGTCCGAGCGGACGAATGGATGCGGCCTCGGCGACAATTCGTAACGTATCAAGCACCTGTTACCACGAAAAGCCTTAAGGAAGAATTTCCACCAAGTGGTTATATTCTCGTTACAAAACATAATTCAACCGAGATTCTCTATTCGATCGATGCCCAAGATGTTATTGCGATGGATGATTCGGCATCACGAATGGGAACGCCTGTCGTCTCCGTGCCATGGTGCGCAACCGTAGCAGACGTTCACCAAAGACTGACCAATCAGAGTTCCGATGTTGCGATCGTTGTTAATGAATTTGGCGATATGATTGGGATTATTACCAACGATGATATCGCTGATGCGCTATTTGTTGTGGCTCCTAGTCGAACTCAGCGTCTTCGAAACGAAGCGGCAATTCTTGACTTAGGTGAAAAACTTTGGCAAGTCAAAGGGCTGGCGACTCTCAGAGGTCTAGAAAAACATTTACAAATCCCCTTTCCCCACACTCGCAGTGCCACCCTTTTGGGCGTGTTGCATGAAGTGCTACAACGATTGCCAAAGCAGGGAGACCGCTGCACCTGGGGACCTCTGCAACTTGAAGTGACAGACGTGGCCAAACGTGGAGATTGCACTATCGAAGTGTCGCTACTTTCAGACGGAGGTAGGTCATGACCTGGGAACCTTTGGCATTATTGTGCATCGGCATTTTTTTGAGTGCCTTTTTTAGCGGAATTGAAACTGGATTCTACCGAGTGACACGTGTACGGCTTGTACTAGACGGCCGCGACGGTGATTGGATATCACGCTTGTTATTGTGGTTCACTAATAACCCCTCTATTTTTGTTGCTACGACACTCATAGGAAACAATCTTGCCAATTATCTCACTTCCTTTGCAATTGTACTGGCAAGCCAAGTGATGTTTCCTGAAGCTGGAGTGGAAATTTTGTTTTCAGCGTTGTTTGTACCCGTCGTCTTTTTGTATGGCGAGTTAATTCCAAAGGCAGCGTTCAAAGACTCGCCTAACACTTTAATTCGCAAAGCTGGACCGTTATTTTTAGTCTTCGCCATTATATTTTCCCCCGTCGCCTTGGCGTTGTGGGCTTTCGCTCGTATCCTACAAAAACTCGTCGGGGAAACTCCGCTACGTGTACAATTCACAATGTTGCGACATTCCTTGTTGAACGTGTTTCAACAAGGTGAGTTAGTAGGGTTGCTGACAGAAAACCAACGGTCACTTACCCAGAAGCTGTTTGCTTGTAGTTCGATGAAGGTCAGCGAAGTATCGCGGGGGTTAACCAAATCCGCCATGATCAATCATGACGCCAGTTATGCAGAAATTGAAAAAACAGCCAAGATGCTCGGCGTCACCACACTCGTTGTCTGTCAAGAAAGCCGCCAAAACCCGATTGGTGTCGTTTCGGTGTTGGATATGAAAATACAAGAGCTAGACCACATCGACAGGTGCGAAGATCTGCATTTCTTTGAAAGTACGGTGCAAGTCACATCCGCTTTAGTGTTTATGCAAGAAAACAATATTGATGTCGCCGCCGTCAAAAACAACCGCTCGATCGTTAACGGTATCGTTTATCGCCAAGACCTCATTGGGAAATTGACCTAAAACAAGATAGCTACGAAGTCCACCTTGGTGATCGGAATTTTTGCAACAACAACTATCCACCGCGGTGAGGTATCATTTGTTGTTGCAATCGCAGGGCAGCCGGATGATTTGGGTTTAATCTAAAAACCTTAGCGAGTGAACTCTGAGCACGAACAATATCGCCTTGCTGCCAATAGGTACTTGCCAACACGAAATGAGCCTGGGCATGATTTGCGTCTAGAACCAATGCTTGTTGCAATTCACGAACGGCGTCAGCAAACCGTTGGCGATCACGTAACGCCATAGCGCGTATTAAATGAACATCGATGGCTTGAGGCGGTTGAAGCGTTCGCGTGTCGATGGCACTCGTCATTGCTAGCACGCGATGTGGTCGTTGCTGCTGCGAATAGACTCTAGCAACTTCAATTTCGACTCGCACTCGCTCAGCACTTGGCTCATCAACCATCAAACTCAATGCATAGTGATAGTCTTCCAAGGCTGCTTTGTAAGATTGTACTCGCGCAAAGACGCTACCACGAACAATCCGTGCTGGCAACATCTGCGGATTCTCTTCGATGGCTCGATCTACCCAATGTAGCGCCCGGTCAACATCGCCAACATCTAAATACATCTCCGCAAGGCGTACAAACCATTCTTGACGTAGCTCGCGATCAAAAACTGGGTTCGCTAATTTTATAGCTGTCCGCATTACCGCAATGGCCGCGTTGTAACGATTCTCTGCCCAATAAGTATCCGCAAGTTTCCGGCGAACAAGTTGATCCGACGTAACCATCGCTGCCGCTTCTTCGAACCGATTGGCAGCCGCATTGTATTGCCCACTCTTGTATAACTGATCTCCTCTGCGCTCAATTTCAGCCGCTGTTGTCAGGGTTTCAAGAGTGATCCTCGGTGAAAACAATCTGCAACCAGGCAGGCTAGATAGAACAATCACGACTAGCGTAACAAATACAGGTAATTGTTTGTGGTGTAGTTTAGGCATTAGACGCTGGATAAGGATGTAGGTTTTTGCAAATGAGATATTTTTAGGATACGGTCAATTGCCAACATCCCAAAAAGTGTAGAAGATGGAAGAGGAGAACAATGGAACGTAGCAAATTCAAATTATGACCTCAAGATCAACTATTCATTGATTTATCCAATTCTCCCAATATCCCTAAAGCGTATTATTACACGGAGCCCGTTTGAAAATGCCGCAAACGTTTGACCAAGCTGAACTTAAATTCCTTTATCCTGAAAACTGGAAGATCATTGAACAACAAACCGACTCGTCGATCTGCCAAAGTGTCGCGTTACAAAACGAAGGGACGATTCAGTGGTCTGTCTATCGATATGACGGCCAGATGGACACCGAAGAATTGATTGGGCAAGCGGTACGAGCTATCCATGCCGAATACGAAGAACACGAAGAAACGGCTAGTTATCAAATCAACGTCGGCGATGAAAAACTCGTTGGTATTCGTATGTTCTTTAATTATCTCGACTTCATTCTTTGTATGACGGCCGTAACGATATTCAAGAACGATGCCACTTACTTGTTCGTTGTCCAAGCAGAAAGTCGTGAATACGATGAAAATGAAATCATTTTTGGAGCGTTAGCGACAAGCCTCTTAAATAACGCCTAGTGTTAGTCGTATATCATGATTCAGCGCATTAAAAAGGCCCGGTTGGATGCGGGAATCCAATCAGGCCTTCTTGTGTACTGTGGAAAAATGAATCTATCCCCATGAGGGATGTTTTTTCGGCTATCGCACACTGACAGCAATTTTTCTTAGGTCCACAGTAACTCAAACATTTTTCCACCAGGTTAGCTGATGGTGATGCTGCGGGCTAACTCGGCAAAGCTAACAAAGCAGATCGTTGTTTTATTGAAATAGTATTAACGCAACTACCGTGCCAAACATTGGAACATTCCCAAAAAAACCTCAAATGTCACGTAATACAGGGTTTTAATAGGATTCTAAAAAATTGGCTTGTACACGAAATTCTCATTAATGTAATTGTTGCAACCCATTGGTAAGCATTACATTGTAAAAGTTACAAACCAACGTGATTAATTGCTGGTCCATATTACTCGTTATACAACGGCAAATGTCGGTAATGCACTTCAAGCGATAACAGATTCATCGCGGTGACGTACAACCTTCCGGCATGCGGTCCCCAACGATCGGGAACTGGTTTGCGCGGGTCCCAACTGCCAGCTAACTCTCCTTCTTGTTCCTGCCCATTTACTAGCAACGGATGTAAGCGGTCATTCCATTTTTTCCAATGTTCTCCACCCATGTGATACATAAACTGCGTTGCATAGTACCAGTAGTATGTATCTCGCAAAGATGGGTCATGCAAAGATGCATTACGAGTTTTTCGAATCGAAGGTAAGTTTTCTTGTAAATACCTAGCACCCGCAATCGAATTATCATCATCTTTGTCCCAACCTAAATATAGCCGCATCAATAATCCGACGCTGGTCATTGTCTTCGTAGCGTTACGACCTTGCGCCTGGCGAGTGTTAACTGGTGCATAAGGATTGTAAGAGTACATAAACGGCTGATCTTTATCTTGCGAAGTATCTAACCAATTCTGAATGCCTTCGAATGTTTCCTCAGGGACTTCGAGTCCCGCGCGGCGACCACTT
>JABHUV010000239.1 GCA_018658605.1 Planctomycetaceae bacterium | reverse complement strand
TTGAACCCTCGACAACCGGGACCACAACCCGGGGCTCTACCAACTGAGCTACAGCCACCATTGTTAAGGTTCCAATGTAATTTGGTTTGTAATTCTGGGCAAGGGTAGCGAAGGCGTTTGCAGCGGCGAATCAGTACTCATGAGATTGTGTCACTGCGGCGCAACGATAATATGAAAACCGTGGACGTTTTCGGTATAATGAAACGCGTCTATAATATCTATAACCATCGCAATTCATGATATTCATTTTTGAATACAGGTTTACTTTTTAAAATGTTCCGTTTGCTCCTTACTCTATCGTTCATTAGCTTGCTTGCGATTCCTAGAATTACGACGGCACGCGCTGAGGACCCGATAGATTTCCCAAACCAATTTGAGCGATTAGCGGTCAAATGTGATGAATTGAAATTGCCGCAACAAGCAACCATTACGCGGCAGTGGATTGTGGCACAGCGGCGCGATCAGCGGGTCATTTATCCGTTTCAGACGAAAGACTATTTTAAGCCTTTGCTCAGCGATAGTCAGTTAAAACAATTCTGGTGGGCGTCGTTTATGAAACTGCGGCGAGCCCGAGCAGACCATTTGTTTCTACAAGCTAAAGCACTTGCTCAATCTGATCCTGCACAATCAATTCGACTACTGCACGAAGTGTTGCACGAAGATCATCGACATACTGCGGCTCGCAAAATATTAAATTACAGCGATGCGACGGTGTTCTTATTGCAGCCCAAAATCACCCGGCCTAAAAAGAGGCACGCTTATACCGGTTGGGTGACCAATAACTACCATTGCGTCAGCACGGCGCACTTTGATATTTACACAGATTCGAAGCCCATCCATGGAGTTGAAATCGCGAGACAGGTTGAAAAATTATATTCTGTTTGGCAGCAGCTGTTTGTTGAATTCTGGTGTGACACAGCAGTCTTGAATGAACGATTTAAGGGTAGCAATCAACCACTGTATACTCGTAAACGGCACCAGATTATTTTATTTTCGTCGCGCGAAGAATATCAAGCATTCTTTCAACGGCGGTCTAGGGCGATAGTCAATAGCGTCGGATTTTATACCGCTGAGCTGAAGCAATCCTTGTTGTTTGTCAATGATCCACCGAAAACAGCGACGTGGTTACACGAAGTAACGCATCAGTTGTTTTATGAACTAGGTGCACAAGCGGAGGATGTCGCGTCGGCTCAAAATGTTTGGGCGATAGAAGGCGTCGCGATGTATATGGAGTCGCTCCGCGATTATGGGCATTTTGTGACCGTGGGTGGATTTGAATCTTATCGTTTGCAGTTTGCACGTTATCGAAAAACAGTTGACCAGTTTTATTTGCCACTACAACAACTTGTATCATTCGGTAACTTACAGCTAACGTCGCATGTGGAAATTAGTCGCTTGTATAGCCAGTGCGTTGGTTTGGCACATTTCATGATGGATGCGGATAATGGGAAATACCGCGTACCGTTTTTACAGCTTCTAGAAAAAATCTACACCAATACATCCACCCCAGGTACTTTGCGACAACTCGTCGGCCGATCATTTGAAGAACTAGATGCGGCCTATGCGGAATTCTTGATTGTTACTGATGAGCACCTTACAGCGCTGCGGCCGGGGACTAAGTTGAAAGCACTTTGTCTCGCGCATGGGCAGGTAACCAATCAGGGATTACAGCATTTGAGTGGTCAGCGCGAACTGAGCTGGCTTGATTTGACGCGCTGCGAGATTACAGACGATTCAAGCAAGGTGTTTGCCGGTTTAGTGAATCTGGACCAGTTGTCGTTGGAATCAACTAAAATTACGGATAAGTCGATGCCGGTGATTGGGGCATTGCCAAACCTTAAAGAATTAGATTTGTCATTGACACAAGTTGGCGACGCGGGTGTATTGCATTTACAAGGGAACAGCAATCTAACGGTGTTGTGGCTGACGGGAACTAAAGTTTCTGATGATTCCAAGCGAGTGTTAATTACGCTAGCTAATCTTGAGTTACTGGAACTTACATCTACCGCAATGTCAGCGTCAGCGATACAACAGGTGGTTAACGCTCTTCCTAAACTGAAGCCATAAATCACCGCAACTGTTTTACATGATTGAGAATGCGACCATGCGACCTTGGGTTCTATCCGAAGTTAATTACGGTACTATCAAAAACAACCCCTATGAAGTCGCCGTGCTTCCAATGGGTGCTACGGAACCGCACAACCTACACTTGCCCTATGGTACTGACATGTACGAAGGTACGGATATTGGTGAAAGTGCTTGTGCTTATGCTCACGCTAAAGGTGCCAAAGTTGTTGTTCTGCCGACAATTCCTTATGGCACGGAAACGAACATGAGAAAATTTCCATTGGCGATGAACCTGTACCCGACGACGCTGTTTAAAGTG
>JABHUV010000284.1 GCA_018658605.1 Planctomycetaceae bacterium | reverse complement strand
ACTGTCGCCGCCATATTGCGATCGATCAACTGTCTGCGTAAACTACTGACAATTACCTGCACGCCACCAATTTTGAGTAGCGCCGTTGGCCCTAGCGTATCAGAAATACCCCGCGCCATCGCGCCTCCGTAAACATACTCGCCGTCACTCAGCGTCAGCACCTCGGCCGTCGCAACGACTGATTCGCCATGCAGCGCATCCACCTTGGCGCCCAGACGAACGTCCAGCACCGCGCCAACGCCGGCAGCTACCGCTTGCTGAACTGTCTCGGGATCAACAATCAACCCCACGATACCTCCTTGAAAATCGGCATCAATCATTGCTTGCAAAGCCACCGTACCATCACACGGCGCTCCACCCCCTGGGTTATCAGAACCATCGGCGAGAATCACTAAACCCTCCGTCACCGCGGCAAACTGCATCGCCTTTTCAACTGTAACTAAATCAGGTTGCAATGCCGCTCGCGCATCCCACAGCCAGCTCGCTATTTCATCAGCCGCCACCTCGGCCTCACCCATGTCGCCATCACTCGTTACTAACACCGACACGCCCATACAAGCAATATCGGCAAACGGAAAGCCCATCGCAATTGTCGCCGTCAAAATACCTGGGCGTTGTTCGAGAGCATTAAGTTGCTCAATAATACCGGCCATCGGTTCCCGTAACGTGCACTGCATCGGAGGTACCGTCAACATTGGTAGCTGGACAAACGCTTGCTGCGGCTGCACTTGTCGGTCAACAATTCGTTTAATCAACTGGGCCGCCTCTCGTCCTCGATCCCCCATATCAACGTGTGGATAAGTATCGAATCCGATGATTACGGTCGAGGCCTGAACCAAGGGCTGCGAAATGTTCGCGTGCAAATCCAACGTCACAACAACCGGCATCATCTCGCCCACAACCTCACGTACTCGCCTCACTATTTCGGCTTCCGCATCTTCGAAATCTTCGGTCACCATGGCACCATGTAAATCTAGCAACACTCCATCGGCGGGTAACGCCGCGCTAATCCGTGAAATCATTTCTCCAACAAGTTCCTCAAAACAATCGCGAGTAACTATTCCCGATGGGCAAGCGTGTACATTGAAGAGGGGCACAATTTCAAAACCGGCGTTTAAGGCCCCCTCAAGATAGCCACCATGAATCGTGTTGGTACTCTGATAGCGTGCAACAATAGCATCACCGCCGGCAAACTCCTTGCCCAGATGACTGTCGCGGGCAAAATCCGCTGTACTGGTCGGCGTAGTGGCAAACGTATTGGTCTCGTGTTGAATTCCTGCACTAAGAATACGCATCTATTTGTATCGCCTGCCTATCACTTGATCAAATTATTTAACACTATCGACGGACCCAACAACTCGCAAATATCGACGCCGCAACCGTTGTTGCAATCCCACACTATAGGCAACTCCGTTGAGCAACCCCTGAGGATCATCGTAAACATAATAGCTTTCCGAATCGTTCTTAACTGCCTGTACTCGGTTGGCACATTCCACAGCAACATACCAAGTCCCCGGAGCCAAGCGGACGCGCATCGTTTTATTACCCTCACCGGTAGCGCGATAAGTACGGACACTCGTCACTATTTTCGGTAGATCCTGACTTAAATATAGATTCAATTGCACGTCAACTTCAGTGTTAAGATCAATCACCGTCGTGGTAACACAAGATTCAACCTGAAAAGAGAAATAATGAATTTGACCATCACCAATTTTTGCAAATGCTGGGGTTTTATCCGTCGTATTGGCAAGCATTTCTCTCGTCTCACCTGCCACAAGTTTCCCCTTGATAGTTGCCGTTCCAGTGCCATCTAGGGAATACAAAAAACATGCTTCTGTCAGGGACAAGCGATCACCTGTTGTAACACCCTCAGGGTGAGAACCTATATTCACAACTCGCCCAGTCTCGGGCTTCACCTTGTAGGCCCAAATTGCTGCTCCCTGATCGGGGCGTTTTCCAGGCGCGTCGTAAACTGCCAAGATTTCCGTATTCTCAAGATGCTCTCCTTTTTCAAGCGACATCCAATTCCCATTATTGTGATACACTCCCTCAACGCGATTTTCCGTTCCAAATTGGCGATACTTCAACAACGGCGAATCGTCTGGAATAACATGATCAAGCTGCTCTTTCTTGAGCCCCGTGTTGAGCGTGTTGTAAGGATAAATGTGTAGATAACCAAGACGTCGATTGTTGGATAAGTCGACATTGCGTCCGCTTAAAAAAGAACCCGCACAACTCCCACAATAACTGCCACCCGCATTGAAAAACTGTCGCAGTGTTTGGCGTCCACTCAACTCCAGTGACTTTCCATGATTTGTTGCACTGCCACCGTTGACATAGATCATCCGAAATCGAGGTGCTCCGTCTGGATATAGCAACACACCATTAGTATCGTGTTGATCGCCTGTCATCAGCCTATTTTGTGTCTCGGCGTCCTTGCCGGCATAGTACTCATATGACAAACCCAGCGACTCCGCGGCTGGCAGTGATTTGCGACTACTTAAATTAACACCGCTGCTCATAAACAGATCTTTATAGAAACCGCTTGGTAACGAGCTTGAATCGAAGTCAGTCTGAGCAAACAGACTCACATTGGCAACCAACACCAGCACACAATGCACAGCCGCAATACGCAATAACAACACTACCGTTTTCATATCCTGTATTCCTTAGGACAACAGTCCATCAATGATATTTCCTGGCGAGATGGGTGTAGGGCGAGCGAGCCGCGGCAAGTAGGTCGTGTGAGGATCGATACCCATTGCCTTATAGATCGTCGCGGCAAAGTCCTCAGGATACCATGCTCGAGTGGACGGCTCCGTTCCCTTGGAATCCGTCTCGCCAATTACAATGCCTCGCTTGACACCACCGCCGGCAAGTACGGCACAGCCAGCACCGGGATAGTGATCACGCCCGGCGGTCTTATTAATCTTGGGAGTACGGCCAAACTCCCCCATCGCCACGACGAGGGTTGTGTCGAGCATGCCTTTGTCTTCTAAGTCATCCAGCAGTGTTGACAACGACATATCAAACTGGGGTAGGTTGCCAGGACCGCGATAGGAGTGCCACGTCGAGTCCTTCGGGACGGCGTTAGGTCGTGACGCAAAAGACATCATGCTATCGAACAGCCAACCATGATTATCCCACGTCCCGTTGGTCGTACCGTCGCCAAACAAACCACCCTGCACCGCATGGTTGATCGTGACAAATCGTGCTCCCGCTTGTATTAATCGCCGAGCTAGTAAAACACGTTGCCCGTAGATATTCAATCCATAGCGTTCACGCAGCGCCAATGGTTCAGTTTCAATGTCCATCGCTCGTTGCATCCGACCGCTGGTCAACAAATTCACAGCATCTGTCGCGAATTGATCTTGCGAGACGATTGAGTCATCAGAACTATCCGCTAATTTACCGAGGTTATCCAATTGAGCGAGCATCGATTGGCGATTTTCAAAGCGAATTTTTTCTAGCTTTAATTTGCCCACTCGAACTTTAGGTTCTACTGGGTCACCAGCGATATCAAACGCCTCATGTGCTGCACCGAGATATCCTGTTGGTTCGGTATAGCGAGCACCTCGTGGCAAGCCAAAGAAAGATGGCATACCGGGCGATTTAGGGCCGAGCAAAGTGGATAACAAGCACCCGAAGTTGGGATAGTATTGTCCAGTCGCTGGAGGAATCATTCCACTAGCAACATGCTGCGAGCCTGCGGCATGCGAGCCGCTGCGACCACGCCACGAACGAACAACCGCTACTTTGTCCATCCGCTTGGACATCAATGGTAACTTCTCGCAAATCTGTACACCTGGGACGTTGGTAGATATCGGATCCCATAGCCCTCGAATCTCGGCAGGGGCCCCCGGCTTGGGATCAAACGTTTCGTAGTGACTTGGCCCGCCAGCCAAAAACAAAAAGATACAGGACATCTCAGATTGCCGGTCGCTAGCAACTTGAGCCTGAAGTAATTGTGGCAAATTCAAGCCGAACATTCCAGCGCCGATTTGCAATGCGGAACGACGTGACAAGGCCGAACCTTGATATGCTCGTTTTCCCTCCGCACAAGACATTGCCCTACTCCTTTTCTTGCGAACCAATTAACCCGACACTCCACTTAACCACTAATGCATCCTAACTTATTATATTATAGCACTTCCAATACAATACCAACGGTTAAAACCCATTGGTCGATCAGCTAATCCTGCAGTGTTATACCGATGATGACCGGCAGATGATCCGAGGGAAAGCGACCTTTGACTTGAGTTGGATCGGTTACATGGGATTTGACCTTCATCGTCTTGTCCACAAAAACAAAGTCGATTCGTTGCCCTGGTACGACTTTCTTAAAACCACTCCACGTCGAATCGGGGCCGGAATAGTTTCCGACACGACTACGTGAATCCACTAGGGAGGACTTAGAGACCAATTCTTGAAAAGGTGGCGAATGTTCTCGGCAGTTGAAATCTCCCATCACTGTCACGGTTGTAGGCTTAATTTTTTCACGTACCCGTTGTAACCACTGCACGATCACTGTAGAGCTTGCTTTACGCGCCATACTACCCCGATGATCGTAATGAGTATTGACCACAAGATGTATTTTTTGACTGGTTTTATCTCTTAGCCAGGCAAACGTGGCAATTCGAGGCAGGGCTGCATCCCAGCTTTTGCTACCCACCTGCTCCGGTTTTTCAGATAACCAAACGGTTTTATTTCCCGCTAATTCAAATCGATCCCGGCGATAGTAAATTGGTGAATACTCGCCTTTGGTTTTCCCGTCGTCACGTCCCACTCCCACTGCCGCATAGCTCGGCAGCAATTCATTCAACCGCAGCAACTGCCCATGTTTCACCTCCTGCAGACCAGCAACATCCACCTTATGTTTGGCAAACATTGAGGCAACGACATGATCTCTGTATTTCCAGTTATCCAAACCATCGTTTGGATTATCATTGCGGATGTTTAACGTCATCACACGCAGTTCATCCGCATACACAACCGCGGAAGTCAGCGTCAAACACAGAACCATGGAAATATACTTTAGCATTGATTTATCCTCGTCTTAATAGTTCTCAATCGCCAATGAGTGAACCACGTGACAGTTCACTCCCCTAATAAAACAGCCACATCGACATTCTTTGTTTGAGCCGAATCCACCGCATAAAAAGCCGCGCGTTTATATCCAAACATAGACGCAAACCAGATTTCCGGCACGCGTTTGATCCTTGTATTATAATTTGCGGTGGCTGCATTATAAAACGTTCGTGCAATCGCTAGCCGATCCTCGGTATCCGTTATCGCATCTTGCAAGTCCGTCATCGATTGATCTGCTTTCAATTCGGGGTAAGCTTCTTTCAATGCGAACAGTCGCTGAATCACGACCTGCTGAACTTGAGTAGTTTGCTCCCCGGCTTGCACTTCCGAGGCTGACGGCATCTCACTTGCGTTGCCGCCCCCTGCCCTTGCCTTGCTAACCAGTTCTAATGTTTCCTGTTCATGCTGCATATAGGACTGACAAACATTAACCAGATTCGCTATCAGGTCATAACGTCTCTTGAGTTGAATATCAATAAGACTCCAAGCTCGCAATAAACGCTGTTGCGTAGAAACCAATCCATTAAATACCAAGATAACGTACATCAGCATTGTCAACGCCACACTTCCGAGCCCCGACAGAATCATCCATCCCCAAGTCTCAGACGCGGCATTCGCCAAATCCTGATTCACTAATCCCCAGATCACCATCGGCAGCAGCGCACCGCAAACAACAATACCAAATGCCGTTAGCCAGATCCGCCATGTATAGCGAGACACTAATTCTGACTCAGACTTCGTCGAAATCATAAAGACATCGTCATCTTCATCAAACGCAATTTCGACCTTCGCAGCAACGTCCGACATCCGGGCTGATCCTAACAAATAAACATCGTCATGCTCGACAATTGCCGACTCTGTAAATTTGCGGCGATGGTTGGAACCGCTGACACTCATCGTCGGTCCTTTGCCGTAGTACAACGGATCGCTAATCGAACAACGTTGGCTAAAGACCTTTTCCCCCTCCATCTCGGCTTGATTGGGAAGGACGTGTACTTTCCCAGTATCGTCCACGAGATTGAACGAGGCTCGATCCGTACCTGAATCCACCGTTTCCCAACCGGAATAAGTTTCCGTGCGTGTGTTGCCCTTACTGTCGGTTACCGTTCGGGTCCGCGTGTAATGTTCCTCAATTGAATATTTATACCAACAACAGGGTGATTCATTGAGATAACTTTGCAGTGGATAACGTAATTCCACAGCACCTATGACTTCATTGAGTCCGATAAAAACGCCTTTAACCTTCGAAGTGGGGGTGTCTTCAATAAGCCGTTTCCGTTTGGTAGATTTCCAGTAATACACCAAGCAAACAATAAACAAGACGGCAGGTATGCCAACAGCCAACGCCATTGCGGCGAACTCACCGCCCTCGTCTGCCAACAGAAATACATTCTGACAAAATTCCATTCTCTAGATCCTTGTGTGTATTTGAGTTAGCGAAACCGGTAAAAACTCGCCCGGGGCGATTTCTATTGCCCGCGAGTTTGGTTCTAATGAAGGTGAACCATTGCTTCACTCCATCATACCGGAAATCATTATGTCCGACCGCCCCAACTTGCAATTCTGCTTTATACCATGGCCCAAGTCGACGATCCTAACCAGCATGGCAAGCCTGCTGTTTTGCATCGCAACGCTCGGAGCCGAACCAGCACCCGTAGCTTTCTATGCCATGGGAGATGTTCCCTACGCTCCGGAAGAAGATCTTCTACTGCCCAAACAAATAGAAAACCTGCCGACCGACGGACAGTTCCTAATCCATGTGGGTGACATCAAAAACGGTGCCACCCCCTGTGACGAATCAGTTTACACCAAAGTTGCTTCGATGCTCGGAAAATCAAAACTCCCCACGTTTATCATTCCAGGCGATAACGAATGGAATGATTGCGAAAACCCTGCGCAAGGTTGGAAGTATTGGCAGAAGCACTTCAACAACTTTGATACGAAATGGAAATACGATTTTGTAGTCAACCGCCAAAAGGTTCGCAATGAAAACTTCACCTTCAATATTGACGGAGTTCTGTTCATTGGGATTAACCTTGTAGGTGGTCGAGTGCAGGATGCTGTAGAATGGAAAACTCGACACGCACAGAACATTAGCTGGATTGAATCGACCCTTAAGGCCAACCATAAGAATTTTCACGCCATCGTTTTGTTTGGACACGCACACCCGATGATTAACCACAACGATTTTTTCACACCGCTAGTGCCAATTGTGAAAACAACCAACGTCCCGCTACTCTATCTGCACGGCGATGGTCACAAGTGGATCCAAGACAAACCGTTAGGGACTGACTTAATTACTCGAGTCCAAGTTGACCAGGGCGGCATCGCGCCGCCAGTTAAAGTTACGGTAACTCGTGACCCCAACAAACCCTTTATGTTTGAGCGACGACTCCCAACAAATCCATGACATCTAGATCCACTCCCCTCACCATCGTTGCTCTCATTGCTGTCTTGGCATATTCAAGTATCGCTGCAGAACGAACAGCCACACCGATACCTACCGCCTGGTCTTGGATTAGCGCGACCAATAGCGACAGCGTCGAAAAGGCCGGAAGTTGGCAGCGGGATCAATTCAGATACGCTCATTCGGCTCATCTAAAAAGCTACCAAGACGGTGCTGAATTGACCATTCCATTTTCAGGAACGGCCATCGGTATCCGACTGGCCGGGCAAAACACGCCGGAGTATTCAGGGCAAGGAGCCGCTAGTCAAGGACGACTTGTATGCAGCATCGATGGTACGGTTGTAAAAACGGTACATTGCACGCATGCGGGTCGCGAACATCTCCTCGCACATGGTCTCAAGCCTGGCGATCATATTCTAAAAATCCGCCATGCCGCCGTGAACAATCAAACCGGATGCCGGATTGACGGTTTTTGGACACTCCCGGCTACAACGGGAAGCGTCGCCTTCCAATTATCTGGTGAACGATCGCAATTCCTGACCGATTGCCGCCTGATTGTTATTCAAGGCGACAAAATCATTCGCTCCACAATCGCTCGGAATCGGATATCCGGAACCTGTTCACTGTTACTACCAACAGGCACGAATTATCAAATTGCTATTCAAGCATCTGGTTGGCAATTAACAAGCAGTTCAACCTTTGACATTACAGCCAACACCGTAACGCCTCTGACGATGCCGTTTTTAAAACGAACCGTTAGCACCACTGCATATCATTTCCGCTATCCGAGCATTAATAATCAGGCGATACGCACGCGCGGATCAACTTTTCGTGCCAGGTTCCTTGGATTTGCTGCAACGATCAAAACTGTCCGTATTAAACGCGAAATCGGTAACAAGACAATTTCAAAAACCCTCCAGTTTCGCGAATTATCCGATCGCGCACATTATTACGATCGTGAAGTTGAAATAACCATACCTAAAGATATGCCCCTTGGGATTTATAATCTAGAAATCGCCATCGAAGGCGACGGACGTACTAGCGTGGCAAAGTCACCACGATCGGTAGCAATTATTGCAAACTATGCTCAAAACCCACGCTTCGTATCGTGGGGGCACCTCGATACCTCAGGGCAGTACCAAGCAGAGTATCTACAACGACTGTGCACCATGGTAAACATCATTACCCCAGATATGGTACTCGCCAGCAATTGCGTAAACCCTGCCTATATTTCAGGCGCCATGGCCTCGCTACGATCCCCCTACATGGTGAATTTTGGCAACCACCAAATGCCTGGCCACAAACATTGGTACGGTGCGGATATACAGATCGTTCCACTCACGCCTAAAATTAACGTTCTCAACTACGCGCTACCATGGTTTCATGGCACCGAGGCCGCCAGTGGATTTTTCAATCGTTATCCCGACTCTACATACAACATCATCAATGGCTTCGAGTCCAACGCACCCATCGAGTTCCTCAATCATCACAAAGTCCGCTTGATTCACGACGCACACGGACTCGGGAGCAAAGCCATGATTATCGACGGGACCCAAACACAACGAGTTGGCAAGACAAATTCCAACAGTTTTCGAGTCATCCAATTTAAGGATGGCAAGGTAGAATCTTGTACCTATAACGATCATCCGACAGCTGCAATTCCGTTTGCGAGGACGCAAGTCATGCCGTTACGGATCAAGCAAACCGTTGACAACGATACCTATTCGGCAACGGTTACCAACGAACTTAAGATGGATTTTAAAGGTGCCACGATCCGCTTCCTCGTTCCCGCGACTACAACATATCGTACTAGTGCCGGTAAAATCACATCAACCGCCCTTAGTGATGATAAATCAACACTGGAAATAATTGTTTCCCTCGACATTCCTCAGGAAACCACGTTTTCAGTCCAACTCAGCCCCAATTAACCACAACAGGTGGTAAGTTGTGCTAATTGATATTATTTCGCAGCCCGTTTTCATCTATAATATTATAAAGACTTGCGGAACAAATCCTCGATCACACATTGAGTCCTCGTATGGCAACGCACACAAATTGTGAATCAATAAATCGCCGAGACTGCCTGCAGTTCGGACTAGGCGGCATGCTTGGCGGCGGGTTAGCCAACTTATTGCACGCTCAAGCAATTGCCCGAGATTCCTCGCCACGAACTGCCACTGCCAAACGCTGTATTTTAATTTGGATGGACGGCGGGCCCACTCATTACGAAATGTTCGATCCCAAGCCGGGTGCACCTCAAGAAATCCGTGGAGAATTTGGAGCGATCCAAACCACGATCGCTGGGGTTCATTTTAGTGAAAAAATGGAACAACTTTCCAAACTCACTGAAAAATGCTCCGTCATCCGTTCGATCCGCCACAACCAAGCCAACCACGGTGCTGGGAACCATTACATGATGACAGGTGCCCCGCCGCGCATTCCAGTGGGCTGTGGAGCGTTTGTTAGTTTCCACCCCAGCATGGGATCCGTTGTGAGCTATCAGCATGACCAACGTCACCCACAAAGCCCCATGCCGGGTTATTTCAGCTTGCCGCGGATGAGCCGTAGTGGTGGCCCGAATTTCCTCGGCGCCAAATATGCCCCGTTCGTTGTCCCCGACAATCCGAACAGCAGTGGATTTACAGTTCGTGACGTTACGGTTCCCAGTGGAATTGATGACAAACAATTTCAATCTCGCTCAGGCCTCCGCAGTCGACTCGACAATCTTACGCGTCTTAATGACAAAACTTCCGGTGATCCGGCGGCAGCAATTCAACAGTACTACGAACAAGGATACGATTTGGTCATGTCCGCTCAAGCTCAAATCGCCTTTGACATTAATCGTGAACCTAATAAGATTCGCGACCGTTACCGGCGTGACTCCTTTGGACAACGATGCCTGTTAGCCCGTCGACTGGTTGAGGCCGACGTGCCTTTTGTCACCGTATATGATGGCGGCTGGGATCATCACCGTGATATTTTCACCGAACTCAAGCCACGCCTACCATCTTGGGATCAAACCGTTGCCACGTTGATTGAGGACTTGGATGAACGAGGAATGCTCGAAGAAACACTTGTCCTAGCACTCGGCGAGTTCGGGCGTACCCCGAAGGTTAACAGCCGCGGCGGGCGCGATCACTGGTCCAATGCAATGAGTGTCTTAATCGCCGGTGGTGGTACTCCGGGCGGTTTAATCGTCGGCGCTACAGATCGCAACGGTTATTCTGCGGTGGATAACGTTAAGAGCCCCGAAAACTTTGTCTCGACAGTCTACGCAAAACTCGGTATCAACCCCGATCAAATGCTGTACACACCCAACGGTCGACCAACTCACCTAGTCTCCGATCCCACCCCAATCCGTGAATTGATGGGTTAATGGGTACTCACAAATGCGTTGACATTACCCTCCGCAATTTCGTATATACAAGCAATCAATAACTGTCTAATCAATCAGTTTCGGGGTCACCACATGTTTACTCGACAGCGGAAGCGCAGTTCAACACGTCTGCAAGTTGAATCACTAGAAAGTCGAATTGTGTTATCGGCAAGTCCCTGGCAAAATCCATTGAATTCGATGGATATCAATGGCGATACCTATGTCACACCGATCGACGCGTTGCTACCCATTAACGAATTGAATCTTGGCGTCACTAACACGCTGCAAGAATCCGCAGCGCCTCCGATTTTACATGACATCATGAACGATGTTGCATCATTTTATATGGATTCCAACGGTGACGGCTTTCTTTCACCTGCAGATGTTGTGGGCATCATCAACCTGCTTGCCGATTTTGATCCCTTTATTGACACGGAAGATTTTCCCGCAGGTGAGCAAAGCGACCGCTATCCTGACGTCCCCGGCACTGACGCTGCCATGCTCGAAATGGATTGGGGCTATACCTTTATCGATTCCGAATTAAATAATGCCTACGACGCCGATGCATTTCAATTTGTCGCGTCCGACGACCGCGTCGCTATTGACTTGTACAATATTGATGTACCACACGGTTTGACGGTTGAACTGCTCAATGCCAACCTGGAAACCATTGCCACGAACAACGTCGGCGGCATCGATCAATGGGGCGATTCAAATATTGATATGCCCGTGGAATCAGCAAGCACTTATTACATCGTTATCACGGGCACAACACCGACTGACACAGGTGAGTACGTACTGGACGTCTATCAATATGAGGATGACTGGTGGGAACCAACCACGGATTCCAATCAAGGCGACGACATTCACGGTGACACCCCAGAAACGGCAACGGCGCTCGAAATTGAATACGGCTATCATAACCTAACCAGCCATATTGATTGGGTCGAGGATGTGGACACTTTCGAAATCGCTGTCGAACAAGGACAACTCGATTTCTCGGTTTACCCTCTGGACAATGAATCACTACTGAAACTTTCGGTAACCGATAACACAGGCGAACTCATCGCCCTGATCCAAGGTAATCATGAGGGCGCTTACGCAGGAATTACCGTTACCGCGGGAACATACTACCTTAGTATTGATTCGTTAAACGATGTGCCAGGCGAGTACATGCTTGATGTTGCTCATTGGGGCAATTACGAGTGGCAACCCACCGCCGATTCGGTCATGGGTGATGACATCCACGTCGACGTAATTGGCCCGGATGCCACGATACTTGAAACTGAAGACAACTTTTCACAACGCATCAGTCACGTTGACACTACAGATGATGTCGATGTTTTTCTACTAACCGCCACTGACGATTTCATTTCGACTGCCACCTATGCATCGGATTGGACGATTGACGCATTCCCAGACGTTCGCTTTTTTGATAGCGAGGGAAACGAACAATACCAGATAGTGATCTGTTATTTCGAAGACGACCCACTTGTCTACGACGACCCTAATTTCGCAAGTGATTTTGAAATCTCGATTCGGGACATTGCATTCACAGCTGACGACTTGCTTGCGTATCAATCTCAGCCACTTAGTTACTGGCCCGGCGGCATGTACCCAGTTACCGCTGGTGAACAGTACTACGTAGTAGTCGACGGGGGAATTGAAGGATTTGTGGGACAATACACGCTTGAAATTAATCAATTCCCCGCGGAACCTTGGTTTTTCACCCAACCGTTCAACGCTGAATAGGAAAAACGAAAAACCGGCGATTCGTTGCTGGCAGTTCGAGTTTGGAGCCCTTCTCGCGTCCGATAAACTGATATGATAGAGGCACACTTCTGTTGCCCATCAACTATTTGCATCTCGGATTAACCATGCGAACAGCGTTCTTCATCTTGCTAGCCTTGGCGTGTACGTGCCAAGCACAAACCACACCGCGAACCTTTACAACGGTCTTCAAGAAAGGCGAAGCCGGATACAATTCCTACCGCATTCCGGCAATTATTGCAACAAAGCAAAATACGCTGCTGGCATTCATCGAAGCGCGTAAAGACTCCCAAGGTGACGCTGGAAACATTGACTTGCTTGTCAAGCGATCTGCTGACCACGGGGAAACTTGGGGCCCAGCGATACTCGTATGGGACGATGGAAATAATACCTGTGGTAACCCTGCCCCCGTCGTTGATCAAAGCACAGGTACCATCTGGTTGCTACTAACATGGAATTTTGGCAGTGATCATGAAGGTGCTATCAAGGCCGGTACGAGCAAACACCCACGACACGTTTTTGTTTCATCGTCAATCGACGACGGCAACCACTGGGCCGCACCCACACGCATCAGCAGCAGTACTCGCAAAGACCATTGGCGCTGGTACGCAACGGGCCCAGGAAATGGAATACAACTCACCCGTGGTCCTCATAAAGGTCGTTTGGTCATCCCCTGTAATCATTCGGATCATACCCACAAAGACCTCCACCCGTATCGCAGCCACATTGTCTATTCGGACAACAACGGCAAACATTGGAAAATTGGGGCAGTCCAACCGGAAAAAACAAACGAATCGGCGGTAGCTGAATTATCCAACGGCGGCGTTCTCCAATCGATGCGATCCTATCACGGCAAACACAATCGCGCCATGGCGATTAGCAATGACGGTGGTAGCACATTTGCGGAAGTCTATTTGGACGATGCACTGCAAACTCCGGTCTGCCAAGGCAGTATTCTACGTTATTCTTTTTCTAACGATGGCAACGGCATTCTCCTGCACAGTAACCCGGCCGGCCAAGGGCGCGATCATCTAACGATTTCCATGAGCCCGGACGATGGCAAAACATGGCCTTGGCAAAAAGTGATCTACGCTGGCGGTGGTGCCTATTCCAATCTCGTTCGGTTGCCAACTGGACAAGTCGGCATTCTATTCGAAAAAGACAACTACCAAACTGTCTCATTTACAACCTTTTCAATTAACTGGATTAAGTCAAAATAAAAGAACATCAATCTAGCCAACGCGTCGAAATATGACGCTGGCTGTTTTTAACAACAGGAACCAACACATGTTTTCGATACACAAACAATTCGTCCCAGCTATTTTCTTTAGTGCAATCTTTGCCTGCTGCCAACTAAATACGCGCGCACACGCTCAAAACGACGTGCAAACCCTAGGCACTCAAAAAAGTGAATCCGGTATTCGACATTCATTTCTGGTAACTGGTTCCATCACTGCTATTATTGGCGAAGACAACCGCATTAAATGGCAAGTACCCGGACGTTCACGTGACGGATTTGTATTACCAAATGGTAATGTGCTCGTTTCCATTGCAAACAGCGCCCGCGAATATACTCGAGACGGAAAACTCGTATTTGAATATAAATTGGATCCCGTTAACAAAGAATTGGGGACTGTCGTGCGGCTTAAAAACGGAAATACGATGGTCGTGGAACGCGGAGCTAAACCACGCATCTTGGAGATCACTCCAACCGGTAAAATTGCCGTCAACGTGCCCCTGCAACCCGACACCAACAACGCTCATATGCAAACCCGCATGGCTCGAAAACTATCCAACGGTGATTATCTAGTCCCTCATCTACTCGGATTCGCTATCAAACAATATGACAATCAGGGCAATGTGAAACTTACCATCAAAACAGATCTCGCTGAACTTGGAGGCCGAACGGGAGAAAACTGGCCTTTCACCGCAATACTACTAAAATCCAATAACATCTTGGTAAACCTCACCCATGGCAACAAAACGGTCGAGTTTGATCAATCTGGGAAAGTTGTCTGGCGAGTTGACAATAGCCATGTTGCCGGGAGATTTGATGATCCCTGTGGTGCACAGCGGCTAGGCAATGGCAACACGGTCATCTGCAGCTATCACCAACAAGCCCCCGATAAACCTCGTGCATTTGAAATCACCCGCGACAAACAGGTCGTCTGGGAATTCTTTTCACCTAACGTTTCATTACACGAAATTCACGTGCTAACTACGAATGGTAAATCAGTAATAGCGTCGTCGCGAAAATAGTGTCGCTGCCAGCGTCAACATTTCCAGTCAATTGGTGATGTTCATTTGCTACTGCATATATTCTACTAGGTTTACTGTTTTATTTCTAAACAGTAATTTCTTCAGTCAAAGCAACCCTCTGGAATGACAATATTTTGCAAATCAAAACGCTTTTTATTCTAATTACGGCGTTGCTTGTACCGGCACTAATCACGCCGGCTGCATTTTCTCAAGACAAGCCAATCGCGCAAGGTCTCGCCACAACTACGACAGTGGACGATTCCTATAAATTCGATTCCGTCGGCGAATTCCAAGTGGGTGCTTGTAAGGCTTATTCCTACAAAATGACATCTCAAACATGGCAAGGTGCGCCTTGGACGCATTGGCTTTCGATTCTCGTGCCGGCCGACGTGGACCATACGGATGCTGCAGTCTTGTTTATTACTGGTGGATCGGCCAGCAGCAGTCAACCGCAGGCCGATTCCGCCGAAGCTCAACTGTTCGGTGTCATTGCAACCATGTCCAAATCGCCTGTTGCTATTCTTCAGCAAGTCCCGAACCAGCCTTTGCACGATGGGCTACGCGAAGATGATTTGATCGCATTTACCTTTGACAAATATCTCACCAATCAAGGCGATGACTGGCCGCTGCTAATACCGATGGTAGAAAGTGCGCGGCGGGCAATGGACACCGTCTCTACAGTTATGACGGAGAAAGCTGGAGCAGCTATTACGCGTTTCGTAATCTCTGGCGCATCAAAACGAGGCTGGACTACTTGGTTAACAGCAGCTGCGGACAAACGCGTCATCGCGATCGCTCCAATGGTTATCGACATGCTCAACATGCAACCGCAGATGGAACAACAAATCAAATCATACGGTAAATTCAGTGGTCAAATCGATCCTTACTCTAGACTGAAAATCCAAGATAGATTAACAACACCCCGCGGCAAACAACTTGCATCGATCGTCGACCCCTACGCATATCGCCAAAGCCTAACCCTACCCAAGCTAATGGTACTCGGAACCAACGATCCCTACTGGACTGTGGATGCCTCGAGTCTCTATTATCCAGGATTAACTGGAACTAAACACCTATATTATTTAGCCAATGCTGGTCACGGACTGGGTGCCTCAATTGCCCCGACGGTAGCAACATTCTTTAAGAAATCAATCGACGGTGAGACGTTGGAAATGATGAAGTGGCAACATGGTTCCGACGGCTTGTTTCATGTTAAATGGAAGGGTGAAAACGGTCAGGCACGTTTGTGGACGGCGACCAGTGAGACACGCGACTTCCGCCAGAGCAAATGGACATCTCAAGATTTGGTCGGTGATAATTCTGTCGGTGTAAACCTCCCAGCGCCTAAATCTGGCTGGATAGCATATTACGTGCAAGTTGAATTACCAGGCTTGCTCGCTTTTAAATACAGCATCTGCACGGAAATCCAAGTGCGCCCCAACAAGTTTCCCTTCACCTATTCTGCTGAAACCCCAAAATAGACATATGCGAACTATTTACTTGGCTATCGTTACCTGTGTTTACAGCCTCTTAAACGGTGACGTTTTGACGGCTGCGGATGTCCCTGATACCCCCTATATTTTAGTATTGGGAACAGCTCAAGACGGCGGTTATCCCCAAGCCGGTTGTGAAAAACAATGCTGTCAATCGTTACGGTCGAGTCGTACTACGGGAAGTCATGTCACGTCACTAGGAATCATTGATCCCATATCAAAACAACGCTGGATCATTGACTGCACCCCTGATTTTCCCGCACAGCTATCTGTACTCGACAAATATGCTCCCATCAATCAAAAACGGAAACCCGTTTCGGGAATATTCCTAACCCACGCTCATGTTGGACATTATGCGGGTCTAATCAATTTAGGCCGCGAGATAATGGGTACTCAGGGTGTAGCTGTCTCAACCATGCCACGATGCAAAACTTTTTTAGAAACACAAGGACCTTGGAGTCTGTTGGTAAAGCTCAATAACATCACACTACTGCCTCTCAAGGCCGACGAACCCATTGCGCTCAACAGTCGGTTAACAATTACTCCATTTCTAGTACCACATCGGGATGAATTCTCTGAAACGGTTGGATTTATCATCGCGGGCCCCGATCGCAAAGTGTTATTCATTCCAGATATCGACAAATGGGACAAATGGGATCGCCGCATCGAGAAACAAATCACGTCTGTCGACCGAGCGTACCTTGATGGTACTTTTTTCGATAATGCCGAGTTACCGGGGCGCGACATCTCTCAGATTCCACATCCATTCATTTCCGAGAGCATCACTCGTTTCGCCAAATTACCGGATCCGCAACGTGATAAGGTTCATTTCATTCACCTAAACCATACAAATGCTGCCCTCCTATCCAACAGCAAAGCACAACGTACAGTCACCAAGGCCGGCATGCACATCGCACAACAATTTTCTATTTTCAAGTTATAATTGCTGCTCCATTAACTTCTAACCTGCGTTCAATTAACAACTTTCAAGGACTCCAGCCATGCATTTTAACCGCCGCAATTTTATCGGGACCGCACTAGCAACGGGCGCTGTTGCTTCCACAAAAGCAGTCCCAACTCTAACCGCAGCAACAGCGACGACCACAACCAAGCGCCCGTCCAATCCCATTGGAGTTTCGACCTATTCGTATTGGCGGTACCGTAAAGACACCAAGCTCCCGATCGAAGACTGCATCGACTTAGCGGCTGAAGCTGGATTTGACGCGGTTGAAATCCTGCATGTTCAAATGACACGCGAGGACAATGACTATTTGCAGATGCTGAAACAACGCGCTTTTCTAAATGGAATGAGCCTCTGCGGCTTCTCCACTCACCAAAGCTTCGTCTCACCCGATGCCGATTTCCGCCAAAAGAATATCGATCATACGCTGAAGTGCATCGAACTCGCTTATGCCATGGGCATTCCCACCATTCGCATCAACACGGGACGCTGGGGGACGTCAAAGGACTTTGATACGTTAATGGCCAACAAGGGAATTGAACCGCGGCTTGAAGGGTACACCGATGAAGATGGGTTTAAATGGGTCATCGACAGCATCGAAAAATGTTTAAACAAGGCAGCGGAGTGTGGAGTAACTCTCGGGCTTGAAAACCACTGGGGAATCGGGCGGACGGCGGAAGCGGTCATGCGTATCGTCAACACGATCGACTCACCGTGGTTGCAGGTAACTGCCGACACAGGTAATTTTCTAGAAAATCAATACGAACAATTTGAAGCGATGGCACCAAAATGCGTATACGTACAAGCCAAGACTTACTTTGGCGGTGGCACTTGGTACACGCTCGACATTGACTATAAACGCATCGCCAAGATACTCAACAAAGTCGATTACCGCGGGTACATTTCACTTGAGTTCGAAGGTGAAGAATCTCATGAAACGGCGATCCCCAAGAGCCTCGAACTGTTAAGAAAAGCGTTTGGAAGTTAGCAAAGAAATTCAGTTGAATCGTTACATGTCACCCGTTCGCATTGAATTCCTGACGATAGCGAAACCCGCCGTCAACGGGTAGCACCGTGGCGGTGATATAGTCGGCAGCGGAAGAAGAAAGAAACGCAGCTGCTTTACCTATTTCCTCGGGCAGCCCAAGTCTTCCCCAGGGAAGCTGTGCGCCTTCTTCGCGAATCTGTTCTTCGGTAAATGCAAGTCGTTCGCCAGGCGTATCGATCCAACCGGGTGCTATCGAATTCACGTTGATCCGATGCTGACATAACTCCATCGCAATTGTCCGCATCATATGATTCACGCCGGCTTTGGCTGCGTTATAGGCAACGCTTAACGCGGCAGGCAGCTCGCCTTGAACACTCGAGATAAACGTAATCTTCCCTCCTGCACCGCGTTCCACCATATAATTCGATACGATTTGGCTCATATGAAACCCTGCAGTCAGCGTACCTTTGAGTGTTTGTTCCCAGAGGTCTTCGGGGTATTCAGAAAAGGGTGCACGTTGACTAAACGCTGGATTGCTAACAAGGATGTCGATTGATCCCATGGCTTCGATACTCTGCTCGAAAATAACTTGGCAACCTTCTCGCGAAAAGGCGTTCTCCGCGATTCCCACACATCGGCGACCGAGAGCTTCGATTTCTGTAACCAGCTCGGTTAGATCAGGGCTATCCGGCCGATCATTGGCCACCACATCAGCGCCTGCTCTAGCAAGTTCCAATGCACACCCACGACCGATTCCGCGCCCCGCACCTGTTATCAATGCAATTTTTCCAGACAACATACGACAACTACGCCCTTAAAAGAATAAACAAATATCTGCGAGGATCTAATCTACAGCAATTCGACGATTGGTTCACCATCTGGAAGCAGTGGAATCGGACGACCCTCGCGATTAACGGTGTGTGCATTAAGATTAATACCCAGATGCCGATACATCGTCGCGAGTACCTCTTCAGGATGAACAGGCCGGTCAATCGGCATTTCGCCATTTCCGTTGGAAGCACCAATAACCTGCCCCATCTTTAGTCCACCACCGACTAACAGCATACTCATCAACGCGCCCCAGTGGTCACGCCCACCAGTTTCATTGATCCGCGGAGTCCGTCCAAACTCGCCCCACACGACGACAAGTACCTTTTTGTCCAATCCCCGATCTGCTAAATCGGTAATCAACGCATGTAACATTTGATCTAGCGGAGGCCCAGAAATATCCATACCTCGACTAGGCCCGTCGCTACCATCTGTTGGCCGATCATCATTAACAATATTCAAATGCCAATCCCAGCAAAGTGAATCGGGCGCGGTATTGATCGTCACAAAACTTACACCCGATTCAACCAAACGACGTGCCAGCAGCGCTGACTGGCCCCAGCGATGAGAGCCGTAAAGCTGCCGCGTAGCTTCTGACTCCTGTGACAAATCGAAGGCTTGCCGAGCTTTCCCACTTGTCACGATATCAAACGCGACATCGTTAAAAGCATCCATGCGAACGATCGTCCGAGCACTATCGCGATTACGTTGTATCGTGTCGAGGTGTTGCAACAAAGTTTTACGATCTGACATGCGATCTAGGGTGACATTATCGGCTAATTGTAGATTTGACACGGCCGCTGCTAACTTCTCGTGTCCAAACGGTGACCGAAATGGATCTTGTAAAATTGTAAATGGCGCGGTACTACTGCCGAGGTGCCCCGTGCCCATAACCGCGCCGATGTTCGGATTGCGTGTCTGCTCTTCGGATAACAATACATAGGCTGGCATGCCGGGTTGATTAGGCCCACAAAAATGTGATGTGATCGCTCCAGCGCTCGGATGAGACGCAACGTTATTTGTGCCAGCGTAGCCCGTGGATAACCAGTGGGCCGCAACGAAGTGACCATTTGTCGAATGTGCCACGCTACGAATTAGCGTGGCTTGGTCTATTACTTTACCGGTTAACGGCATGGTTTCACAAAACCGAATTCCGCTGTGTGCCGTACCAACAGTGCCATAGGGACCGCGGATATCTACCGACGCTTCTGGCTTGGGGTCGAATGTCTCAAATTGGCTCGGGCCGCCTCCCAGCCATATCTGAATAATTGCGGTATCGTTGGTCGACTTTATTTTATTGGCGGCTTGCAAACGCAATACCTGCCCTAGGGAAAGTCCTGCACCACCTGCGGCAACAGTGCTACTCAGAAATTGTCGACGTGTAACAGTCATCTATATATTGTATCAATTTGCACCAAGACGCGTAAACAGAAATACGTGCGTGAATGACCAGGAGGGGGGGAAACAGCTTCGCGTAATAATTACTGTTGAACCAACAATGTTTTGGCCGCCGCACCGATTTGTGCCCGTTGAGCGTTGTTTACGTCGGACATAAATGGCAACAAGGGTCCCGTCAACGCAATTTCCGCCTCGTGTACTGCCGCATGTAATACTCGAACCGGATTTATATCATTACGTAAATCCTCTAACGGTTGGAAAATCCCGCGAATCCGATTTACTTCTTCATAATCACTCGCCCTCAACGCCGCCAACATCTTCATTGACAGAGCAGGCGCAATACAGACGCACCCCGAAGTAAAGCAAGTCACACCAAAATCGAGCACATGCGTTAGCGCCGGTTGTTCGCCGATGCCACTGACAATGCGCTGCGTCCCGACGGCATCACACAAGCGAGTCAAGAATTCGTCGTTGCTAGGGTCCTCATGAACAATCGCGTATTTAATCCATGACACACTACCATCGTCTACCAGCCGTTTAACATGGTCGACCTCGAGATAACCTGGCTGTTTGATGTATACCACGGCAGGTTTACCCGCCGTCTGAACAAAATCGCGGACACCACGTTCCACTCCGTCAAAGGTAACAACATGAGGTTGCGGCAAAATCATTGCCGTTGGGTATTGCGTATCTCGTAAGATACGAGCTTGATCGAGCATCATTCCATACGCAGAACCTACCGACGGAATAACTAACGAATCAGGAGCTGCAATCGTCTCGAGCATCGACAACAACTCCGCAAATTCCGAAGGGGCCACATGATACAACAAGGCGTTACCACCATAAAGAAGTGTTGTTACCCCCCCCGCTTCAAGGTGTTTAACAATACGCTGATTCTCTTCAACATTTAGCGAAAGATCTGCATTGCGTGCTAGCGGTGGAACAGAAATAACACTGCCGGCTAGGTCATCGTTGGAAATTGGCGTTGTCTGCATGGGAGTTGATTACATTCAAAAAAGTGCTGTCATTGACTTGTAGGTTTACGGTCACTCTGTGATTTAAGAAATTTTTGCAGCCGGGGTAAATCGTCTGCATTGATTAAATCAATCCCTTCATTATAGAAAACTTGCCAGAGGTTTTCACGATGGGGGACAGCCCAAAATCGAACCAATTTACCTTGATCGTGTGCGGCTTTAATTATCGACCGCAACTTCTCTAACTCCTTGGCTGAAATATCACCGTACCCTTGCCATGAAAACGTTCCATTCCACGGTGCACTCACCAGCGGAACGAGGTCACTATCAGTTTTTTTTCCTGCAAGTCGGGAAAACGTCCATCGATAAATACATAGCGGGTCTTCAAAGCTGCGACTTCGGCGACTGGCCGACTGCCAGAAATAATAATAGTCACCGCACCGGGGTACACTTTCCCATTTTCATATCGCGTCAACATGTGCAAATATGGCTTTAATTGTTTTCTCAACACCTCCAGCGATACAGCGCCACTGGACTTAAAGTCGATCAACAAAATAAAACGCTCAGCCGTCCGATAAACATGGCCATCATTCTGACTGACACGTTTTGCCAAAGGTGCTAAATACAGTGCTGTCAGCGTACGATCTTCGCGCAATTCAAAACGCGAATGCCCCACCATTAAGTCACCGTCCTGCAGAATGACGTCAGCTTCGACACTAGTGAATCCGTGTTGTAAAGCGTCCAATAACGGTCGTTTCTGGTAGTAATCATTGTGGGCGTGTGCCCGTGATTGCGGAACAACATCAGCTGTTTCCATCGCAATGCAAATAACGCACTGAAAAACCAAAACAACAAAAACAATAACAAGTCGAATCACCATGCGATACCTTTCCGCTCTTCCAGATATTACGTCAATAGTCCATTCACCTTGTCGTCGGACCAAACTTCAAGCGGCGAATAATTCGGATGTCGCCCGTCAGTGATATAAGGATCATTGTGTTTTGTATTGTAGCAACAGATCAATGACCACCGCGGAGCGTCACTACGATTTTGATCGGACCGATGAAGTAAATTGCTATGAAAAAACAAACCATCACCAGGCTCTAATTCGCAATACACTAATTCAAATTGTCGTTGAGCGATAGCCACTCGTTCTGGATCGGCACCAACTTGATCGCCAATTTGCACGTGCTCAACGCGACCTATCTTGTGAGAGCCGCTTAGTACTTGCAGGCACCCGTTTTGCTTCGTCGCTTGGTCCACTGCTAACATGCAACTTCCCATATCCGGATACAAGCATCCATTGTCATACCAATACCCATAATCCTGATGCCATTCCCAAGCGCCACCGATACGAGGTTGTTTCAACATCATCTTGTGGTGATAGTGATAAACTTCATCAGCAAACAACGACTCCATAGTTCTAACAATACGAGCGCTGCGAACGACAGCAGTATACGGCAGTGAATCATCGAGTTCGTTGCGCAGCGACAGTCGCGTTTCTCCGCCTGTGGCATCTCGTCGCACGTACGCATCGCTAGCCAATGCCCCATCGCTCTTAGCAAATTCCAACAAACCGGACATTTCGTGAGCATCAAACAACGACCGGACAATGAAATATCCATCTCGGTCAAAATCAGATCTATCTTTACTGGTCATTTCAAACATAATCATTTATCTCTGGGAAGCTCAGGGCTGGGTCGCAATTCACTTAAATGAAACGCATGTGACATTGGTTGTTGCCCATTCAGATCCACAATAGATACGGTAATTTTAGGATCATCGCCGGACCAATCGATATCAATCGTACCAAAGTTCTCCTTGTGGAATGTACGATCTAACAATCGATGTGGGTTATCCGTCGGCGTGCCCCGCGCGTGCAGTTGGTTAATACTGCTACTGGTAAAATCGTACAACGGGTAAGGCACGCCCGACGTTGTCCGCGAGAAATCAGACCAATGTCGATCCCCAGAAATCACAAACAATCCGTTAGCCTTTGTCTTGGAAACCAGCTCCATAAACCGAGTTCGCTCTAAGGGCAAATTAGCCCAAGTTTCTTGCCCCGCGGCTGTGGGTACTAACTGTATGCTAGACGCGACAAGGCGTATCTCTGCGGGTACTTGCAGTTGCTGCTCAAGCCACTGCCACTGTGCTTCGCCAAGCATTGTCGCCTGTGGATCATCGTTTGGATAATAGGGTCCACCCACACGACGTTCCGCTTTTTTCAAATCAGAACGAAAATATCGCGTATCCAACAAAATAACTTGCACACGTTCACCCGGTGGGCCAAACACATGCGCATCATACACCCCCGCTCGCGCACGACGCGGCGAATCCGGAACATCATTCCAAAATTGCGAAAACAATTGTTGCGATGCCACCCGCTGTTTATATCCTGCTCCACCATCGTTCACGCCATAGTCGTGATCATCCCATGTTGCCAAAACGACAGCTGACTTTTGTAGTTTACGAAACCCTGCCTTTTCTCCTAACACTTTGTATTTTGCTCGTAATACGGTCATATCCTCGCTATCGCCATAGATATTGTCACCGATGTAAAGAAACAGTTCTGGGTCATATTTGAGAATATTAGAAAACAACGGGGCTGGATTCTGTTGTTTGATGCACGATCCAAAACCAATCCGCGTTAACGGTTGAACGACCTGTTTGCCAATCATCGTTTGCGTCAGTCGGTGGTCAATCGCGCCGCTGCAACCAGCGTCACCACTACAAACACCACTGGCTGTTAACAACCCACCACCCGGTGCCTGCTCAATTCCGTAGCCGCAATCAAACTGATAACGCCCTAACACTTCATAATCCACTGACACTTTTAGCAACGTGTTACCGTAACAGCCAAACCACCATTTTCCATCAGCAAATGTCGCTGCCTGGATCCCCAATCTTGTCCAACCGCTATCAATGACATGTCGTTTTTTATACACAAATTCCATATCGTATTCGTACAAGTAGTTTTCTTGCACACCATCAGGTAAGCCCCCCACGACTAAGTATTTCCCAGCATGAAATGCGATCCCACCAGCACCATGCTTTACTTCAGGAATTTTATAGCGATCGGTCTCCACTAATGTCTGAGCGTTATAGACAATAACTTCATTACTGGCGTT